>JAAWLO010000032.1 GCA_022797935.1 Oscillibacter sp. | reverse complement strand
CCCTGACGCCGACCGGCGCGGGCATATAACCGAAAGGAGCTTAGACATGGCAAGAAAGCGAGTCATTGAGGAGCCGACCCTCAAATCCTGGGAGGACGTAAACGACGCCCTCCGGCAAATCGCGGAGGCCCAGATCGCACTGGGCGACATTGAGAGCGATATGCAGAAGCAGATCATCGGGGCCCAGAAGGTGGCCGAGGAGCAGAGCAAGCCCATCAAGGACGCCCTGGCCCGGCTGGAGCGGGAGATCAAGGCGTTCGTCACCGACCACCGGGACGAGATGGGGAAGGCGAAGACCATGACCCTGACCTTCGGCGAGGTGGGCTTCCGACTCTCCACCTTCATTTCCCTCCCCCGGGCGAAGGAAAAGCTGGAAGAGATTATCCGGCGGCTGAAGTCCCGGCAAATGAATGACTGCATTGTCGTGGAGGAAAAAATCAGCAAGGAGGCGCTGAAGAAGTACGGCGAGGATACGGTTAACGCGGTAGGGGCTGCCTGGAAACAGAGCGATGTCTTTGGCTATGAGGTGAACATCGCCAAGCTGGAACAGATGAAAGCCGGAGGCTGAGAAAGGAGGTCTGAGGAATGACAGCAGCGCGAACAGGATACAGACAGCCCTCTATCCGCACCCTATGGGCGATTGCCAAATCTCCGGAACTGCGGATGACGGATGAGGATCTTCATGCGGTGGTTTACCGGGAAACCGGAAAAGAATCCATGAAGCAGCTGACGCAGGGTCAGATCAACGAGGTTGCCCGTGTTCTCCAGAACATGAAGGACAGCGCCGCCCGGAGCATCCGCGCCGCCCGGAGCATCCGCGCCAAGCGGACGGACGAAGGCGGAAACGCTGAGACGGCGGCGCTCCGGCGGAAGATTTTTATGCTGATGAAGGAGCTGGACTGGAGCCCGGCCCGGGTGGACGGTTTGGCGAAGCGAATGTTCCAGATAGAGCGCCAGGAATGGCTGGACAAGCGGCAGTGCATGAAACTGGCGGAGGCGCTGAAGGCGATGGTAGAGAGAAAGGCGGCGGAGGGATGAGGGCCGAAAAGGCGGCTGCCCTGAAGATCCTGGCGGCGCTGGAGGGTATCCTGGAGATGCAGCGCACGATACAGCGCGGCCCGGACCCATGCGTCGCGACAGGGCTTGTGTTTCTTCGCTACTACTACCAGGAACTCCCGGAGGCCATTGCCCGCCGCTTGACGGAGCTCCACCCGGACGCTCTGGCGCAAATTCCCGACGTCATCTCTTTTCAAGGAGTATATAGAGCTATTGAGCCCTTATGAGGAAAAGAGTCTCTTGGATATCCCGGATTCTGTATTTGTCAAAGCTGACGCCGCCATGAAGGAAGCTCAAGCCGCAGACCGGAAGTGGAATCGCCTCATGGGAATCTGCATTATGGATGGTAAGACATAAGATACGCACTGCTATCATTACAAGGAGGTACATCATGGCAAAAACCAAAGAAGACCCCAACACCGCTCTGGCAGCAGAGCCGGACATCAATGAGGCGGACGGAGCGCCCATCTTTCACGCCGATGAGGAGGCTGGCGAACATGAGTAAGATCAAAATCTGTCTGGATGCCGGGCATACCGGCAGCAAATACAACCAGAGCCCGGTGGTGAAGAGCTATTACGAAAGCTCCATGGTCTGGGCGCTGCATCTGAAGCTGAAAGGGAAGCTGGAGGCCCGCGGTTTCGAGGTGGTCACCACCCGGCCCAACATTGATACAGCTCTGGATGTGTATGACCGGGGCAAGGCGGCGAAGGGCTGTGACCTGTTTCTCTCCCTGCACTCCAACGCGTGCGGGACGGAGAGCGTGGACTACCCCGTGGTCTACCGGGCCTATGACAACCGGAATGACGCGGACGTGCTGGCGTGGGGCTTTGCCCGAATGATTGGCCAGCGCATGGGCACGAAGCAGGCCGGGCGCAGCGCGATTCGGAAAAACAGCGCTGGAGGCGAGTACTACGGCGTCATGCGGGGAGCCCGTGCCGCTGGAGTCCCCCTGTATCTTCTGGTGGAGCACAGCTTCCACACGAACACGGCGGCGGCCAAGTGGCTGCTGGAGGAGAAGAACCTGGAACTGCTGGCGGAAGCGGAGGCTGGCATTCTGGCGGCGTACTTCAAGCGGAGCGCCACCCCGGCCCCGGAAGAGAGTAAGACGGCAATCATGGGCGAGGCCCAGGCCACAGCCCCGCAGATGGCCCTCTACTGCCGGAGCCGGAGCGCCGCGCCAAAACTGACAAGCTGCTCTGTGGAGGCGTTAGCGGTGATGTTTTTGGAGGAAGGCGAGGCGGAAGGCGTCCGCGGCGACGTAGCCTGGGCCCAGAGCCTCCACGAGACAGGCTTCTTTCAATTCGGCGGAATCGTGCAGCCGGGCCAGAATAACTTCGCAGGTATTGGGGCCCTGAACGGAAATGCCCAGGGTCAGGCGGCATCTTTCCCAGACCCGCGCACCGGCGTCCGGGCGCAAATCCAGCACCTGAAGGCATACGCTTCCCAAGCTCCGCTGGCAAATGCCTGCACAGACCCGCGATTCTCTCTGGTGGCCCGGGGCTGTGCGCCTTGGGTGGAATGGCTGGGGGCGGCGGATAACCCCGGCGGCAAAGGCTGGGCGGTTCCCGGCAAGGGCTATGGGGCCCGTGTGCTGGAGCTGCTGCGGGGAATTACAGCCCAGAAGGTTCCGGAGCCTCCCGCCAAGGAGGATGCGCCAACGTACCCGGCATATCAGACGGAGGGCCTGGAACGGCTGGCAGAGGCCGGGATTATCGATTCTCCGGAGGTGTGGCGGGCCCGCTTCGGGGAAACGGTGACGGTGGGGCAGATGTTTGGCATTCTGGGAAAGCTGCTGGCAAAGGCGGAACGTTCTGACGGCTGACCGAAAGGAGGCTTGGTATGGATGACCTCTGGAAAGAGCTGACCATTGACATGCTGCCGGACAACCTGTGGAAGCATGTAGCAGAGGAAATCGGCCTTCGAAATTTCTGTAAGATGCTGGAGATTGCCGGCGGGGCGACACTATACGTACCCCAATTGGAAAGTCTTTTGCGCCCTGTCCGTGACGCCCGCATCAAAGCGGAGTTCAACGGCTGGAATTACCTCGAATTGGCACATAAGTACAAGGTCACGGACCGGCTGGTTCGAAGCATCTGCGGCCCTGGCATTGTGGAGGGGCAGATTGATTTGTTCCGTGATTTAATCGATTCATCTTAGAAATAAATCTCTGAAACGCCTCATGCGGACATTTCAGAAAAAGCATAGTACCCTAAGACTACGAGCAAAGCTCGTAGTCTTATTTTTTGAAAGGGGAGGCAAAGGAAATGGATCTGGATATCATCACCAACGCGGCAGCCAATACGCTGGTCAATGCAGTTCTTGCCATGATTGCTTTGGCTGGAGCTTACGTAGTTTACTACATCCGGCTTGCCGCCACGCAGGTAAAGGCGCAGACACAGCGCATCCGGAACGAGTCCGCCCGAAAGTTGCTGGAAAACGCCCTGGACGATGTTGTCAATCTGGCGGAGGTTTCGGTCAGCGCTATGGAGCAGACTACGGCCAAGGCAATTCGGGAGGGCGTTAAAATTGACATCAACAGCCGGGAAGAACTGCTTGCTCTTGGCCGGGAAGTTTTTCAAGAGCTGAAAGCGGCGGTTGCACCGGAGACACAGCGAGTGATTACTGAAAACCTGGGCAGCTTTGACGATTACCTGACAAAGTGCATTGAGGCCGCGGTACTCAAGGTCAAACGGGAGGATCCTTATCTCATGATTCCGGGGCCCATGCTGGACAGTGTTAACGGGAGCACGCTGAAGAACGAATAAGGAGTCCGCTATGGATATCGTTCAAATTACCGCTGTGATCGGCGCGGCGGCGTCGCTGCTCTGCACTCTGGTAGTCGGAGCGCTGACCTATTTTTTCAAGAAAACACTGACCTCTCTGGAGGACGCGGATAAGAAAAATGCCGCCGACATCCAGGCTGAGGCCGGCAAACGGGAACAGGAGCTGAAGGAGCTCACCGGGCAGTTCAACGACCTCAAAAGCGATTTGCCATTGGTCTATACCCTGCGGGAAGACTTCATCCGCAGTATGAACAGCGTGGACCATAACATCAGCGGGCTGGACCAGAAGCTGGACCAGGTTCTTCGTCTGATTACATCCATTGGGAAGGAGGGATAACGTATGGCCTTTTTGGACGAGACCACCGAGCAGGAGGTGGAAAAGAACAAGGCAATCCGCGGTTATATTGTGAGGGCCCTGGCCCGAGGGAACAACGGGGCCCTGCTGGTCCGCCAGATTGTCAATGCGCTCATGGCGGACAATCTTATCATGACGCCGGATATCGGGAAATACCTCAAGTACCTGGAAGACGGCGGCTATATCGAGTTCACCACCCGTTCCGCCACAGCCTACAACGCCTACCGGAAAGACGCTGTGGTACAGCTTACCAAAAAGGGAATTGACCTGGTGGAGGATACCATTCAGGACGGTGGGGTCAATGTCTGAGAAAAAGCGCCGGAGGGGGCGGGTCCATTCCACAATCGACAGCCTGCCGGAACCGCTCAAGTCTCAGTTTGATGTCAAGCTGGCAAATCTGGCAAACACCTACAGCGAACTTTCCGAATGGCTGAAGGGCGAGGGCTATACCATCAGCAAGTCGGCAATCGGGCGGTACGCGGTCCGGACGCGGGAGGCCGCGCAGCGCGTGGCGGAAACCCTCCGGCGGACCCAGGATATTGTCCGGGTGGTGGAGGCGCATCCGGATCTGGATTACACCAAGGCGGCGCAGATGGTGCTGATGGACGGCCTCATGCAGCGGGTCAGCACAGCGGAAGAGGAGTTCGGCGAAATGCCGCTGGATAAGGCGGGGCGGCTGATTGCGTCGCTGTCCCGAAACGCCACCTATGAAAAGCGGGTCCGGGCCGACCTGAAGAAAAAAGCGGAGCTGGCCTTTGAGCAGATGGAGGCGGAGCTTATGGCGGCAATCAAGCAGCACCCGGAACTAGCGGGCGAGCTGCATGACGTTCTGGCGCGGGCGAGGGAAAAGGTGCTGGCCGATGGGGAAGATTGATTTAAAAGAGTATCTGGAGCGGCTGGAGGAACCGGAGGACCGGGAAGCGGCGGCTGACCGCGATTACCAGAGGAGGCTTTTTCTCGAATATGTTGTCCGCGACTGCGGTTTCCCGGCACAGCGGGCCGAGCTTCTTCGGGACTTCCGTGCCGGGAAGGAGCTGACCGGGCCGAAAGGGCTGCGGCGAAAACTTGGCGCGATGGACCTGGAGTATTTTGGGCGGGCCTATCTCGCCCACTACTTCACCCGCAAATCCCCCGCGTTCCATGGTGAACTCGACCGCATCTGGCGGGAAGGCGTCCTGAAGGGGCTCAACCCCGCGGTTGACGCGAAAGTAATCAGCCGGGCAGACGGATGCAGGCGGGCGATTGAAGCGCCCCGCGGCCACGCCAAGAGTACGACCTTTACCTTCAAGGACTCCATCCACGCGGCGGTTTACGCCTACAAGCACTATGAAATCATTCTCTCGGACAGTTCCGAACAGGCTGAGGGCTTTCTGGCGGACATCAAAACCGAGTTCGAGGAGAACGCGGCGCTCCGGGAGGACTTCGGGATGTTGACAGGAAGGGTCTGGAAATCGTCGGTCATCCTGACCGCCAACGGGGTCAAAATTGAGGCGATTGGGTCTGGCAAGAAAATTCGTGGACGCCGCCATAAGCAGTGGAGACCGGACCTGATTGTCTGCGACGATCTGGAGAACGACGAGAATGTCAACACACCGGAGCAGCGCAGGAAACTCCGGGACTGGTTCTATAAGGCGGTTTCCAAGGCGGGTGATACTTATACAGATATTGTCTACATTGGGACGCTGCTGCATTTTGACGCGCTGCTGGCCAATGTTGTCAAGAACCCCAGCTATCAGGCAGTCAAGTACCGAGGCGTTATCAGCTTTGCGGTCAACAGTGAGCTTTGGGACGCCTGGGAGAACATCTTCACCGACCTCGCCAATGAAAACCGGCAGGACGATGCCCGGGCCTTTTATGAGGCAAACCAGGAGGAAATGCTGGAGGGTACCGCCGTTCTCTGGGAAGAAAAGCTGTCCTACTACGACCTCATGGTCATCCGCATTTCCGAGGGGGAGGCCAGTTTCAACAGCGAAATCCAGAATGACCCTATCGACCCGGAAAACTGCACCTTCCGGGAGGAGTGGTTTGACTTCTGGGATGACGACGGAAAGCAGCAGCCGGATTTCTCTGATCCACGCTTCCTGTTTATCGGGGCCAACGACCCTTCCCTGGGCAAGAACAAAAAGTCGGATACCAGTTCTATCATCGCTTTGGCTAAGGACACCGCTGCCGGCTACCTCTATGTTGTAATCGCGGACGTCGCCAAGCGGAAGCCCGACCAGATCATTGAGGACGCGCTGGAAGCAAGCCGCCGCCTGAAGCGGGACTACAAGCGCCCATACTACAAATTCGGTGTGGAGACGGTGCAGTTCCAGTATTATTTCGCGGAAATCATGCGGCAGCGGGCGGCAGAGGCCGGCGAGTACCTTCCCATTGAGGAGATTAACAGCACCCAGAATAAAGATGCCCGCATTCAGTCCTTGCAGCCCTTTGTGAAAAACGGTTACATCAAATTCAGCAGGAAGCACAAGACCCTTCTGAAGCAGATGACCGAGTATCCTATGGGTAAAAACGACGACGCCCCGGATGGGCTTCAGATGGCCGTTAAGCTGGCGCTGGAGGTCAAGGCCGGACGGGCTGTGGATTACAAGAGCGTGATTGCCCGCGCCCTGGACTTCCGGCGCGGAGCTTATTAAGGAGGTGGCGGCATGAGCAGAAAGAATATCCGCCGTCAGGCCGTTCCTTTGCGCCGTCCTGACACCTGGGAGGTCGCGGCAGCCCATGTGACAGACAAGTACAGCGGATATCCAAGCAACGGCCTTACCCCCGTCAGGCTGGCGGAAATTCTCCAGGAGGCTGACGCGGGGGATGTGCTCCGGCAGATGGAACTGTTTGAGGAGATGGAGGAGAAGGACCCGCACCTGTTCAGCCAGCTCCAGACCCGGAAGAATGCGGTCACGGGCCTGGATTTCGAGGTCATTCCCTTCAGCGACGAGCCCAGGGACAAGGAAATCGCCGCCTTTGTCAAGGAGCAGATTGATTCCATGGAGGGCTTTGAGGACATGGCGAATGACCTTCTGGATGCAATCGGCAAAGGCTTTGCCGTTTCGGAGATTCTGTGGGGCTATGAGGAGGGGCGCGTTGTCGTTTCCCAGGTCAAGTCCCGGCATCAGAAGCGGTTCTTCTGGGACAGCCTGGATGACTCGTTCAAGGTCCGCACACAGGCGCACTCAGAAGGGTTGCTGCTTCCGGCGAATAAATTCATCATTCACAAATACAAAGCCCGCAGCGGTCACACCTCCCGGGCTGGCATCCTCCGTGTTGTGGCCTGGATGTACCTGTTCAAAAATTATGACCTGAAGGACTGGGTCAGCTTTGCCGAGGTGTACGGTCTGCCGCTTCGTCTGGGCAAATACGCCCCCGGGGCAAGCGAGGCAGACAAACTGGCGCTTATGCAGGCGCTTGTCCAAATCGGGGCAGACGCCGCAGGCATTATCCCGGACGGCACCACCATTGACTTTATCACCACGGAGAAAACCAGCTCCGCCGGCCTCTATGAACGGCTGGCCCGCTACTGTGATGAACAGACCAGCAAAGCCATTCTGGGGCAGACGCTGACGTCGGACTCCGGAGGCGGCAGCTACGCTCAGAGCAAAACCCACAATGATGTCCGGCACGACCTGACGGTAGCCGACTGCAAAGCCCTGGCGTCCACGCTCCGGCGGGATCTTATCCGCCCTTTGTGCCTGTTCAACTTCGGAGAGGACAAGCGTATTCCGAAGATACAGTTTGACTGCGAGGAAGGCGAGGACCTGGAACAGACGGCCAACATCCTGGATGTGCTCATCGGCAAGGTTGGCCTTCGGATTCCTACTAGCTACATCTATAAAAAATTCAGTATTCCGGAACCGGAAGCCGGTGAAGAGATTGCCGCGCCTTTTTCTGCGGCGGGAACCCTTCCGTTCAAAAGGGAACCGCTTCCGCAGGCGATAGCGCTGAAAGCCGGCAATGTTCCGGACGCACAGGCGCGTATTGATCATCTGGCGGACACCGCGGTCAAGCGAGGAGCCGGCTGCTTCCAGAAAGCCTTTGCGCCCATTCTCAAAATTGTTGAGAATGCGGAAAGCCTGGAGGAGCTTCGCGCGTTGATGGAAGACAGCCGGACGGTTGCCGGGCTTTATAAGGCAATGGATGTCTCCCAGGTGGAAGAACTGCTCCAGAAGGTCCTGCTCTATGCGAACCTGGAGGGGAGGGCGTTGGAAGATGGACCACATTGACGGGATTCTCACTCGGAAAGAGATGACCTTCCAGGAGGCCGTGGACTATTTCAAGGGACGGGTTCCAGTTACGGCGGAAGTGTTCTATCAGATAGCGGAGGAATACCGTTCCCTGGCCTTTACGGTCAGCGGTTATACCAAAGCTCAAATCCTCAAACGATTTTACGATGAGCTGCTTGCTGCCCTGGAAGAGGGACGGACCTTACAAGAGTTCCGCAGCGGCATAAACGACTTTCTGGAAGCGAAAGGCTATGAAGGACTCTCCCCGCTGCAAGCGGACCTGATTTTCCGGACCAACATCCAGACGGCCTACAATGCGGGCCATTACCAGCGCATGACTGACCCGGCTGTCCTGAAACTGCGGCCCTTCTGGCAGTATGACGCGGTCAACGATACCCGCACCCGGCCCAGCCACCTGGAGATGGACGGACGTGTTTTCCCGGCAGACTCCCCGGTCTGGGACATCTGGTTTCCGCCCAATGGATTCAAATGCCGCTGCACCGTAAAGACGCTCTCCAGACGTCAGGTAGAGCAGCGGGGGCTGACGGTGGAGACCACGTTTCCGGCAGTCGCGCCGGACCCGCATTTTGGAAGCAATCCAGCCAAGGTGCGCTTTGAGCCAGATCTGAGCGGCTATCCGGAGCCGTTGGTAAAGGCCTATCAAGCCAGAGAAAAGGAGAACCCTTCTGAAATACGCGTGTGAGGCCCGCACAAAGCGCAAGCCTTTCAGAAGGGTAATGTCAAGGGGCGCGGCCTGGAAGCCCGCTGTAGCGCGTACTAACGGCGTTATAACGGGGTCCGGTGCAAGCGTGAAGGAGGACACTGGGAAATGAAAGATTTTTTGATGCTGAAAGGCGGCAGTGTGGAGCTGACGGGAGTTCCGGCAACGGTCACGGTTCTGCCTCTGGGCCATGTGGTCAGCTCGAAAGGCGAGTTCAATGTAGATGAAGCCAGCTTCCAGTCCATGAAGGAGCAGATTGCCCAGCGCGGCGTCGACTTGGTGGTGGACTATGAACACCAGACCCTCAAGGGGGTCGAAGCACCTGCTGCCGGCTGGGTGAAAGCGCTTCGCCTGGAGGCTGGGAACATTGTGGCCGATGTGGAGTGGACGCCCCGGGGGGCGGAGTATCTGAAGAATCGGGAATACCGTTACCTCTCTCCGGTAGTCGACGTTCGTAAAGCGGATAACTGTGCAATCGGCCTGCACTCTCTGGCGCTGACCAATACTCCCGCGATTGAACATATGACCCCTATTGTCAATTCAGAGAATTATGAAGGAGGACACACCATGGATATGCAAAAGCTGGCGGAATTGCTGGGCCTGGACCCGAACACCGCCGAGGAGCAGATTTGGGAAGCGCTTCAGACGGTTCTCGCCGAGAACAAGAGTCTGAAGGAGGGGGGCGAGACCGCATCCGTGGCGAACAAAGCGGTCTGCGAACTGCTGGGTTTGAAAGCCGGCGCGCCCACTGCGGATGTGACCGCGAAGATTATGGAACTCAAAAGCGGTACCATTGACGGCGTCAATCTGCTGGAGGAACTGAAAGCGCTGAAGCGGCAGAATGCCCGGCGGAAGGCGGAGGAAGCGGTCACTCTGGCGCTGAGCGCAGGCAAGATTACTCCGGCGCAGAAGGACTGGGCCCAGAGCTATGCCCTGGCCGACCCCGAGGGCTTCGGGGCGTTCGTGGAGAAGGCCCCGCAGGTTGTCCCCATGGGTGAGGTCGACCTGGGCGGCAGCGTGGCCCTTAAATCCGCCGCCCCAGACGAGGCGACCATGCTGGTCTGCAAACAGCTGGGCATCAGCCAGGAAGACTTGGAGAAATACGGAAAGGAGAAGTAAACCATTATGGGAGCTTTGACAAATGCGAGGGATACCGTCGAGATCATAAACGGCGGCAGGCAGCTGCTTCTGCCTGTAAAGGCCAAAACCACCATTTACCAGGGGGCTCTGGTTGCTCTGGATACCGACGGCTATGCAATCCCCGGGAAAACGGCGGCAGGGCTCACAGCGGCGGGCCGGGCGGAGGAGACCGTGGAGAACACGGGCGGCGATGGGGATTTGGTCATCCGAGTGACCCGGGGTGTTTTCGTTTTTGCCAATACCAGCACCGCAGCCAATAAGGTTGGCGTGGCGCACCTGCTCAAGCCCTGCTATATCCAGGACGACCAGACTGTAACCGCTCTGGCCGACGGAGCCTCAGTCGCCGGACTGGTGCTCCGGGCCGACAGCAGCAGCGTTGCCGTAGAAATCGGGAACGGCCTGACCACTCCCGCCGCGGCGACTTGACGATACAACGACAGGAGGATAAAACACCATGCTTATCAATGCCCAAACCCTGCGCGGCATCTACGTCGCGTTCAACACCGTCTTCAATAAGGCGCTGACGGAGGTATCTCCCCTCTATACCGAGGCAGCCACGGTCACGCCCTCGACTACGGATGCAGAGACTTACGCCTGGCTGGGGGATATCGCCGGTATGCGGGAGTGGATTGGCGACCGCGAGGTACAGAATCTCACGGCCAGCGGCTACACCATCCGCAACAAGGATTTCGAACTGACCGTCGGCGTTGACCGGAACGCGGTGGAGGATGACAAGCTCGGCCTCTACAACGTCTCCATTCAGATGCTGGCACAGTCGGCGGCCATGCACCCGGACGAGCTGCTTTTCAATCTGCTGGCTTCCGGGTTTACAGAGAAGTGCTTCGACGGACAGCCCTTCTTCTCCGACGCTCACAGGATTGGCGGGAAAACTGTCTCCAACATGACCCACGCCAAGCTGAGCATGGACGCTTACATCAAGGCCCGCACTGCGGTCATGTCCCTCACCAACAGCAAAGGCCGGGCCCTGAATCTCGTTCCGGACAAGCTGGTTGTCCCGCCCGCGCTGGAGAAAGAGGCCCGGGACATCCTGGTCGCCGACTTCGTGAACGGCACCAAGAACACCATGCAGGGCACCGCGCAGCCTGTGGTGATTCCTCAGCTTGCGGGACACGATTCCATGTGGTTCCTGCTCTGTACCAGCCGGCCCGTGAAGCCGCTGATTTATCAGCAGCGCAAAAAGGCCAAGTTCGTGTCCCTGACTGCGGAGAACGACCCCAATGTCTTTATGTCCAAGAAGTTTCTCTATGGCGCGGACAGCCGGGGCAACGCGGGTTTCGGCTTCTGGCAGATGGCCTTCGGCTCTGACGGCACCGGAGCCGATTGATGGAAGGGAGGAACGGCGTGAGCTACAGCACCAGGGCGGAAGTCCGGGAGATGGTGAAAGACGACGCCCTCAACGCAATCATCGGGGACACCTTTATTGAGGAACCCGCGCAGCGGGAAGAGCTGGCCGCTCCGATTATCGACGCGGCGATTGCGGACGCGGACGGCGAAATCGACGGGTACCTTGCCAAGAGGTATTCTGTTCCTCTCGTGCCCGTTCCGAAGGTCATCAACAAATTTTCCAAGGATATTGCGGTCTACAACTTGTTTTCCCGGATTGGCATTGACGAAGGAACGGACCAGAAAACATACCTGAACCGGTACAACGCGGCAGTCAAGTTTCTCACCCTGGTGGCGGACGGGAAAGTCTCTGTCGGGGCGGATGCCGATGGAGATCCTGTCAGCGCGGCCGCAGCGGGCTTCCGCGTCAAATCCAGCCCCAGGCTGTTCAGCCGGGAGCAGCTGAGGGGGATGTAGTTGATGTATGATATCCGTCTCGACGGAGATACCCGGGCCATGCTCCGGAGAATCCGGGGGTTCTCAGAAATCGACCGCCGCAGCATCAATGCCGCACTGGCGGAGGGTGTGCGGGAGTCTACCCTGGAACGCTTTCGTCAGAGCAAGGCCCCGGATGGGCGAAGGTGGCGAACCTCCATCCGGGCAGCGCAGGAGGGCGGGCGGACGCTGATTCAGACCGCCCAGCTCCGCAGCTCCATCCACTCCAGAGCGGACGCCAGCGGTTTTGCGGTGGGCACCAACGTGAAACACGCGGCGACGCATCAGTTTGGTGAACCGGGCCGCACCATCCGGGCGCGCAGGAAGAAAGCCCTTCGCTTCCAGGTGGGCGGAAAATGGATCTCGAAAAAGCAGGTTCGCATCACCATTCCTGCCCGTCCCTTCCTGGGCCTGTCGGATGAGGATATGCAGGAGATGAAGGCCACGGTAGAGGACTTTATCGGAAGGGAGAACTGACGTGCTTTACACGGAAGCAAAGCGATACCTTTTGGCAAAGCTCAAAGCCGCGGGGCTGAAATCCAAGCCCTACACTACGCAGAAGTCACTGGAGAAAAGCCTGGAATCTCACATTGGCGCGGTCATTTTCGAGCGGGAATCTTACGCCAGAAACGGCTCTAAAAAACGATTTCGGGATGAAGAGGGAGCGAAACACAAACGGCGCAGGATTTTTGATCGGGATGTAACGTTTGTTGTGACCATCGGGGACTATACAGACGAAGCCGTAGAATCCATGCTGGAACAGTTTGTCTCCAGCCTGGATGCCGGGTTTCTGGTCGATGGGAATTTTGTGCCGGTTGTGGTGGAGGGGGCGGACTGGGTTGATAAGGATGATTCCATTCTAAAGGCCCAGGTAGCTGTCCAGGTGAGTATTACCTTCCGGGGCGGCATCTACAGAGACACGGACTTCGGACCGCTGAGCCGCGTTGAGCTGACCGGATTGGATAAGAAGACCGGAAAGGAGAACACAGATGTCGATTAAGACCGTGAAACCGGATTGCGCATTCGCGGAGGAACCCGCGAACACTCCCGGCACTGCTGCCGGAGGGAGCCCCAAATTTGTGGATAGGACGGTATCCAGGGCGGAAGGCCTGCCGGAGAAGCAGCGATTCCCGGTAGAAGCACTCCAGAAAAAGCTTGAGATTACAGCTTCTGTTTTTGCGGGCGTATGCGCCGCGAATGGCTGGCGTCCCGGCAAAGTCATGACAGAAGCGGAGTTTCGTCAGGCGGTCACCAGTTTCAGCCGCGCCCCCATGGGCGCGCCCACAGGAAAGGAGCGATGAGAAGAATGCTCAGAGATGTTAAAACCATCATTTCGGATGGCCTGCTGGGCTTTGCCGGCGCCAGCGGCGATGGCCTGAGCGTCAAAATCGGGGCCTCGCCGGTGACCTCCGGCACGCCAGTCGTTATCACTGGCGACATGGTTCCCGCGAAGATCCGGGAGCGGCTGGGCCTGTCCCCTCTGGCGGATGCCGCCATGGATGCCGTGCAGGGCGGCGCAGGGCGCATCTTCTGCATTCCTGTCGCCGCGACGGACCAGGGCACGTTGAGTGATGTGGTCAAGGACGGAAAAGGGGAAGGCAGCCTGAGCGTGACAGGCTCGCCCTCCAACGCCTTTCAGGTGGTGGTTCAGATTACCGCCCAGGGCGGACGCAACACCGCCGCTTTCCAGGTTTCCCTCAACGGGGGCTACAGCTTCACGGATGAAATCACGGTCCCGGTGGATGGTGCTTACCTTCTGGCGGGAACGGGCCTCACACTTCAATTCGACGAGGCGACAGATACGGAGCAGCAGGCCAGTTCTTTCCTGGTGGGCGACCAATTCCGCTTCAGCTCCACCGCTCCGGCTATGACAAACGGTGATGTTCTGGCAGCTATGGAACAGCTGAAGCGCTTTCATCAGGAATTTGAGTTCATTCACATTGTAGGAGGCAGCAGCCTTCCCCTTTGGCAGGCGGTGAGCGAGGCGCAGAAGGAACTGATGGAAGTCAGCTGGAAGCCCGCGTTTGTTTTGCTGGAGGCCGCGCTTCCCGAGGATGGTGAAAACTCGGATCTCCATGACTGGGCCTTTCAGATGGAGGCGGACCGGAAGAAAATCAGGAATACGGACCTCCAGGTTTGCGCCGCCTGGGGCCGGCTGGTCCGGCTGGACGGCGCGGTTCAGGCCGTTAACCTTGCCGGGCTGGTCTCCGGGCGCTACGCGAGAACCCCGGTGCAGGAGTCCATTGGGAAGACCCGGCCTGAGCTGGGATATGGTTTTCCGGAGAATCAGCTTCAGGAGCTGCTGCCTGCCGGTTATGACAACGCGATTATTGAGATTCTGGATACGGCGGGCTATCTGACTTTCCGGAAATACGACGGTCTGGAGGACTTCTACGTCTACCACACCAAAATGATGAGTCCGGAGAAAAGCGATTACCGCTATGCTGAGGATGTGCGGGTCCGGAACAAGATCATCCGGGAGACGCGGAAGGCAGCGCTGCTGTTCATAAACGACGATATTGATCTGGAGGACATCCAGGGCGAGCTGGAGACCCGGGCGAAGTTTATCGCCGCGCCCCTTGACCGGATGGTCGAGAGCAAGGAAATCAGCGCCTATGAGATCTCTGTGCTCGAGGGCCATGAAAAAACGTTTCTGGAGGATGAGACCATGCGGGTCAAAATCCGATACCGGTCCCGCGGCTATATCCGGGAAATTGAGATTGACCTGGGCCGGGCCTCCATCAGCGCCTGACGGAGGGAGGAAGAAAGACTATGAGTATCAAGGTAAACGGCAAGGCCTACGACTGGGGCGACGTGGACGTCAAATTCCCCGGATTGGAACTCGTGGTGCAGGAAGTCAGTTATGATGATGAAATGGAGATGGAGGAGTCCTATGGCTACGGACACCGGCCCCGCGGTTTTGGCACCGGCAACTATAAATCGTCTGGGAAGCTCTCCCTGCTTCGGGATGATTATGAGGACTTTCTGGCGTGGTGCAAATCCCAGGGAAAACCTTTCTATGGTCTCCTCATTCCCTCCATTGTCGTTTCCTACGCCAACGAGGGTGAGAAAACTCACATGGATGAACTGAAGAAAGTCAAGCTGGTAAAGCGAAGCCACAAGGCCGCGCAGGGCGATAAAGGCCTGACAGTGGATATTGACCTGATGATTGTCGGCGGCATTGTCACGGACGGCGTGGAACCGGCTTGACCCCGGACAACATAAATGAGAATTGGAGGAACAGTTTATGGAAGATTTGAAAGGAATTGCCGCTGCGGCCAAGCCCAGCGCGGAAGAGCTGAAGGAAAAATACGGGAAGGTCTACCGCATTGGCATGACGGTCATGGAAGACGACGACAACGAAATGGAACTGGTTTACCATTTCAAGCGTCCCAGCATCGCCAGCTATGACCGCTATGTCAAAACGCTGGCGCAGGTCGGCGCGTCCAAGGCCAGCAAACGCTTCATGCTGGATGCTGTGGTAGAGGAGGATGAGGCCCGGCTTACCGCGGATGTGGAAACGTATCCCGGCGTCGCCATCGCCATCGGCGGCAAGCTTACGGATATCCTGGGCCTGACCAACGCGGTAAATTTGAAGCGGCTCTAAGGGAGAAGGTCGCGGGGATACGGGAAAACGCAATCGAAAGCGGACTCCTGGAGATATACCGTTTTCTTCCTCCGCCTCTCTTAGAGAGCTTTGACCCCGAAAGCATTTGTGATATTGGCGAATTCCTGGACTATGTGGCAAGGGCCCGCGTTGTCCAGGAACTGGAAAAGGACATTCTCGCCAGAGCGGTCAGCGAAGTGTTCTCCCCATGAACGGAGGTGAACGCGGTTGAGTTTAGAGTCCATTTTCAAGCTGTCGCTGATAATGAACATGGTAGACCATCTTTCTGGGCCGCTGGCCGGCATTGCCTCCCGGGTAGGCGCGGACGTGGCTAAGCTGGACGCCTTGGGACAGACCTTCGGCGGCCTTGTCAAGGCAGGAACTGCCATGCAGGCGGCTGGGGCCCAGATTACCAGCGCGGTACTTGCGCCGGTTGCGGCGACTTTTGAAACACGCCGGGCCCTGGGCGAGCTGGCTTCCCTGGGCGTGGAGGATCTGGACGCCCTGGAGGGCGCAGCCCGGAACTTCTCCGACCAGTGGAGCGGCACCACAAAGGCCGATTTCATCAGCGCAGCCTATGACATCAAGAGCGGCATTTCCTCCCTGTCTGATGAAGGCGTTGCGGAATTTACATCCCTTGCGGCCCTGACTGCCAAGGCTACCAAGTCGACGGCGGCAGAGATGACCTCGTTGTTTGCCACCGGCTACGGTATTTACAAAGGGTACTACGATGACCTGACAGATATTCAGTTCGGAGAGATGTTCTCTGCGGGAATCGCAGAAAGCGTCCGGGCATTCAAAACTTCCGGTTCCGGCATGGCCCAGGGAATCCAAAGCCTGGGGGCGTCGGCCACAACCGCTAATGTCCCGTTGGAAGAACAGCTCGCAATTCTCGGTATGCTTCAGGCAACCATGGGAGGCGCGGAGGCGGGCACCAAATACAAAGCCTTTCTCCGTTCGGCGGCGAAGGGCGGCGAGGCGCTGGGCCTCTCCTTCCTGGATGCCAATAACCAGCTCTTGTCCATGCCGGAAATCCTTGGGCAGCTTCAGAGCAAATTCGGCGAGACTATGGATGCCGCTGAGAAGATGGAGCTGCAAAAGGCGTTTGGAGATACGGAAGCGGTTGCGCTGATTGACCTGCTCTATTCCAAAACCGGGGACTTACAGGATAATATCCTGAACCTCTATGGTGCAATGGGACAGGGTACCGGCGCCGCGGAGAAGATGGCGTCCGCGATTCAGGAGACCGAGCCAGAGCGCTTCGAACGGCTGCAACAGCGTATTCATAATGTAGCAGAGTCCATTGGCAGCGCACTTTTGCCGACAGTCAACGACCTTTTGAGCAAGGGGGAACAGGTACTTACCAAAGCCGCCTCCTGGATAGAGGGAAATGAGGAACTGGTCAAGGTCATTATGCTCACAGTCCTGTCAATCGGCGGTTTCCTTACCGTGGCAGGCACGGTGATTGCGGTCGTTTCCAGCGTTGGACTTGTCGTCACCAAAACGGCTGCCGCCTTCAAGATACTCAAAGCCGGGTTCCTCCTGGCAAAAGGTGCTCTGCTGCCGCTGATAGGCTCTGTCTGGAGCTTTACCGCGGCTCTGCTGGCAAATCCTGTGACCTGGATTGTCATAGGAATTATGGCTCTCATAGCAGCTCTGGTACTGCTCTACAACAAGTGTGAGTGGTTCCGGAACGGCGTCAACGCAATTCTGAGCTTCTTCAAAGAGACGCTGGGTGCCGTCCTGGAAGCTGCCGTGAACATCTTCGGCGCAATCGGCGGCGTGATCGGGCGTGTCATGGGGGCGGCGAAAGCCACTGTCCAAGAAAAGCTGAACAATATGAGGCAGGCTTTTGAGGAACATGGCGGCGGCATCCGGGGCGCGGCAGCATCTGCAATGGAAGGGGTGAAAGGTGTCTATACGACGGGTTTCACGTTTCTGGACAACCTCACGGGGGGCAAGCTTACCGAGCTGAAGAACGCAGCCGCGCAGCGCCTGGGCGGCCTGAAAACGGTTTACGAAGAACACGGCGGCGGCATCCAGGGCGCGGCAGCGGCTGCAATGGCCGGCGTCCGCAGCACCACCGAGTCCGGATTCAATGCCCTGAATCATTTGACCGGCGGCAGGCTGGACGGCTTGAAAGCCGCTTATGAGGAGCATGGCGGCGGCATCCGGGGTGTGGCCGGGACGGCGGTCGAGGGCGTCAAAGGCGTCTTCTCCGCCGGATATGCCGCCTTGGATACACTCACCGGGGACAGGCTTTCCCAGGTGAAGGACACAGCGGCACAGCGCCTGGGTGAACTGAAGAATGTCTACGAAGAGCATGGCGGCGGCATTCGAGGCGCGGCGGCAGTATCGGTTGAAGGAGTAAAGGGCGCTTTCGGCGCTGGCTATACCTTCCTCAACAACCTAACCGGAGGGCGGCTTTCCGAAATAGGCGGCAAATTTTCAACAGGTATGCGCGGAATCGACCAAGGCGTCCGCCAGAAGTTCACAGACACCAGAGCCGCCTTCCGCAGCGGTCTGGATACCATCAAAAACACGGTTTCCGGAGCTGTGAGCTGGTTCTTCAGCTCTGGCAGGAAAATTGTGAGTACGTTCGCAAACGGCATCCGCTCCGCGTTTTCCGGCGCGGTGAACGCAGTCAGAGGCGGGCTCCAGAGAATCCGAAACCTCCTTCCCTTTTCTGACGCGAAGGAGGGACCGCTTTCCACGCTGACTCTTTCCGGCCAGCGCACTATGACGACCTACGCCCACGGCCTCTCATTGGCCCAGAACGCGCCCGCCCACGAAATGGAGCAGGGACTTCAAAAGGCCCGGACCGCGCTGGAACGCGAACCCGTAAAGAAGATTCAAGCCGGTAATAATGCCGGCAGTATCGAGGATGCCAACGATAGAGAAGAAAATCCTGACCGCGGCAGGCAGGTTGTGATTCAGAAATTTGTCATGCAGGTGGATTTGAAGAAAATCAAAGACCTGCAAATGCTGCTCAGCCTGCTGCGGGAAGTGGAGGACTACGCCAATAGCAACGGGGATGAGGACCCGGATACCATACCGGCGCTGGTGTAAGAAGGGGGGAGAACGGCCTTGATCTTCATAGAGGATGAGCGCATTAAGCTCAATGGAGTCGTTCTCCCCGGCTTGGTCAAAAGCATTGAGGTCACAGAGACGGCCAAGGTGGACGAACAGGAGGTGGAGGGCAGCGCCTCCAAGCCAAAGCAGGCTGCCGGCTATGAGGACGCCAAAGTCAACATTGAACTTCTCATTGACGACACGGAGTCGCAGACCAAATATGAGCGCTATGCGCTCCTCCGTGAGATCTTCCGAAAACCGGGCCAGAACGTTCCGGAACCCATCCCCATTGTCTGCGAGGACACGGCGGCCCACGGTGTTGAGAAGGTCATCTTCAAGAAGCTCACCCACAAGGGAGAGAACAAAAAGTCCCAGCTTACGGCAAACCTGGAGCTGTGGGAGTACATCCCGCAGACCATTACCGCCGTCAGCAGCTCCGGCGGATCCAGCAGCTCCGGAAGTTCCAAGCGGTCCAAGACCTCATCCGGCAGCGCCGCGCAGTCCTCCTCCGCCAGCCTCAACGCGAACTACCAGAAATACCTGAGAAGCAAGCGAGGAAAATCTCCCGCGGCTGACAATTTTGATGCCGCTCCCGCGCTTAGAAAAATTGCCAGACTGCCCTACTAGGGAGGAATGTCATTTTGGAAACCACAGAACTCTATTACCCGCAGATTGCGGCTGAAGCAGGAAGCTATACCTTTTCTCAAGGCATTGAGGTCGAAATCTATTCAGCCAAGTCTTCCTATTTTGATTGGGCGAAAATCCGCTTTACAGGGGAATACCGTCCTAAAATTCAACTTTCCCCAAAGGACCCGGCGGCAATTTCCATGGGCTACAACGGAACGCTGGAGGAGGTGTTCACCGGTTATGTCTGCAAGCAATATGACAGCGCGACCTACGTCAACGAGGTTGACCTGAAAGATGACGCCCTGCTGCTGGAGGAAACATCTGTAGACGGCACCTTTCTCAGCACAACACCGCAGGAGATGATTTCCCACTTCCTTTCCAAGGCGGGGGTCTCCAAGCTGAAGCTTTCCTCCGCCAACTATCCCACGCGAAAGATGTTCTCCATTCGAAAGCAAAATGTTGTTCAGGCGATTCACTCTGTCCATGCGGCCTGGGGAATCAAGCTCCCGTTTTTCTTCTCCGGGGGAACCTTTTACTGGGGAGAACAGCCCCAGCAGCGCAAGGTCTATACCTTCGAGTATGGCGTCAACATCATCCGTCTGAACCGGGCGGGCGGCGTGTGGGAGCTGGAGACCATCTCTGTTCCTTTCGTACGGCACTCCCACAAAATCAATGTCATTCATCCGAAAGTGAGCGGGGAACAGGAAGTGCTGAAAGTGGTTTCTGTTACGAATGACTCCGGCTTTATCCGAACCTACATCTATTTTTAGCTCGTAAAAGGAGGGCTTGTTCATGCTGGCAGAGATGATACAGGCCGTCATCCGAAAGACCCTTGCCGTAGACTATTCTCATTTGCAGCTTCCCGGGATCGTACTGGTCAGAATCGAGTCGGCCAGGAAACTGGATTCCTACGAAATCAAAGAGCTCACCCTTACCAATGAAGATGAGGGCAAGAGCTGCCGGGGCCATATCGAAGCAAACTGGTACGAATACAAGCTGACGGTCCTTGACCGCTTCGGCAGCCCGGACCCGGCCTTCCCTGCGATTCCGGAAATCAAATCCAGAAAGCAGCTTCCGCAAGGCGCGACCGCTGCCGCCGCGCTACTTTACGGGGAGCTGCTCCCCGTACTTATCGGAGAGGTGCGGCTATGACAGGGCTGCATGATACCGATATCCGCCTGAATGACAGCTGGCAGCTTACCCAGGCCGCCGGCGGCGACGCGCCGCTGTGCTCCGAACTCGACTGCCTTTATCAGAACATCATCCTGGAGGCGCTGACTCAGCCGGGAGATCTGTTTTATGATGAGGAATTTGGCTGGGGACTCTATGACTTTCTTCAATCAGAGGACAGTGAGCTGATCCGATTGGAACTGGCGCAGCGGGTGAAGAGCAAACTGGAAAAGCGAGAGGTTATTCGTCCAGGCAGCGTCAGCGCTTCCATTGCCTACAGCGGAGATACCTTCCAGATACACAGTTCGTTTCGTTTTTTGGATGAGGAGGAAGACCGGACCCTGGATGTGATTGTCAGCCCGGTCAATGTGGAGGTTGTGCAGAATGATTGACAAGAAGATTTTAGATGCCGTCCTGCCGGTGCCGGACCTGGAGACGCTTCGGGACAGCGTGGTGGAAGAGCTGAAGCAGGAGGGCTTTGTAATCACAAACTTCCACTCCGGCGGCATTTTCCACACCATGCTGATGATTGTCCTGCGGGTACGGATTGAGTTTGTGGAGCTTCTGCGGACTGTTCTGAACAGCATGTTCCTTGCCCACGCAAACGGCATGTGGCTGGATATCAAGGCGTCGGATTTCTCCAAAAAGCGAAAGCAGGCGCAGAAGACCCAGGGCTTCGTCACCATCTCCAGAACCGATTCCGAGGGCGAGGCTGTACGCGTAGCCAAGGGCCACGTGTTCAAGACGGAAAAGGATATCAACGGCGAGGAGCTTCGGTTTTTCGCCATGGAAAACGCGGTGCTCCAGAAGGGAGCGCTTTCCGCCGATATCCTGGTGGAGGCGGAGCTGGAGGGTTCCCGCTACAACGTTCCCATGGGGCAGATTACCCGAAGCCTCCTCTTTCTGGACGGCGTGGAGGCCATTACCAACGGAGAACATTGGATTACCAGAGAGGGCAGCGACACCGAGACGGACGAGAGCTTTCGTATGCGGGGCCTGCGGTCCTGGGCGGAGCTGGCCCAGCGGGCAATTCACGACACCTATGTCAATGTGTGCGAGGAAGTCAACGGGGTCCTTTATGTCACCGTAGATGACCAGCACCCCAGAGGCCAGGGCACCGTGGACGTGGTCGTAACCTCAGAAGCCGGCGCGGCCACCGAGGCGCTGCTGGAGGCGGTTCGTGCGGCCTGCGAGACCATCAAGGCCCCGGACGATGACGTCCTGGTAAAAAGCGCTGAGACCGTCATCCAGCCCATTTCCCTGACGGTCACGGTACCCATTGCGCTGAATCAGGAGGGATTGGCGGACCGTGTCGAGGCCGCTGTGGTCGACCTTCTGAGAATCCGCCAGCGCCGGGAACTCAATGAGCTGACACACGCGGACATCATCTATAAGGTGAAAAGCGAGCTTCCCGACGTCCGCAATGTAATCGTAACAGCGCCGGAGGAGGACCTGTTCCTGGATAAGGGCAAGGTCATTCTGCCCGGCGAAATCACGGTGACGGTGGAAGGGGTGTAGACAACTTGTTTGAGAAATTCGGCGAGTATATGTTTTTCCTCCTCTTCGCCCCACTGAAGCGGGTACAGAAGGCGCTCAACCAATTCTACATCTTTTTCAAGGTGACGGGGAAGCTGTTTGACCAATGCAAGACCGACCTTTTCCGTATGCGGGAGGAATGCTCCGTCATTACGTGCAGCGACGAGATGCTTCCGGTCCACGGCCAGGACCGGGATATGTCCCGCCTGACCGGCGAAACCTTGGAGAACTACCGTATCCGGCTGGCTATGAAGGGCATTATAGCGGAGAAAGCCGGTACCAATGAGGGTATCCGCTATCTGGCGAAGGCTTTCGGTTATGAGAATGTGGAGATTGAACCTTCGCCCATTTCAAGCCACTGGGCGGAAGCAACCGTGTATTTTGTTGGTGGCAATATCGTCATTGATGACCGGGATCTTCTTTTGCATGAGCTCAATAAAATCAAACCGGCCCGGACGCTGCTTTCCCTGAAAAAGGAGCAGCGCTACCGTTCTCACCTGTATGTAGGAACCGCCTATATCGTAGGCAAACAAATGACAATAAGGCAGGGATAAATTATGGCTTTTCGAAACCTGATGCTGACCACCGGCGGTATGATTCTCTACGCGAAAGCCCAGCAAGGAAAACTACTTCACCTGTCCCGTGTGGCGGTGGGAGACGGCCTTCTCAGCAGCGGCGATTCTATGGTAAACCGGTCCGGGCTGAAGAGCGAGCGGGCGTCGTTTCTGATTGACTATGTTCACATTGCAGCATCCAATTCCGCGGCGGAAATCCTGACCACCATGCGCAATGACGGTTTAGAAGTGGGCTTTTACTTCCGGGAGCTAGGGATTTTTGCCGTGGACCCGGACACGGGGGAAGAGCAGCTGTATCTTTACGACAACGCTGGCACGGATGGGGAGTATATTCCCGCCGCCGCAGAGAATGTGCAGGTCGTGGAGCGGCTGAAAATGATTGTCCGGCTGGAAAATACGCCGAATGTCACCTTCACCGCCTCGGGGAACCCGCTGTATCTGACGGTGGATGATATCGACGATCATTCCGAGTCTCCCGGTTCGCTCTGGTCGTCGCTGAAAATCAGCCAGCTCATTGCGGGGATGCAGGCGGGCCTGACGGGAGAACCGGGGCAGTTCGTTGGCTTTGACAAGAACGGCAAGCCCGAAGCCCAGACGCTTCCCGAGTCCGGCGTGGGCCGCTCTCTGGCAGGGAAAGAGGTTCAACCTACGCAGGGTACTACTGTTACCGCCTCTGAGGGCGCGGAGATTTTCAATGACTATGCCGAGCGGCAGTTTAGCGAAAACGGCTCTCCAACCAGCGGCAATGTGGCAAGTGGAAAAAGAGCTCATGCTGAGGGTTATGGAACGACGGCCAGTGGAAATGATTCTCACTCGGAAAATCGGAGGACAATTGCAAGTGGAGCAAATTCTCATGCTGAAGGGAGTAATACAAAAGCGGAAGGAAGCGGCTCACATGCGGAAGGAAGTTTTTCTGTCGCAAGCGGAGAAGATTCTCATGCAGAAGGTAGCCAAACGAAAGCTAGTGGCGGTAGGTCACATGCGGAGGGATATATTACGGAAGCAAGTGGTTTCGGGGCACATGCGGAGGGAAATTCTACGAAAGCAACTGGAACCTGCTCCCATACAGAAGGGTATGGAACTGTAGCGGGTTTCCAGTACTCCCATGCCGAAGGATCCAATACGACAGCTTCTGGCGCTTCGAGTCACGCCGAGGGAGCTCACACAAAAGCGGAAGGAAATGACTCCCATGCCGAAGGATCTAGCACAAAAGCGGAAGGGGGGAATTCTCACGCAGAGGGAATCCAAACTACAGCCAAAGGATATGCTTCACACGCTGGAGGATGCGAGACAATCGCTTCCGCAGACTATCAAACTGTAATTGGGATGCGTAATGCTCAGAGCACTAATATGGCAGACGTTTTGATTGTAGGGAAAGGCACTCTTACAGCTAGAGCAAACTGTTTTCGCGTTACATATACCGGAGTTTATGCTTCTGGCAGCCACAATTCTTCTGGCGCGGATTATGCGGAGCTGTTCAAGTGGATGGACGACAATCCAAACAGCGAAAACCGAGTAGGACATTTTGTAACCCTGGAAGGAGAGTGCATCCGCCTCGCAGGCCCTGAAGACGACTACATTTTAGGCATTGTTTCCGGCAATCCATCCGTTGTCGGCGATGTTTACGACGACCAATGGCAGGGGATGTTTGAAACGGATGTATTTGGACGGCCCATTTTTGAAGACGTGGAAGTTCCGGATGAACTTGGCGTCGACGGTGAAATCATCCGTCCAGCTCACACAGAACGCCGCCAGAAGCTGAATCCGGCCTATGACTCCTCGCAAAAGTACACACCCCGCACAGAGCGCCCGGAGTGGGATGCGGTGGGGCTTCTGGGAAAGCTGGTAGCCGTGGATGATGGTACGTGCCAAGTGAACGGCTGGGCCACTGTTGGGGCCGGTGGTATTGCTGTAGCCAGCAATGTACAGACCAAATTCCGAGTAATGGCGCGTCTGGATGAAATGCATGTTCGTATTATGATTTTGTGATATGTAAAACCAGGGGCTGAGAGTCTTTCTCTCAAGTCCCTGGCTCTGCTGTTTCTCTTCGAATTCCTTCTTAGATTTTCTCACTTTCGCTGTCCCAATTTCTTAAAAATCTTGTCCGGCTACAATTACTCACTGGACGCTTACGACTGGACGGAAAACTATGCGCTGGAACACAGCCCGTCCCCGGAGCAGCTTGTCATGCTGGCGGAGGAACAGGCCGAGCGTGACCGGCTGGCCGCTGCCTTGTGGGAG
>JAAWLO010000031.1 GCA_022797935.1 Oscillibacter sp. | reverse complement strand
AATGGATGCTATCTTTTGGGGCCCCCGCCGCAAACCAGCGCAGCGTTTGCGGTGGGGAGAGGAAGAACAAACGGAACGAAGGGAATCCTGACCGAAGGGCGGGATTCCTGTAGTGCAGTTTGTTCTGACGACGCGGCAGCGGAATGGAGTGGAATTTTCGACGCCGCAGCGGATTTTCCGACGCCTCTCCGATATCTTTTATTCCCACTTTTCCAGGAGCTGGCGCAGCTGGTCCGCATACTTCGCAAGCGATTTGTTGTCCCGGCCTTTGCTCCTCTTGATGAACTCCGTGAGCATTCCGCCCACCGATACCAACCGCTCATACGCCGGCGCACTCTTGGAACTGCCTGCCACTTTCGCCTTCCGCTCCGGCAAGTACCCACGCTCCAACAGCACATTCGCCGCTAAATCATACACCTCCGTATACTGCGGCGCATGCGCCGGTATCCCCATCCCATTCAGCGTCTGTGCAAAAAACGGCGCAACCTCCCGGTCTCCATGCACTACAAACACCTGCTGCGGTTTCGGCTCATGAAAACCTGAAATCCACTTCAGCAGATGATCCCGGTCCGCATGAGAACTTAAGCCTGTGAAATTTTCCAGATGCGCCTGCACCGTAATCTCCTCTCCAAACAGCTTCACGCTCTTCGCGCCCTCCAGCAGGCTCCGCCCCAGCGTGCCTTCCCCCTGGTAGCCCACAAAGAGAATTGTACACTCCGGACGCCACAGATTATGCTTCAAATGATGCCGGATGCGGCCCGCGTCACACATGCCGGAGGCCGAAATAATCACCTTCGGCGTCGGGTCTTCATTCAGCGCTTTGGACTCCTCGCTGCTCTCCGTCAGGCACAGGTTCGGGAACCGGAACATATTCTTCCCCTTCCGCACCAGCCACACCGCGTCATGGTCCATATAGCCCCGCAGGTCACTGTCAAAAATAGACGTGGCCTTCTTGGCCAGCGGCGAGTCAATATACACCGGGAAATCCGGGCGGGAACGCACCAGATGCTGCTCCTTGATCTCCCGAATAAAATACAGCAGCTCCTGGGTCCGCCCCACCGCAAAGGAAGGAATAATCACATTGCCGCCCCGGGCCATAGTCTCATCAATAATATGGGCCAGATTTTCCGTATAACCCCAATTCTCCGGGTGGTTCCGGTCGCCGTAGGTGGACTCCATCACCACGTAATCCGCTCCGGTAATCTGCACCGGGTCCCGGATGATGGGCTGATTGACATTCCCGATATCTCCCGAGAACACAATGCTCTTCTTCACGCCGTTTTCCGTCAAATCCATGGCAATGAAGGACGAACCCAGCAGATGCCCCGCATCGGTGAACTCCACCTCCACGCCCTCGCAGAGCTGGGTCAGCTGGCCGTATTCACAAGTCGTCATGAACTCCATGACCCGTTCCGCGTCTTCCACCGTATACAGTGGCTCGGTTCGGGGCGCACCGGAACGCTCTCCCTTCCGGTTTCGCCACTCCGCGTCCTGCTCCTGGATGTGGGCGGAATCCAGCAGCATGATTTCCAGCAGCTGCGCCGTGAGGCGGGTGGTGAGAATCCGGCCCTGGAACCCCTGCTTCACCAGCATGGGAATCCGCCCGGAATGGTCAATATGAGCATGGGTCACCAGGACAAAATCAATTGTATTAGCCGCGAAGGGGAACTCCCCGTTGGAAATCTCATCCCGGCCCTGCTGAAGGCCGCAGTCAATGAGAATTCGTTTTCCGTTAATCTCCAGGCAGTGACAGCTGCCCGTGACACATTGGTCCGCGCCGTAAAAGCTGAGTTTCATAGATGGGTCCTCCTTATCTGGTCTGGTTCAAGCTTCCATACGTTTACTATAGCATATGTTGACGAAATATACAATGCACATTCGAATATTTTTACTGACTTTGGAGAAATCGACCGGGTCCGCCGTTCCGCTGGACAAAGCCCGGGCTCCCGCGTATAATGGCCCCATGACCAAACCAGCGGCGTTCCCGGATAAGCGAACACTGTTTTCCCCTCTGTCAAACGCCTCTGTACCTCCCTCGAAAGGAGACTTGTCCCATGGAAACCCTGCTGATTCCCGCCCTGCTGGACCACCACTGGCCCCTCCTCCGCTGGGCCTTCGAGACCCGGAACCGCCGGGCCATCGTCCTGGAGGAGGACGGCGCCGCCGTGGAAGCCCTGGGGCTGCGGCACCTGCACAACGACCTCTGCTACCCCTTCCATCTCATTGCCGGACAGGTGCTGGCGGCTCTGCGCTCCGGGCGCTGCGACCCTGACCGGACCTCCGTTCTCATCTCCCAATCCGCCGACGGCTGCCGGGGCTCCTGCCTCATCCATCTGCTGCGGGCCGCCCTGGACCGGGAGGGCTTCGGGGCGGTGACGCTGCTGTCCCTCAACGCCCGGGGCATGGCCTGGGACCATCCGCTGCCGGTGACGCCGGGCATGGCCCTTCGGGCGGTGGCCGCCGCCTTCTGGGGGGACGCGCTCCTGCTCCTGGGGAACCAGACCCGGCCCCGGGAAGCATCCCCCGGAGAGACGAACCGCCGGATTGCCCGGTGGACGAAGATCTTGTCTGATGATCTAAAGAAAAACCGGAATCTCACCCCCTGGGGCATCCTCCGCCGCTGCCGGGAAATGTCAGATGATTTCCGCCGCATACCCCGGGGGACACAGGCGGTACAGCGGATTGCCGTGGTGGGCGATCTCTACACCAAATACTGCCGCCTGGGCAACTGGAATCTGGAGACCTTTTTAGAGCGCCGTGGCTGTGAGGCCGCTGTCAACGGTCTGACGTGGTATGCCCTCTATTACATGGACACCCATCTGGACCGGGGACTCCTACTCCGCCCGGCGGGCCAGGTCCTCACGGCGGCGGCCAGCCGCTTCCAGCGCCGCTTTGTCCGGCTTCTGCGGGAGGCTGGATTTCTGGTTCTGCCCCCCTACCCGGAACTGAAACGGCTGGCGCCGGCCTCCTGCTGCGCCCTTGGAAGCGGCTGGCTGCTGGCGGCGGAGGCCACAGCCTGGTCCCAGGCGGGAACCCGCAAAATCCTGAGCGGGCTGCCCTTCGGCTGCCTGCCGGGGCACATCTATGGCCGGGGACAATATGCTTCCTTACAGCGGACTTTGCCGGGAACGCTGCTGGTGGGTGTGGACTACGACACCTCCATTCCTAAGGGCTCCGTTCAGGACCGGATTCAGATGCTGCTGGATATGGAGCCCCCCTGCTGAGACCGGAAATCATTTTGGTTTCCGGTCTTTTTCCTTGCATTTTCCGGAAACAAAAGAAAAAAAGTTCAGGCTTGACAAATCGCGTCAGGGCGTGTATAGTACGTACTAGATTAAGTCTATTAGACCAGATCCGCTATCATTTTTTTTGAGGTGTCCCTCTATTTCACACCTCATCAGAGAGGAGACTGAACCAAATGAAACGACTTGCTGTCCTTCTGCTCACCTGCGCTTTCCTGCTGCTTCTCGCTGCCTGCGGCACCGCCGCCGGAGAACCCGGAACCTCCTCCACACCAAATCCGGAAGAACCCGGCACCCAAGCGGATACCGGTACTCCCCCGGCTCCGGAATCCGTCACCCTGGAAGTGGGCCTGCTGGGCACCTCCATCAAGCCGGTAGGTGTGCTGGTCGCCAACGCCAAAGGTTATTTTGCCGAGGAAGGCGTTGCCGTAAATTTCCAGAAGGTCTCCAGTATGAACGACGCTTATCTGGCGGTCTCCTCCGGTGATTTGGACATCTACCTCTTCAGCAGCACCGCTGCCGCCACCTTTATCAGCCAGGGCACCACCACGCTGCGGGTCTTCGGCGGAACCGCCGGCGAGGGTTCCGAAATCATGGCCGCCAAGGACCGGGGGCTGACCATTTCCTCCGCAGAGGATCTAGTAGGTCTGACCATTGCCTGCTCCATGCCCGAGACAGGGCAGATGGTGCTGAAGGACTACCTGCTCCGCAATGGTTACACCATTGGCGGCCCGGATTCGGGCGCTGATGTGATCTTTGTCTACAACAACGACTCCAACACCGCCATAGAAGGCTGCATCAAGGGGGAATACGACCTCTGCATCACCAACTCCAGCCTGGGCTATTACGCAGACAAATTCGGCGTGGACGTGGTCGCCACGGTCAGCGATTTTGTAGAGACCTATCCCTGCTGCCGCCAAACCTGCAGCCAAACTGCCTACGAAGAAAATTTCGACGCTCTGGTCCGCTTTGAGACCGCCGCTCTCCGGGGCTATGCCTTCAGCCAGGAGAACCAGGAGGAGACCCTGGATATTTTGGAGGCCTATTCCGGTGAGGACCGGGATTTCCTCCAGGGGCAAATCTACGGCACGGATACCTATACTCCCGCCATGCGCCTTTCCCTGGACCCGGACAAGGACGCCTGCGTGAAGTTCTACGAGGCCATGGAAAACATCGGCGGCATTGAGGATACGGTGGATGTGGACTGGAACGAATACGTCGTCACCGACGTCTACGGCACGGCTCTGCAGAACCTGGCCCAGCGGGAACCGGACAACGCCCTCTGGGCAGACCTGCTGGCCTACTTTGAAAGCCATAACACCTGACAAAACTGTCCGCCATACCGGCGGAAAAGAGAGGAGCTGTTCTTCTTGGCAACCATTCAGCTGGACCGGGTCTCCTTTACCTACAAGGCCCACGGACAATGCTTCCAGGCCCTGCGGGACCTGAACTTCACCATCCAGGACGGCGAGTTTGTCTGCGTGCTGGGGCGTTCCGGCTGCGGCAAGAGCACGCTGCTCCGGCTGCTCTCCGGTTTGCAGGCGCCCTCGACCGGCGTCATCCGCGTGGACGGTACCCCCCTGGAGGGTCCCGCCACCAGCCGGGCTATGGTCTTTCAGAATTACGCCCTCTTCCCCTGGATGACCGCCCGGGAAAATGTGCGCTTTGGCATCCGCCAGGCCCGTGGCAACCTCAGCCGCCGGGAAACCCGGGAACTTGCCGGGGCCTACCTGGAAAAAGTGGGCATGGCGGAGGCGGCGGACCGCTATCCCTGCCAGATGTCCGGCGGCATGTGCCAGCGGGTGGCCATTGCCCGGGCCCTGGCTATGGACGCGGAAATCCTGTTGCTGGATGAGCCCTTCGGAGCCCTGGACGCCCGAAGCCGCCAGGAGCTTCAGAGGCTTCTGGAGCGGCTGTGGTCCCAGGGTGAGAAGCGGAAGACGGTGGTCTTCGTCACCCACGACCTTCAGGAGGCCGCTCAGCTGGCCAGCCGCATCCTCTACATGACGCCGGGCCGGGTGAGCCGGGACCTCCCCGTGGACCTGCCCTACCCCAGGGACGCACTGGAGGACGCGGAGGCGCGGCAGCTCCAGGCACTGCGTGAGGAATTGCTGCAGCTGTTTTACGAGAGCGGCGGAATGGAGGTCTCCCATGCGGGCTGAAGGCCGGCGCTTCCTTCTGACCCACCTTCTTCTGGGCGTCCTCCTGGCGGTGGTCCTCTTCGCGCCCCATCAGCGAACGACCGTCCGGGAAAATTTATCCCTTCTGGTGGGAATTGCGCTGATGGAGGGCCTGTTTCTGCTTTCCCTCTTTCGGGAACACCGGCAGGGCGGGGCGGGAACCGGACCCTATGACATCATCCTGCTGGTGTGGGCCCTCATGCTGGCCTGGGAGCTGGCTACCTCTGTGTGGAACGTGGCGCATCCGGTTCTGATTCCCGCCCCGGAAAATGTGTTTGACACCTTCCGGGAACAGTGGAAAACCATGCTGCTGAACATCGGCTATTCTATGGAACTTTTGCTGACGGGCTTCTCCCTGGGGCTGGTGCTGGCAGTGGGACTGGGACTCTTTGCCGGGTGGATTCCCCGCATCCGGGCCTTCGCGTATCCCATTGCCAACATTATGGCCCCCATTCCCCCGGTAGTTATCTCCCCTTATCTGGTCTCCCTGATGCCCACGTTCCGCAGTGCCTCCGTGGCGGTAATCGTCCTGGGGGTGTTCTGGCCCACATTTTTGACCACGGTCAACCGCATCACCTCTATGGAACCCCAGATTCTGGACTCCGCCCGGATGCTGACTCCCGCCACCGGCACCATGGTCGGGCGGATTCTCCTGCCGTATGTGCTGCCGGGGATTGTGTCCGGACTGAAGGTCTCCCTGACCACTTCCCTGCTGATGCTGAACTTCGCGGAGCTCATGGGGGCCACCCACGGCATGGGCTACTACGTACAGAACAGCATCACCTACGCCAACTATGCCCACGCCGCCGCGGGCATTCTGGTGATCGGCTTTGTGGTCACGGTGCTGAGCGCCCTGACCACAAAGCTCCAAACGGTGCTGATACGCTGGCACTGAATCGGACAAACCAATGAAAGGACGGAAGCATGACATGGCTAAGAATTGGTACCCTATGATAGAGGAAGCTCTGTGCGTCCAGTGCGGACAGTGCGTAGCCCTCTGTATCAAAAACAAACACTTTGTCTACGACATTACCCAGCTGTCCCGCCCGGCGGTCACCGCCCCGGAGAACTGTGTGGACCACTGCCACGGCTGCGGCAGCCTCTGCCCTCAGGGGGCCATTACCTACTACGGAGACGACACCGGCTGGACGCCGCCCCATCGTTCCTAATCGAAGATGGGGCGCCGCTTTATGAAAAAGGAGGACTGTTCCTATGAGAAAAACCGCTGAGCGCCGCTGTCCCTGCCAGGGGGGAACCCTGGTCCGGTTTCTGCAGCCCATCATCCTGGCGGCTCTGACGGAGGAGCCCTGCCACGGGTATGTTCTGCTGCAAAAGATTGCCCAAACCCGGCTCTGGCAAGAGGAGCAGCCGGACCCGGCAGGCGTCTACCGTACCCTGCGGGACATGGAACGCCGGGGCCTTATCTCCTCTCGCCTGGATCCTAGCTCCGGCACAGACCGGAAAGTCTTCGCCCTGACGGAGGAGGGGGAAGCCTGCCGCCAATCCTGGCTGGAGACGCTCCGGCAGTACCGGGAAGGCCTGGACGAGATCATCGGAGCCCTGTCTGTTTTCGAGGGTCCCGAGGCTCCCTGACCAACCAGAAACGCCGCGCCGGGTCAAATCCCAGCGCGGCGCTTTTGTTTTTTGGATAACCCGGCTTACAGCAGCTCGTTGATCTCCGCCCGGAGGACCTCCTGGTCGGGAATCATAGAGACGTGCTTGATCTGGCCGTTGATGACCATGGTGGGCAGGTTCTTCACGCCCATCTTCTTGCAGCGGGCCACATTCTCCTTGATGGTGTACTTGTACTCAATGACATCGATCTTGTCTCCGAAGTACTCCTTGGCCGTCATGGCCGCCGCCATCATGTAGGTGCAGGCAGCGCACTGCTCGGAGTCCAGCGTAAAGACCTCGATAAAGGGACGGGGCAGGTGCTCGTAGTCCGGCAGCTCCACTTCGATGCCGTCCAGGCTGCTGCCGGAATAGTCCTTGATCATCTCGCGGACCTGGTCCGTGTTCTTCACCGCCTGAGAGCAGGCTACGGTATTCTCCACCGGCACGTCATAGGGCATGTCGCAGCCCGGGCTGATGATGAGGTTCTGGTGGTTTTCCAGCTTATCCAGAGTATCCACCACGCACTTCATGTTATCCTGGGGCGTACCCATGAGCATGACCGTGGTCAGGGGGATGTTGCCGCTGATGGTGATGTTGTACTTGTCGGTGACGGACTTGCCATAAGCAATGTCCACGTTCTCGTCCACCGCGACGCTGTCGGGGTTGGTCTTGCACATGACCTCGATCTGAGGCGTGGCGTTGCCGCAGACGAAGAAGGAGGAAATGGCGCCCTTGGCCCGGATATAGTCGAAGACGGCTTTAAAGGACTCCGCCAGCAGCGCGTCGAAGGAGTCGGGGGAAATTTGGCTGACCAGGGGGTCCACCACGGCCACGATATCCACGCCGGCGTCCAGATAATAGTCCGTCATCCGCATGGCAACTTCAGCGCAGAAGCCCATCAAATCCTTGACATACTGCTCATCCATGAGCATATCCAGGAAGATTTCGCTGCCCCGCAGATGGGAGGCCAGGGTAAAGGGACCGCAGATCAGGCCATAGAGGGCAATCTCATCTCCCACAGAGGCCTTCAGCTTCCGGGTGGCCTCCAGCAAGATGGGAATCCGGCCGGACTCCGCCGTGGGAATGCGGCAGGTGCAGGGAATGCTCTTGTTTTCGTCGCCCGCCAGGGGGTGGGAAGCCACAGACGGCGGATTGTCCTTTGCCCACATCAAGTCGCAGCCGAGAACCTCGGCCTCCAGCTGGAGGTCGAACATAATGGGCATACCGTCTGGCCCGTAGAGCCGCGCCACTTCCATCAGGCACTCATAGAGCTTGTCGCCGTCCTTCAGGATTTCTTCCGCAGTGTAGCCCTTCAGCTTTCCGGAGTGGATACCGGCGAAGGGAACCCAGGGAGGACGCTCGGTGTGCTCGTGGCGCATGGCTTTCATCAGCAGTTCTTTACCCATAGTAATACAGTCCTTTCTTTTTCGGTGGTGGATTGGTGCAGTCAAATCAAAGGCGGGGAAAAGCCGCCGTTGTTTGTACGGGAACAGGGTATCCCCGCCGCAAACGGGAATACCCTATTCGGAGCCTTTACTCCTGAACCTTGTAGAAGCGGTTTATGCCGCTTTCCAGGGCCTCGTAGAAAGGCTCAGCGTCTTTTTCGTCCTGCTTGGTGCACAGACTGACCGCCACCATGGTGATGGTGGACCCCAGCATGCCGATTGCGCCGTACCAGGTACCACCGATGTTCCACACGAAGTAGGTCATCAGCACCAGCACCGTGCCCACGATAGCGGACACAATGGCCGCCTGCTTTGTGGCCTTCTTCCAATACAGGCCGAAGACCAGAATCGGGAACAGGGGCATAACAATCGCAATGGCAAACATAATCAGGGTGAAAATCAAATCCGGCGGATCCAGCGCCAGCAGCAGGGAACCCAGACCCAGAACCGCGATAATAATCCGGTTGACCAGGGTCTCCTTGTCCTTGGAGACATTCATATGGAACGTATTCTTCAGAAGATCGGAAGCCACAATGGCGGAGGACACGCTCAGGAAGGCGTTGGCGGTGGACAGGCCTACGGCGGAAGCGCCAATGAAGAAGCCCACCATCAGGACCTTCGCCAGAACGGGGCTGTAACCGTCCACGAAGTTCTGAATCATATAGGGAATAATCAGCTCGCTCTCCGAGGAGGCCAGGTCGTTGACCAAAGCCAGGCCAATGAGGCCGATCATCATGGTGCCGGTCCAGACAATAGCCTGGAGGACAGGCGTCAGGAAGGACAGACGGCGCTGCGCCTTCAGGTTGTCGCCGAAATAGCCGGAACGGACAAACACGTGGGGCAGCATAATGGTCCAGCCAATGGCGCAGGAGAACGGATAGCCGAAACGGCCGGAATACGGCGTCCATCCGGAGGGGCCGGGATAGGAGAAGAAGGACTGGGTATTTTCCCACAAAGAACCTACCGCCGCAGGGAGAGAACCGCCGAAGCCCACAATCAGGCAGGCAATCACGATTACCCACAGCAGGCCGATAAACAGCAGGCCCTGCACGGTGTCCGCCATAGCGGCAGACTTCACGCCGCCGATGCACACGAAGATGGTCATAATCAGGCCTACCACAATCACCGCCATGCGGTAATTGATGTTGCCGCCGGTGGCGTACTGCGCCGCCTGGGCAATGGCCACCAGAACGGAGGCAATGTACGGGAAAGAGGCCGCCAGGAAAATCAGGCCCAGAATGGTCCGCAGAATGGGGCTCTTGAACCGCTCATAGTAGAAGTCCGCCGGCGTGACCAGCTGGCCCTGCTTCTGCTGGTTGACGATCCAGACCTTGTTCATGGTGAAGTGCGCCACAATGGGGAACAGGGCAATGTAGCTCAGCTCGGAGATCCAATAACCCAGGCCGCCGCGGTAGTACGCGCCGGGACCGGCGAAGAAGACCCAGGTACTCATCAGAGAGGCAATGTAGGTCATGACCAGTACCGGCCAAGGCACAGAGGCCGTCAGAAGGTTTTCTCCTGCCGCCTGTTTTTTCTCTTTCTGTGTAACATAAACCGCGACGCCCAGGAGGAATACCATGTAACATGCAAAGGCTACCCAGATGGTCGTTGAACTCAGCATACGTTAACCCTCCGTTCCGTTGTCGTCCCGCAGGGTATAGATCTTGTAAACCCTGGCCAAGCCGATGTAGACGATAACCCACAGAGGCAGTACGGTCAGAAGACCGTGAACAATGGTGGGAACGGCCTGACCGTAAGGAGGAACGCCCGGCAAATTATAAAGCACATAGAAGAGTACGGTCAAAGCCAGCCAAATCTTTTCTGTCTTTGTAATCTTCATACAGTTTCCTTTCCAATAAAACACACCAAAAGAATGCCGGCACGGAAGCCGCAGCGGAGCTGACAGCCTCCGTGCCTTGAGATAAGCGGGGGACTTAAGGAGAAACGGCGGCCGGCATGTGCCGCCGGTGCGCGTTAATCCTTCACCAGGGCGGCGTGGGCCTTCTTCAGGGCCTCTTCCACAGCGGCGGCCTTATCGGGGGCCAGCGTATAGGTATCGCCAGCGGCCATGATGGCGTCGAACTTCTCCCGGGCCATATCGGTCAGGGTCTTCTTGCCGTTCATCTCCCAGCGGGCTACGCCGTCGCGGTTGAACATGTCGGGGCGGTGGGGCTCCTCATAGTGGCGGAAGGTATGTTCACTCATCAGGAAACTGAAGGCGGGATCCCGGTCCAAACCGGCAATCAGCTCATCCCAGTCCAAGGTCTCATCATCCACAGCCAGACCGCGGCGGATGCGCTGTGCAATGCCGAAGATCTCGTTGTCAATAATCAGCTGAATGGGGCTGATGGTCTTGGCGGTCTCCAGCTGGCCCGCGCCGCCCAGAACGCTGGCCTCGCTGAGAGCCATCGCGTCAATGAGGTTGGTGCGCTCAATGAAGTTCTGGGCATCCATGGTCAGGCTGTCCGTTCCGGTGCCGTAGGAATGGGCCCGGATGTTGTAGCCGCGCTCGAAGAGCTCCATGGCGATGAGGCGGGCAATGGTGATTTCCGTGTTGGACTGGAGGGTATAGGTGCTCTGCATGTCCATGGAGAACAGCAGGGTGGTGGCAATTACAGGCAGGCCGGGGCACAGCAGCTCCAGAATGACGATCTGAGCAAAGACCTCCGCACTGGCAATAAAGGCGGTGCCCTGGGCGGTTACCGGGGTGTTGGCGCCGGCGGTGGGCAGGGAGCAGGGCTGCACGGGCACACCGGCCTTGGCGCAGCGGTACAGGACCTCGGCGTCCATATGCTTAAAGGTCAGGCTGGGCACACCGCAGGCGATAAAGCTGACAATGGGACGCTTGCGGAGTTCCTCCGCGCCGCCCACGGCGGCAGCCGCCATGTCAATGAGGTGCTGGACGTTGTCCGCCTCATAGGGCTGAATCCAGATGTGCTTGGCGGAGTGCTTCAGGGCCTTTTCCAGGGTGTAGACGTCCACGGCGTCACCGGGGACATACTCGCCGGAGGTGGAGGGCAGGGTAACGTAGTCCACGTTCTCCATGGCGTTGGTCAGGCGGTACCACTCGTCCACTTCTTCCAGCTTTACGTAATGGGTCTCGTCATCCACGGTGCGGTAGTTGGGCGCACCGGTGTTGGTGCGGGTGTAGAACTTTCCCTCGGGATGGGGGAACTCCAGATCGTACTTTCCGCTGGGGGAATACAGGGTGAAGGTCTTGGGCACCGCAGCCACGGCCTTGTCAATGAGCTCCTTGGTGAACTTCAGATCCTTGGTCTCCATGTTGACCTGGCAGCCCATGTCCGCCAGTTCCTTGAGGAGCTCGTCGTGGTCCAGGTGAATGCCGCGCTCAATGAGGAGCTGCTCCATGCGGTTTTTCATGTGGGCCAGCTCGGCGTCGCTCATGACATTAAACTTAACTCTGCCTACCATAATATCAGAACTTCCTTTCTTTTACAAGTGGGTTTTTTGTACACAAATATGTTTTTTTGTATATTTTTTCGGTTTTCAGCCCTTCGTGACGTACTGCTTGGCCCAGCGGGAGGCTTCGGCGGCGTCGGTGGTGAAAGCGTCAGCTCCGATTTTATCCGCCCACATCTGGGTGACGGGAGCGCCGCCGATCATGACCTTCACCTTGTCGCGGACGCCGGCTTCCTTAAACTGCTCAATGATGTGTGCCTGCTCGTTCATGGTAGTGGTCAGCAGAGCGGAGAGACCCACGATCTGGGGATTGTACTCCTTGATGGCCTCGATAAACTTCTCGCCGGGGACGTTGGCGCCCAGGTCGATTACCTTCATGTTGACGCTCTTCATCATCAGGCCCACCAGGTTCTTGCCGATATCGTGGAGGTCGCCCTTCACGGTGCCGATCACGGCGGTGCCGATGGTGGTGTCACCGGCGGAGGCCAACAGGGGCTGAATCAGCTCCACACCGGCATTCATGGCCTTGGCGGAGAGCAGCACGTTGGGAACGAACACCTGGCCCTTGGCGAAACGGTCGCCGATCTCGTTGATGCCGGGCATCAGGCCGTCGTTGAGGATGGAGCTGGCGTCCACCTTCTGCTCCATGGCCTCGGAGACCTTCGCTTTGACGTTGGCGATATCGCCTTTAATTACCAGCTCAGAGATTTCATTCAAAATAGACATAACTGTTACGCTCCTTTTCTTGTCTTGGTGTTGGTGATTCGGTTATCTCAAAGGACTGCCACATCCTAAGATTCCGTTGATTCGAGCGGTTCTCCCTCGCCTCTGGCAAATTCCAGCGCCAGGTGCATGGTTTCCACCACATTTCCGGCAAAGCAGGCGCGGATGCTGCGGGCAAAGCTGGCGGTAATGGGATTGCCCCCCACAATAATACGGATGGGGTATCCGAAATCCTCTTCCTGGAGCCGCCGCGCCACGGCGCGCATACTGACCATGGAGCTGGTGAGCATGGCGGAGAGGGCCACAATGTTCGCCCTGTGCTTCCGCACCGCCTCCACAAATTGCTCCGCGTTCACGTTGACCCCCAGGTCCACGACCTGAAAGCCCACGCTCTGCAGCAGAAAGTCCACCAGATTTTTCCCTATGTTGTGGATATCTCCCTGCACGGTGCCCAGAACGACGGTGCCTTGGGTAAGCGGCGTCTGGTTCTTCTCCATCATGGCCGCGCCCAGGAGGTTGACCGCGCTCTGCATGGCCTTGGCAGAGAGCAGGATCTGGGGAATGAAGCGCTCCCCGCAGGTGAGCATGGTATCCAGACGGTTCATGGCCGGCAGCAGGCTGTTGTTGAGAATCTCCTCCGGCTCCACGTTTTCCTCCAGAAGTTTTTGGCACTCCCGCTTTGTCTGCTCTGCGTTTCCAGTGAGAATGCCTTCAAAAACAGCATCATATCCATTCATCTGTGTCCTCATTCCTCTCCTCTGGCTTTCAGTATATGGCAATAGCGTACAGCTTTTCTCGAAAAAATCCAAGTCCTTTTAGGTGATTTTTAGCAAGTGGTGAAAAATGCTTAAAAACCGGCTCCTGTTTTTGTAGGAAATTTGCCAAAGCTTTTGGCCTCAATTGGTAATTTTCAAATTTAGTCTCCCGTTTTGCGCCTGAAAGTACCAAATCCCATTTTACGGAAACTGCCGCCGCAGGGCCGTCCGCAGATGGGCGGACTAAATTCCCCTGTTTTCCTGGCGTCTAAGGCGGCCTGCCGCCGTGCGCAGAAGCCGTGTCTCCTTTCGGAATGGGGCAGAAAGATGATAACTACAAAAAAACACTCATCTTTTTATAGACCCGGCCCGGCGTTTTGTGGTAAACTGAAACGGAAGTATCCGGGAAACACAGAATCATTACCAAACGCTTTTTTAGGAGGAATCTGTTTATGAAGAATCAACTTATTCTGCTCACCGGCTTTTTAGGCGCGGGAAAAACCACCTTCCTCAACAACATCCTCCACGAATACGAGGGTTTCCGCATTGGACTGGTGGTCAACGAATTCAGCCAGACCGGCGTGGACGGCGCGCTCATCCGCCGTGATATCCCCAACACCAACATGGTCGAGCTGAACAACGGCTCCATTTTCTGTGCCTGCATCAAGGACACCTTTGTGGATTCCCTGGTGGCCATGGGTGAACAGGGCCTGGACTATGTGTTTGTGGAGGCCTCCGGTCTGGCGGACCCCTCCAGCATCGCCTCGATTCTGGACCAGATCCGCACCTTCCGCCAGATTGAATACGCCTATCAGGGAGCGGTCTGTCTGGTAGACGCTCTGAACTTCGCCAAGCACGTGAAGGTCCTGGTATCTCTCCGGCGGCAGGTGACCTACAGCCGTGCCGTCATCATCAACAAGACCGATCTGGTGGACGAGGCGGGCCTCGTCCAATGTGAGGACGCCATCCGGGAAATCAAACCGGATATGCCCATCTTCCGCACCACCTTCGGCCGCATCTCCCTGAAAGAGCTCCTCGCCGGCACCGCCAGCCAGGCCCCCGCCCCCACCGAGAGCACCAACACCGCCGATACCCGTCCCATCACCGTGACGCTGAAGACCACCGAGACCGTCCCCGGCGGAAAACTGCGGGAGTTCCTGGGAGCCATTGCGCCCATGACTTACCGCATCAAAGGCTTCTGCAAAACCGAGGAGGGCCCCTTGGAGGTGAGCCTGGTGGGCGAGAGCTTCCGCATTGACCCCTGGCCGGAGGAGGTGGAGGAGACGCAGCTGGTCATCATTTCCTCTGTGGGCGTCCGGATTGTCTCAGATGCCCTGGCCGCCGCCAAAGCCTGTTTCCAGCAGCCCTTTGAACTGAAGTAATCCCTCCAGGACAGAAGAAGGGACACCTATGCTTTCAAACCGCCTTCAAAATAAGGAGTGCCTGGAGGCCTTCTGCGCCTGCACCGGCGTACCGGTCACGCTGTATTATCCAGACGGCTCCATTTGGCACGAGTTCCTTCCGGAAAAGAAGTTCTGCCAGTTCTTCGGCCTTTACCGCCGGGCGGGCGAGTGTGCCTCTGAGCGGCTGTTTTCCGCTCAGTTCTCCCGCGAGATGGGGGAACCCTATGTTTTCTACTGCCCTCTGGGACTGGTTCACATTACCGTGCCCCTGGTGATCGACGGTCAATATCAGGGCTTTGTGACTGCCGGCCCTCTGGAAATGGGCGCTTTTGATGACCGCCTGATTGAACGGGCTCTCTCCAAAAACCCGGACGCAGCAGGCTCTATTGTGAAAATTGCCCTGTTTATGGGGCAGATGCGGCAATACACCCCTACCGAGATTCAGAATGTCTCCAGCCTGCTCTACAGCGCCGTGCTGTGCAACTACAAAAACTGGCAGGACTACGAGTCCCTCAACGCCCGCCACCAGCGCCAGCTGGACATGGGTGTCCACATCCAGAAGCGGAAAAACGCCCCCGCAACCCCCGCCGCCTCCGCCCTCAGCTGCACAGAGCTGGAGAGTCAGCTGGGACGCCTTCTTCAGGAGGGGGCGGAGGAACAGGCCCTGACCTGCCTGGACGAGCTGATTAACGAGCTGATTCTGGTAGAGGGCGGGAATTTCGACAGCTGCAAGCTCCACTTCTTTGAGCTCTTCTTCTCCCTCTCCCGGACGGCCCTGGGCAACGGCGTGCCCCTGCGGACCATCATCGGCGAGGATTTTGAGTGGATCAGCGGCCTGAACAACGTCAACACCGTGGAGGAGCTCTCCGTCTGGGGAACCATGGTGGTGTCTCACTTCACCGGAAAGGTGTTCGCGGGGCGGTCCCAGGTGTCCGAAATCATCACCCAGGCCCTGGCCCACATCTCCGCCCACTATATGGAGAAGCTCACCCTGCGGGTTCTGGCGGCACAGCTCTTCGTCAGCGAGCCCTATCTCTCCAAGCTCTTCCGCCAGGAGCTGGATACCAGCTTTACGGATTACCTCAACCGCACCCGCATTGAGCACAGCGTGGACCTGATGCGCCACACAGAGCTGAGTCTGCTGGAAATCTCGGGCCGGGTGGGCTTTGAGGACCAGAGCTACTTCACGAAGGTATTTAAGCGGCTCATCGGCAAGACGCCCCGCCAGTACAAAAAACAGATTTCCGAAGAGAGAGGAGAAGGAGATCGTGATTGAATTTGCAAATGTTACCACCGAGTACGACCGGGAGCGCATCTTCCGCCGCCTGCACATAGAACCGGGCACCCATGTCTATGATTACTGTGTCGATGCGTTTCCCACCCTGGAGGAAACTGTCCGCCGGGACCTTCGCATGTACCACTGCTACGCCATCTCCCAGGGGGAATTCCAGGTGGGCCTGCCGGAGGTGGACCAGTGCGCCTATCAGGTGGTGTGCCTGTCCACCTGCACGGAAGAAATTCTGGAGTCCATTGATGCATTACTGAAAAAAGGGGATTTTCTGGAGGGATATATATTAAACGACCTCTGCAATGAAATCCTGTTCAATGCTTCCAATCAAATGAACCGGGAGGTGGACGCCCGCCTGCGGAGCATGGGCTGCCACCTCACCCGGCGTCACTCCCCCGGAGAAGGGACGCTGGCGATCCGTTACCAGTCGGAACTTCTGGCCTGTTTCCGGTCCGAGCCCACGCTTGCCCATATCACCCTGACGGATACCTATATGCTCACGCCGGAAAAGTCCATGCTCTACCTCTACGGGGCAGACCCTGCCCTTCCCTGGATTCCCGTTGAACACGACTGCAGCCGCTGTCCCAACACTACCTGTATGTTCCGCTCTGTGGACGCCGGTTAAATGTTCCGCATCAAAACAGGGCTTTGCCCTTTGGGAGGTTTCCAACCATGTATCAGATTCACTTTGTCAACCAGAAAACCGTCCATGCCTCCGCCGGCGGCCTGCTGTCCAAGGTCTGCGCAGATGCCGGGTTCCCTCTGAACCTGGTCTGCGGCGGCACAGGCCGCTGCGGCAAGTGCCAAGTGGAGGTCCAGCGTCCCGGCGGAGAGCTGGAAACCGTTCTGGCCTGCAAAGCCCAGGTGGACAGCGACCTGTCCGTTTACCTGAGCGAGGGCCAGCTCTCCCACGCCGGGGCGGCCATCATGACGGAGGGCGTGCACCTTCAGCAGTCCGTCCTGCGGCCCGCCGTTACCCGGCGCTGCCTCACCCGGCAGGAGCTGGCCCCGGAGCACTGCGGCGCGTACCTGAACAGATGCGCCCTCCCCGTGCTGCGCCGCTTCTCCGCCCTTATTGCGGACACGGCAGTGCGGCAGATTACCATGACCTATCACCGGGAGGAGCTCATTGCTGTCCAGCCCGGGGATACTACCGGCCAGCTCTACGGCGGCGCGGTGGATATCGGCACCACCACCGTGGCCCTCTACCTCTATAATCTCACCACCGGCGATGCGGTGTACACCGGTTCCGCCCTGAACCGGCAGATTGCCTGCGGCGCGGACGTCATCAGCCGTATTCTCCACACCTTCCAGGACCCCGCCGGTCTGGACGAGCTGCACAGCCAGGTTCTGGAGGGCATCAACACCCTGCTGGCGGAGGCGGAATCCGCCTGCCCCGGTCTCCGGGAAAATTTGTACCACATGGTTCTGTGCGGCAACAGCACCATGCAGCACCTCTTCCTGGGGATGAATCCCTCCGGTCTGGCGGTGGACCCCTTTGTCAACGTCACGGCAGACTTGGCCCGCTGCACCGGCGCCGAGGCAGGGCTGGATATGGCCCCCGGCGGCGTGGTGGAGTTCCTGCCCCTGCTGGGCGGCTTTGTAGGCGCGGATACCACCGCAGTTCTGCTCACCCTGCCGGAAGAGGCGGAAAATTGTCTGATGATTGACTTGGGCACCAACGGTGAGATTGCGGCCGGCGGTTCCTCCGGGTATCAGGTGGCCTCCACGGCCTGCGGCCCCGCCCTGGAGGGCGGCAATATCGCCTGCGGTATGCGGGGCACGGCAGGGGCCATTGAGCGGATTTCTCTGGCGGAGGACCAGGTCCGCCTCCAGGTTATCGGCGGCGGCGCGCCCCGGGGCCTGTGCGGGTCCGCCATCATCGACGCCGTGGCGGAGCTGCTGCGGGTGGGTGTTCTGGATGAAAGCGGCCTGCTGTGCAGCCAGGAGGAATACGCCAAGCGCCATCCCGGAAGTGCCCTGGCCGCCTGCCTGGGCCCGACGGAGGACAGCGGAAACGCCTTCTTCTTCACCCGGGGCGAGCATCCCGTTTACCTCTCGCAGCAGGACGTGCGCCAGATTCAGCTGGCCAAGAGCGCCATCTACGCCGGGTGCATCACCCTGCTGACCGAAGCCGGCCTGGAGCCTCAGCAAGTCACCAATTTGTATCTGGCCGGGGCCTTCGGCAACTACATCAATGTGGATAACGCGCTGTACATTGGCCTGCTGCCCCCGGTTCTTCGGGAGCGCATTCACTCCATTGGCAACGGCGCGGGCCAGGGCGCCAAGCTCTGTCTGCTGGACCGCAGTCATCTGGAGCGCTGCGAGGCGCTTCCCGGCCAGACCAGGCACGTGGAGCTGGCCGCCAATCCGCTTTTTATGGAAGAGTACATCTTAAACATGAATTTTTCGCCTCGGGCAGAGTAAGCGCCGGGGACAGAACACACCATCTTGTTTACAGCAAATCCCGCAGGGGCTCCGGCCTCCTGCGGGATTTTTTTGCCCTCCGTGGGAACGACGGAAGCCGGTGATATGCTCCCCATAGAGTAGACAAAGCGCGAAAAATCACACACTACTCAGAGGGGAGCATGATTATGGCATCGATCCGTGCGGAAACGAAAATTCATGCAGTGGAACCGTGCTGTGCCGGAGCCGGAAGCCTCAATCAAATTGCACGAAGCGTATCATTGGCCTGTGTACAAGCTCTGCTCCGCAGCTGGCATCAATCGGGCAGGGTATTATAAATGGCTCAGCCGAACAGCAAGCTCCAAGCGGCTGGAAGATGAACGGCTGGCGCATCTGATCGTTGAGATATACCAAAATCAACGATGTACTATTTGTATCATTTTGATGAGTATGTTCAGCTTTGTGATGCGATTGCTTCATACATCCATTTTTACAATTGTGAACGATATCAGAAAAGACTTGGCTGTATGACGCCTATAGAATTCTTGGCTGTTGGTGGCAAATAGAAACAGAGACCATCTTCTGATAGTCCCTGCCTTCCTCTTTCTCTGTTTTGTCTACTTGACAGGGGGCATTTCAGAGGGTTCGACCCCCGCCAGTTCCTCAAAAAACCTCATTTGCATCTCCGGTTTCACTGGTGAAAATTTGGGGGTTAAAATCCCCGGAAACCACTGATGCCGTAGGCGTTTAGCCTGCGGCATCTAAAGTGGTCATTTACTTTGGTACGCCCGACTGGATTCGAACCAGCGGCCTTCAGAGTCGGAGTCTGACGCGCTATCCAACTGCGCCACGGGCGCATACCTAATCAAAATATAAAATTTTTGACTTTTGCTTTCTTTCACGGAAACCAGCAAAATCCTTATCCCCGTGAATCCTTCGTTAGTATAGCAGAGTTTTTTGATTCTGTAAAGCGTTTTTGGAAAAATTTTTACAGAAAAAGATTGTTAAAAAAATTGACAAGTTGGTAAATTTGATATAAACTATTTACTGTTAAACAGAAACAACCGTTTTTTCTTTTGGGGAGTGATTCTATTTTGAAAAAAGAAAATGTCTCTGACGCTGTTATCCGGAGGCTTCCCCGGTATTACCGTCAGCTGACCGAGCTTTGCAGCCGGGGCGTGGTACGGATTTCCTCCCACTCCCTCGGGCAGGAAATGAATATCACCGCGTCCCAAATCCGTCAGGATCTGAGCTGCTTCGGCGAATTCGGCCAGCAGGGCTACGGCTATAACGTAGAGGAGCTGCTTACAGAAATCGGACATATTCTAGGTGTGGACAACAACCACCACCTCATTATGATCGGCGTGGGTAATCTGGGGCACGCTTTGCTCCAGGGCTTTCCCTTTACACAGGCGGGCTTCTCGGTAGACGCCGCCTTCGACCTCTCCCCTGCCATTGCCGGGACGGAAGTAAATGGCGTTCCCATTTATCCTTTGGAGGAGCTGGATGAGTACGTAAAAAACCACAGCGTCGATGTGGTGGTCCTGACGATTCCGCAGTCGGTGGCCCAGGAAACAGCAGACCACTTGATTCGTACCGGTGTGCGGGGTTTCTGGAATTTTACCAACATAGAGCTCTCCAGCGGAGAACCGGATGTCAAAATTGAAAACATCCACTTCGCGGACAGTCTTCTGACCTTGAGCTACCGGATTGCCAACCGCTGAATTCTCCGGACAGAAAGGACCGCTCTCTCATGAGAAAAAAAACCGTTCTCCTGCTGCCCCTCTGCGTACTGGCCGCCGCTGCCGTCTGGGCCGTTGCCGCCGGAGACGCAGCAGACCCGCTGGTCTCCCTCTCCTACCTGAACGGCGCTTTTACGAACACGGTGGACGCCGAAATTGACCGCCGGCTGGATGCCGCAGGCAGCGCATGGTCCCCCGCTCCGGAAGTCCCCCCAGCAACAGCCGCCGGCTGGACAGAGTCCTGCCTCAAAGAAGGTGACTTGCTTCTGGTCAATACCGGCGGCAGCGTTCTGCTGCTGGCGGGAAGCGGTCAGGTAACCTACGCTTCCGGCGCTGTGGTGGATGTAACCGCAGGCGCAGAACTGCCCAGCGGCGGACTGCTCCAGCCCCGTCACCGCTATCTGGTCGCGGAGGATACGGCCGCCAGCTTCTTGGTAACCAGCAAAACAGCCGTGGCAGACTGTCAGGGCGTCTACAGTCTGAACGCCTCCCCCGCCGTGGACTACTATGCCATGGCCTCCGCCTTGAAGTCGCTGCATCTCTTCCAGGGCAGTCTCACCGGTTACGGACAGGGTTTTGACCTGCATGCGGCTCCCACACGGCTTCAGGCCTTGATTATGTTCATCCGGGTCCTGGGCGAGGAACAGGAAGCCCTGGCCTGGACAGGCGTTCATCCCTTTGAAGATATTCAGCCCGGCTCCCAGGGAGAGAAGTATGTGGGCTATGCCTACGAGCGGGGCTATACCAACGGTTACAGCGCCACCCAGTTCCGGCCTTCCAATCCTGTCAGCGCCCAGCAGTACACGGAATTCATCCTCCGGGCCCTGGGATACAGCTCCGCCGCCAACACTAATCTGTCCGATACCTTGGACCGGGCTCAAAACGCCGGTGTGCTGACGCCGGGCGAGGCGGCCATGCTTCAGACAGACCCCTTCCTGCGGGCAGAGCTGGTGTACATCTCATACTACGCACTGGAAGCCACCGTTCCCAGCAGCGGACGCACCCTGGCGGAAACGCTGATGGAAAAGGGCGTCTTCACGCAGTGGGAGCGGGACAGCGCTCCTCAGGTGGCCAGCTGGCGGCTATAGCGGGGCCGCGGATTATCATCGTCAAACAGGCGTCCCTTTCGCCGGAATTGGAACTTCCAGAACACGGCGGAAGGGACATTTTCTCTCCGTCATACCGCCGGGGAATGTTCTCGCGCAGGGCATTTCGGAGATTACGACGCGTATTATTGCAGGATTCCCTGCACTTTTCCTTTGGGCACTTTGTCAATTTTTCAGCAGCCGGATTTCTCTGGAAGACCCTGGTCAAGGAGAGCCCGGCAGCGCCGCAAGAAAAACACGCCGTTTTTTTGCCGCTTATTTTTCCCTTTCCCAAAGGTTTGCAGGGCCGTTTCCATTGACATAAAGCACAGCATAAAAAGTTTCTACTCAGAGTTATTCACATTTTCCACAGGGTTTTCCACAGGCAGAATTCTACAGATACCAATGCTTTCCGCCGTTATCCCCTGCGGAAGACGGAAATAATTCAGGGGATTTTCCACAGGGCTCCATCCGATTTCAGTTTACATAATCATGGAGCTCCGAAAAAATTCTCCGTTCTGTTCCGAAAATTTTTCTGGACATAAAAAAATTTTTCAAATTTTTGTAGAAAACAAGAAGGTCCTTGGGGGAAAGATAAAGTTTGCATTTTTTTATGCAAAAAAGGCGGGAGTCTGTTCCGGATGGCCGAAATGCCAGGAGTTGTGCGGAAACGCGCTGAGGACTTTCGGGAAATGGATAAACGAGGTGTATGATGTTGGAAAAGCATAGCGCATTGATTGCCATGAGCGGCGGGGTAGACAGTTCTGCCGCGGCTTATCGGATGTTGGAAGAGGGATACCGCTGTGAGGGGGCTATCATGCGCCTGCTTCCCACAGACAACGGTCAGAACGCCCGGGAGGCCGAAGCTGTGGCCCAGCAGCTTGGCATCCCCTTTTCGGTACTGGATTTTACGGAGGCTTTTCAGCGGGATGTGATTGACAAATTCATCCGGGTCTACGAGGCAGGCGGCACTCCAAACCCCTGTATCGACTGCAACCGCTGTCTGAAATTCTCCCGGCTCCTGGAGGCCGCAGAAGCCCGGGGACTCTTCTGCGTTGCCACCGGCCACTATGCCCGGACAGAATGGGAACCTTCCACCGGCCGCTGGCTGCTGAAAAAGGCCCAAACCGAAAAGGATCAAAGTTATTTTCTCTACACCCTGACCCAATCCCAGCTGGCACGGGTCCGCTTCCCCCTTGGCGGCATGGAAAAGGCCCAGGTGCGGGCCCTGGCAGAACGTCTGAGCTTCCGCAATGCCCAACGGCGGGACAGCCAGGACATCTGCTTTGTGCCGGGAGGCGACTATGCCGCCTTCCTGGAGGAGCGGCGGGGCTTTCCCTATCCTTCCGGCGACTTTGTAGACCCGGAAGGCCGGGTGGTGGGCCGCCACCAGGGTGCTGTCCGTTATACCCTGGGCCAGCGAAAGGGCCTGGGACTGCCTATGGGCGTGCCGGTATACGTCTGCGGGAAGCGGGAAAATACCGTTCTGATCGGACCGGAAAGCGCCTTGTTCTCCCGGGAAATTCTGGTGGAGGAACTGAACTGGATCGCCATACCCGGCCTGGAATCCCCCTTGCGGGCGCAGGCCAAAACCCGTTCCCGCCAGCGGGAGCAATGGGCGGAGCTTCGCCCCGAGGCGGACGGACGGGTCCGTCTGGTATTCGACGAACCCCAACGGGCCATGACGCCGGGACAGGCGGCGGTTTTTTATGACGGCGATACCGTCCTTGGCGGCGGAACCATTTTCCAAGTATGTCAGGAGGTGAAGGCATGAGCTGTAGAAAGGGCTGCTGCGGTCACGCGCTGCTGCTGACCAGTTCAGAAGTGGACCTGCTGAAGCGTCTGGGACAAACTCCGTTTCTTCCAGTGGCGTCCAAGCGGGACCGGGAGACCCCGGTCTATCTGGAGGAACCCGAGGGCCAGACAATGCAGGAAGCCATTCTGGGGCTGTCTCTCAAGGGGCTGCTTCAGCTGGATTATGACATTCCCCTTCAGGGTTTCGACTACCGGGCTTATGAGGCCTATCCTCTTCATGGCAGCATGGCCCTGACGGCTCATGGACAGTCCATTCTGGAGCAAATCGAAATTCAGGGCATAGAGGAGGAAGGGGAATCGTGCTGAACCAATTTTCGAGGACCGAGCTGCTCCTGGGCCGGGAGGGCATGGAACGCCTGGCCCGGGCCCGGGTGGCCGTCTTCGGCCTGGGCGGCGTCGGCGGATACGTTGTGGAAGCCCTGGCGCGCAGCGGCGTGGGAACGCTGGACTTAATCGACAGCGACCGGATCAGCCAAACCAACCTCAACCGGCAGATTCTCGCCACACAGCGAACCGTGGGCCAGCGGAAGACGGACGCCGCCAGGGAACGGGTACTGGATATCAATCCGGACACAGCCGTTCATGTCTACCCGCTGTTTTTCGGGCCCGACACCATCCGTGAATTTGCCTTCGGCCAGTATGACTACGTGGTAGACGCCATTGACACCGTCACCGGTAAGCTGGCCCTGATTCAAGAGGCCCAGGCGGCGGACGCACCCATCATCAGCTGTATGGGAGCCGGCAACAAACTGGACCCCACAGCCTTTCGAGTGGCGGATCTCTCACAGACCTCCGTCTGCCCCCTGGCCCGCGTGATGCGGAAGGAACTGAAGCGGCGGGGAATCTTCCATTTAAAAGTGGTTTATTCCCAGGAACCGCCTCTTTCCCCGGAGGGAGAGCAATATCAGGAAGCTTTGGCGGGCCAGGAGCGGCGTCAGCTTCCCGGCAGCAATGCCTTTGTGCCCTCTGTGGCGGGATTGATTTTGGCGGGAGAAGTCGTCAAGGACCTGGCGTTGGGCGCCGGTAAATAAAAAAGGACCGAAGGACGGTACGTCCTTCGGTCCTTTCGTTCTCACTTCGCAGCCTTGGCGGCGCGGATGGCCTCCGTCAGCAGGGGGGTGACCTTGAACAGGTCGCCGCAGATGCCGTAGTCGGCAATCTCAAAGATGGGAGCCGTGTCGTTCTTGTTCACGGCGATGATGCACTCGGAGTCCTGCATACCGGCCTTGTGCTGAATCGCGCCGGAAATGCCCAGGGCCACGTACACCTTGGGATGCACGGTCTTGCCGGTCTGGCCCACCTGATGGTCAGCGCTCAGCCAGCCGCTGTCAATGGTGGCACGGCTTCCGCCGACAACGCCGCCCAGCTCCGCCGCCAGTTCCTCGGCCAGCTTGATGCCGCCCTCGACATCCTTGCTGATGCCGCGGCCCACGGAGACGATAAAGTCCGCGCCGATCAGGTCCACCAGCTTCTTGGCGGCCTTCACCACCTCGGTGACCTCGGTCTTCAGGTCGCTCTGGCTCAGGGTGAACGCCGGCTTCTCAATGACGCAGGCGTCGGCCTTGCTCTGGTTGAAGGGATTTTTCTTCATAACGCCCGGGCGCACCGTGGCCATGCAGGGCCGGAAGCGGGGGCAGATGATGGAGGCCATCAGGTGGCCGCCGAAGGCGGGACGGGTCATCTTCAGGTCCTTGGAGACATCCCGCTTCTCGCCCAGCACCATGGCGGTGCCCACCTTCTCAATCTTGTCCTCCGGCAGGGTGGATGCCTCCCGCAGGAAGTCCTTGTAGTTGGTCATCTCCACATCCAGGTGGGTGCAGTCGGCGCAGAGGCCGGTGTGCAGGCGGGCGGCGCAGCGGGGCGCCAGGTCCCGGCCAATGTTGGTGGCGCCAATCAGGAAGGCCTCGGGCTTTAACTCCTCAATGACGTCGCAGATGACCTTGGCGTAGGCGTCGGTGTTGTAGACGGCCAGCAGGGGATCTTCGCAGACGTAGACCTTGTCCGCACCATAGCCGCCCAGCTCCTTGGCGGAGGCCGCAATGCCCTCGCCGCCCAGCAGCAGGCCGCAGAGGTTCACGCCCAGCTCGTCAGCCAGGTCCCGGCCCTTGGAAATCAGCTCAAAATCGGTGGGCATCAGCTTGCCCTCGCGCTGCTCGCAGAACACCCAAACGTCTTTAAAAGCGGCGATA
>JAAWLO010000030.1 GCA_022797935.1 Oscillibacter sp. | reverse complement strand
AGGGAATCCTGACCGAAGGGCGGGATTCCTGTAGTGCAGTTTGTTCTGACGACGCGGCAGCGGAATGGAGTGGAATTTTCGACGCCGCCGTGCGAGTGTATATTTATTGCCATATACATTTCTCCTTGGTGAAAATCCACAAGAGAATTCTAGTTTTCCTATGTTTTACGCCTCTTTCATTCCTCTTATTGCCGAAACAGCCAAATAAATATACATTTTTTCTGAGAAAGCATTGACATCCCCTTCCCTGCGTGGTAAGGTAATGCGCAAGCTGAAAGTCGATACTTCTTCCTCTCTCAGCGCTACTCCCTTTGCGGGAAATCTGTTTGGAAAAGGATGTTACATCATGAAAAAGCTCTTGACCTGCCTGCTGACGCTGGCTATGGTTCTCTCCCTCGCTGCCTGCGGCGGCGGCTCCGACGCCGGCTCCAGCACCCCCAATGACGCTGACTCCGCCGGCTCCTCTGACACCAATACCTCCGACGTCAATACCCCTGACTCCACTCCCGATGCTCCTTCCTTCACCACCATCGAAGAAGGCAAGCTCCTCATGGCTACCAACGCCTCCTTCCCTCCCTACGAGATGACCGATGACAGCGGCAACGTCATTGGCATCGACCCCGACATCGCCCAGGCCATTGCCACCAAGCTGGGCCTTGAGCTGGTGATCGACGATATCGACTTTGACGCCGCTCTCCTCTCCGTTCAGGAAAACCGGCATGATGTGGTTCTCGCCGGACTCTCTTACCGCGAGGACCGCGACCTGGTTATGGATTTTACGGACAGCTATGCCACCGGTTATCAGGTCATCATTGTCCGTGAGGGCGACACCACCATTGCCGGAACCAACGATGACCTTCAGCTGGTAGACGCGGACGGCAGCGTTCTTGAAAACATTCAGATTGGTGTCCAGCGCGGCACCACGGGCGAGATTTACTGCCAGGACGCCCACGGCGCGGACCATGTAACCTCCCTGGATAACGGTTCTGTGGCCGTTCAGGCTCTCCTCAATGGCCAGGTAGACTGCGTTGTCATTGATAAGGGCCCCGCTCAGGAGTATGTCAACGCCAACCCCGGTCTGGAAATTCTGGAAGCGGAGTACGTCATTGAGGATTACTGCGCCGCTGTGGACGAAGGCAACACGGAGCTGCTCAACGCCATCAATGGCGCCCTTAATGAACTCATTGCTGATGGTACGCTTCAAGAAATCATCAACAAATACATCGCCGCAGAATAATCCATCAACTCCGCAGAGGAGCGGCCCGCGCCGCTCCTTTGCCCTATTTAAACCGGCGGAAGGTCTTCCTTCCCCCACAGAAAGAGGGAACACTCTATGGATCTGGCCTACTACTATGAACTCTGGCGCGGCATGATGCTCTCGAAAGAAGCCGGCGTGGCTGATGCGCTCTCCTGGTGGCAGACGTTCTTTGTCCGCTTCTACCAGGCCTTCCTTGAGGGGGACCGCTGGCAGCAATACCTCCGGGGCGTAGGCACCACGCTCTATGTCACTGCACTGGCTCTGTGCCTGGGTGTTATCCTAGGCGTATTAGTGGCCATGATTCGCACCGCCCACGACCAGCAGCGCCCTGGCCGCCGCAATTTTGTCCTTGGCATATTCAACTTCGTCTGCCGGGTCTATGTCACCATCATTCGCGGCACCCCTATGATGGTGCAGATTCTGATTATGGGCATGGTCATCTTTTCCAGCAGCCGGAATTTTACCCTTGTAGGCGCGCTGACCCTCGGCATCAACTCAGGCGCATATGTGGCAGAAATTATTCGCGGCGGGCTGATGTCTCTGGACCAAGGACAGTCTGAGGCCGGCCGCTCCCTAGGCCTGAACTATCTGGACACCATGCGTTTCATCATCATTCCCCAGGCTTTCAAGGCCATCCTTCCCTCCCTCGGGAATGAGTTCATTGTATTGCTGAAGGACACCTCCATGATTTCCGTCATCGGCGGTCAGGAACTGATTTACGCCGCCCGCGGCATCATCAGCCGTACCTATGAGGCCATGTTCCCCCTGGTGGGCAGCGCCACGATTTACCTTTTTCTCGTCATTATCTTCAGCTGGCTTCAGGGCAAGCTGGAAAGGAGGCTCCGGCAAAGTGATCGACGTTAAAAACCTGTCCAAGTCCTTTGGGGACCACCTGGTTCTGGACAACCTCAGCGAACACATCTCCCCCGGTGAAAAAGTGGTGGTGATCGGGCCTTCCGGCTCCGGTAAATCCACCTTTCTCCGCTGTCTGAACCTCCTGGAAACTCCCACGGCGGGAACGATTACCTTTCAAGACACCGTCATCACAGACCCCAAAGTAGACATTGATGCTGTGCGTCAGCAGATGGGCATGGTATTCCAGCATTTTAACCTCTTCCCCAACATGACCATCCGGAAAAACATCACGTTGGCCCCGGTCCGCACCGGCCTGATGAAGCAGGCGGAGGCCGACGAAATCGCCAGCGCCTTGCTCAAACGGGTGGACTTGCTGGACAAGGCCGACGCCTATCCCAACCAGCTTTCCGGCGGCCAGAAACAGCGTATCGCCATTGTCCGCGCTCTGGCCATGAAGCCGAAAGTCATGCTCTTTGACGAACCCACTTCCGCCCTGGACCCCGAAATGGTAGGCGAAGTGCTGGACGTCATGAAGGAGCTGGCCCGTGAAGGCATGACCATGGTGGTGGTCACCCACGAAATGGGCTTCGCTCGGGAGGTGGGCAGCCGGGTTTTGTTTATGGACGGCGGACACATTCTGGAGCAGAACAAGCCGGAGGATTTCTTTGCCAATCCGCAGTGCGAACGCCTGAAAACCTTCCTGGACAAGGTTCTCTGACATCAGAAAATAACCCTCAGCCAACAGGAACCGCTGCCCGCCGCGCGTACAATTAAGATATCGGAACACGCAATCAGCAGCACGATCACAACTGCGGATTCAAGCGGCGCACGCACGTGCACAGCTTGAATCCGCAGCTTATTTTATCGCAGGCAGTCCATTCGGATTACAAGGCAATCGTGAAAGCTTCTATTTGTAAATTTTACAAAGCAATGATTGACGCTCTGCTACAATTGCGGTAGGATACCCGTACGGGGCAGAGTTCCCGGTGCGCGGTCCCGCATTTTATAACGAGAGGAACGGTGAGAACCTATGGAACGGTCTTGGGAAAAACTTGAAGACTATCAAAAGAATCTGCGGTGCCTCCGGGAGGCGGAGGACGAGCTCCTGGGGCACATGAAGGGACACGACTGGTCCTTCCGGCAGTCCATCACGGACGAAAAGGGGAAGTTCTGCCAGGAGAAGCTCCAAGCCCTGGTAGAGGAGATGCTGGAGACCTGGGCAGCGAAAATCCGGAAGCGCACAGACGCCGACCCGAACACCGGGGAGAGTCTGGCGGAGCCCAGAATCCGGGAGCGGCGGGAATTGTGCGGCCTGTATCTCTACCTGGTCATGCGGTGCAGCCTGGAAAAAGGGGGATACCGCGACGCCCGAAACGGCACGGAACTGAAGGAACAGACCGACTTCGCCTTTTTGCTGGAGCAGGCCAGGCGGCTCTCCCGGGACTGGTGCGTTCTGGCTGGGCCGGACGGAGGCCGCCGCAACGAGCCGTACTGGGGGTTTGACACACACTTCGGCTTCCACCTCTACTACGCCCTTCAGGACCCCGATGCTCTTGATGGCCGCATCTGCTCAGGGAACGATTATTCCCTGACCCCCGACTGGAGGCGGGCCTGCGACCAGCCCAGCTCTCTGCTGACCAACGAGGGCAATTTGAAGCGCATCCACCTCAAGCACTCCGGATTTTCGCGCAGGAGCGTGGAGGAATCTCTGACAGAGGAGGCATCCCGGACGGAGGAAGAACCGGAAGAAGCGCCCCGGACAGAGGAAGAGGCCCGGATGGAAGAAGAACCCCGGACGGAAGAAAAGCCCCAAACGGAGGAAGAACCCCGGACGGAAGAAAAGCCCCAAACGGAGGAAGAACCCCGGGCGGAGGAGGCGCCCCTGGACGAAGAACCAGACGAGGAAGAAGATTACGACGATATTTTCGACGATGACGGCCACTGGGTGCAGGACGACGAAGACTGGTACTTTCCCTTCTCCAGCCCGGAGGAGTACCACGCGTTTCATATGGCCGAGATGGACCAGCTCTCGGAAGAAGGCGGCAGGGCACTGGGACTGACACTCCTGGCTTTGTCCTTTGCGCATCCGGTGGAGTATTGTTCCGCCTGCGAGCGCTTCGCGGAGCTCTTTCAGACGGCAAGGCCGGAGGTTCTGCGGGACTTCTGTCAGGATCTGGAGGAAATTGTGGACCTGTATCTGGCCGTAAAGGAGATTGCCCCCCTGACGGACACGGACAAGGCAATGGACGTGTACAACCGTATCTTTGACGGGGCTCTCCGCCAGGCGAGGCGCTATGGGAGGGGCATCCAGTGGAACGATCTGTAGGAGGACTCCGCGACCGCTTCTACCGGGACCTGACCGAGGAGTATCAGGAGCGGCAGACTCAATCCTCTCTCTACCGGTTCTTTTGGCGGGAGAGCATGGAGGAGCTGCTGAAAGAGAGTCTCCCCCGTCTTTTGTCCCAAAATCCCGTTCCTGAAAAGGACCTTTCGGAACTGCTGGCGCGGGATTTCCCGGACTTCCTGCCGGAAGAGGACCTGTGCCCCAGGCATGGTGCGCGGGTTATAGAACAACTGAGCGGGGAGATGAAAAAGCACCCGCTGGAAGCCGGGCATCTGCTGCTGTGGTCCCAAAGCGGGAAAAAGCGCTGGGACTTTTGGGAGAAGCTCCAGCTGAACAACGCTGGTTATCAGGCGGGATTGATTACGGACACCGAGTATTACCTGTGGCTGGTCGACTGCCTGGCAGCTCACGGCGCTTATTATAAGGAGACGATCAAGGGCGCCGGGGCAAACGGGGAAAACCTGAACGGACACAAATGGCTGCTTCCCCTGCTGTGCAAAGTCCCTCCCCGGCTGGACGAAAAGACGGGAAAACCCATACGCCCCGGCTGGAAGAAGCGGGAAAAAGACGGGACTTTTGTCTTTGCCGCGGCTCAGGTGGAGCGGGACCTAAAACGTATGGCGGACCTGATCCGGGAAGAGCAGGCGGCGGGGCGGACGGCCATCTCCGGCCAGCTCCACAATTTGAAAATCACCGTCCGCACCGCAAAAGGCGGAGAGCGGAGGGTGGACTACCTGCGCTGGCTGACCGGGCAGCTGGAGCGAATGGCGCTTCACATCACCATCAAAAACTGGCTCCAGTACAGCGGCTATCCCCTCGTGGTGTATGACGGGGCGGAAGGACGGCGGGAAAAGAAAGGGGACCGGGAGCGGAAGAGCGACTTTTCCATGCGGCTCTTCGAGGCCTTCTGCGACAGCCCGGAGGGCTACCTCTTTCAGAGGAAGAAGCTGGGAGGCGCGGAGAGCTGGCAGGTGGACGGAAACGGCTTCTGTCTGCTGGCTCCGGATCAGATCGCCCCCCTTTTGGAGAGCTTGCGGCAGAGTGGGCGAACTTATTTTTACATTCCTCTGGCAGTGGACCTGTACAGCGGCTGTACGTTCTTCCTGGCGGGGAAGGAGAACTACGAGGAGGCGTATGAAAGCGCCGGAAAAGAGACGCGGGCGGCGTATCAGGCGGCGGAGGAGCGCTTCTGCTTCGACTATCTGCGTCTGGAACCGTATCCCGCAAACCTGGGCGGGGCGTTCCGCCTGAGCGCTTGCTTCCACGAAAACGCCGGGAAATCCTTTCAGACCGTTCTAGGCGCCTTCAAGCGCTACTGCATGGCAGAACAGGACGGCCCTCGGCAGACCCTCCAGCAGCTCAACGAAGACGAGCCTGCCGGGACCCCGGCTCCCTTCCGCAAAGCCTTTGAGTAACCTGCCCCCAAACAGCGCCGGGGAAACGCATCTTACCTCCAGCGGGACGTACCTGCTGGAGGTTTTTTGTTTCAATATATGCCCCGAAATGCCTGGTTTTCTCCAAAAAACAGGGTTGAAAAAGCAACCTGTAAAATTTACATTTTAATATTTGGGGCTTGGTATACTGTAAATCACAAGGCACCTTGAAAACAGAATCCCCCACTGGGAGGCGTATCCCCTGGGCCATACACCGCCAGGACCCCGAAAGGGTGAGCGTGCCAACAGGCGGATACGCAGGAAAGTGGGGGCAACACATGCGGCTCTCCGCTGAAGGGACGGTCCGAGGGCTTCCGGGCAGCCGGATCCCCCTTTCTCATGAGCACACTCCCGTCAGCTGAGAGACCGATAAAAGGAGGAATTACCATGCATAACGAGGCAAGCATTCTCAAGGAATCGACCTACGGCTACCACCTGATTCCCATTCAGGCTGAAATGCTCTCCCACCGGGAGGTGGAACTGGTGGGGGAGGTAACCCCGGAGACGGTGAACAACCTGGTCCGCCAGCTGCGCCACCTCCAGCGGCAGGACCCGGAGGGGGAAATCACCCTGTACATCAACAGCCCCGGCGGCAGCGTGGACAGCGGCATGGCCCTCTACGATGTGATGCAGGCGGTGAGCTGTCCCGTCCGGACGGTGTGCGTGGGGCTGGCGGCCTCCATGGCGGCCCTGCTCTTCGTCTCGGGCAGCCGGCGGGAGATGCTCCCCCACAGCCGCCTGATGATCCACGACCCGCTGATTCTCCAGACCGGCGGCAGCGCCCTGAAGCTGAAGGCGGTGAGCGACGATCTGATGGAGACCCGGCGGATTATCGCCAAAGTTATCGCGGACCACTCCGGCAAGAGCATGGAGGAGGTGCTGGCTAAAACCGCCACCGACAGCTACTTCCGGGCGGCGGAAGCGGTGGAATTCGGCCTGGCGGACCGGATTATCACCAGCCTGACCTGAAACAGCAGTTACATTTCCGCCCCCAGAGACGGGGACAACGTCCAAACCCAAAACAGGAGGAATACAAAATGTATCACAATGTCAACACCAAGCGCATCCTGGCTCAGAACACCTTCGCCAGCAACGACACCTGGACCACCGGTCTGAACAACAATGACCTGCTGATAGGTCCCTCCGGCGCGGGCAAGACCCGAGGCTACGTGATTCCCAATCTTCTCCACGCCGGGGAGAGCCTGATTGTGGCCGACACCAAGGGAAACCTGCGCCGGCTGTACGGAAAGTACCTGGAGAAGCGGGGCTACACGGTGATGCACCTGGACTTCACCGACGTGGCCAGCACTCCCTGGGGCTACAACCCCCTGACCTATATCCGGCCCTGCCGGGACCCCGAGAGCAACCGGAATGGGGACTGGTACCGCGAACAGGATGTGAAAAAGATGGCCCACGCCGTCTGCCCCTGCCAGAATTCCAAGGATCCCTACTGGGACCTGGCTGCCCAGATGTATCTGGAGGCCATCCTCCTCTTCATCCTGAACCAGCTGCCCCAGGAGCAGCACAGCCTGCATGACGCCTACACCTTCCTGTCTAAAATGGGGACCACGGAACTGGAGGACATGATAGAGGAGGAGCGGATCACCCACCCCAACAGCGCCTTTGCCCGGAAAATGAGGATGATTCAGCAAAACAACAAGGCGGAAAAGATGGACGCCAGCATCAAGGGCATCCTGGCCCAGCACCTGGATGTGCTGGCCAACTCCAGCACCCGGCGGATGTTCAGCATGAAGAAGCAGGCAGACCTGGGGGCCTTCCTCCGGGGGAAGACGGCCCTGTTCCTCTCTGTCAGCGACTCGGACCGCAGCCAGGACGCCCTGGTGAATCTCTTCTACACCCAGGCCCTGCAGTACCTCATGGCCGCCGCCGACCGCCAGCCGGACAGCCGTCTGCCCATCCCGGTGCGCTTCATTCTGGACGACTTCAGCACCAACACCGTCATCCCCGATTTTGACAAGATCATCTCGGTGATCCGCTCCCGGGAGATCTACGTCAGTCTGATCGTCCAAAGCCTGTCTCAGCTGGAGGACCTCTATGGACCCGCCAAATCCCAGACCATCCTCAACAACTGCGACCACTGCCTGTACCTGGGCGGAACGGACACCCAAACGGCCCGGTACTTCGCGGAAAAATTCAACTGCCAGGTCTCCACGGTGCTGAACCTGCCCCTGGACAGCGCCTTTCTCTTCACCAGGGGCAGCCAGCCCCAGCGGGTCCGGAAGTACGAGCTGAATCAGGACAGCGCCTACCGTGCCCTGACGGGGACGCTGGAACGGAACGGGGCGGAACTCTCCGCCGGAAAGGAGCGCGTAATATGAGCAGCAACGGACAGGAGAAACGGACCCTGGAGGAGCGGCTGGAGCAGGCGGCGCGGTCTCAGGCGTCGTCGCCTGAGGCTGCCCTCAGGCAGGTGCAGCAGCTGGCTCAGATGCATTCGGCGCTGGTCTTCACCGGAGAGGAGGACCTCCAGCTGATGGATGGGCTGATTGGGGAGTCGCTGAACGCTCTGGAGGAGGAGGTGATGCATTACGGCGGCTTCTGCCGCAGCTTCCTGCTGGCAAGGGAACCGGAACAGCCCTTCCGCCCGTTTATGGGGACGCAGGCCAGCAGCGCTCTGGTTCTGCTGGGGCTGATGCTTTTGGACCACGCCAGAGGAAGACTGCGGAAGAAAGACGTCTACCACTGCACCCGGATGACCCTGGGGCAGTACGTGGACGCTCTGGGTACCTTCTTCCTGGGAGACGAGCTGATGGCCCAGAAATTCCGGAAGTGGCAGAACAGCTTTCTGAAACGTCATGACCCCGCCGCCCCTCTGGCGGAGGCCCTGACGGACATCCTCCGGCAGTATATCGCCGGGTGGCGGATGCTGAAACGGCTGGACCACATCCTCTGCTGCATGGAGGACCTCGCCCATTATCAGGAGCGGGAGATGACGGCGAAGATGGACCAGGCCTTTCGGGAGGCCATGCGCCAGTCCATCGCCGAGATGGGCGTGAGCGGCGTGGAGGTGATGGAGGAAGAAGACGCGTACGAAACCTATCCGGACCCTCATGGGCACTATTACGCCCTTGCCTGTGAGCATCCCGAGGACGTGCCGGACCCCGGCGGGGAGGCGATCCTCCGGGCTCAGATTTTCCTGCCCGACCGGGACTTCAGCCCCCGGGCCCTGAAGGCGAAAAAAGCGCCTTCCCCGGAATTTCAGGCCCTTTTGGAGGAAAACATGGACCTGGAACGGCTGGATGCCGCCATGAAGAAGGTCAACAACGCGTTGAACAACCTGTTCATACTGTGGGTGGCGCCCTATATCCGCGGATGAAGGCCGCCGCCAGTAAGAAGCGATATTGCACCCGGTGAAAAACTGTGGTAAAATAGAATTACTTTTACCAAAATACACAAAAATGGAATATAAGGAGACTGGACGCTATGAAGAAACGATTCGTATCCCTGCTGCTGGCACTGGTCATGTGTCTGGGGCTGCTGCCGGCTGCGGCGTTGGCAGCCCAGAGCGGCGGACTGGCCATTTCTTTTGAGACCGCCATCTATTCCATTTCCAAGGAAACCTTTGTCCGCACGCTGCCCCCGCCCGCTGCCCAGGGCGAGTGCGGCCCGGATGAGTATGTCACAGTATGCCCCATTGTAAAAAATACATCGGGCGCGGCTGTGACGCTCCAGAATATCTATGTCCGTATCGACGGCGGGGAGGAGCTGCGCTGGGCAAAGGATATCACGCTGGAGCCGGGGAAATCGGTCCGGCTCCACGTGTATCACAGCAATGAGAAGTATCTCACGCCCGGCCTGCACACGGCGGCGCTCTATGCGGGGGATGCGCTGCTGGCCTCCGGCCGTTTCAGCATCGGCCGGGACTGGCCGGAGATTTTCAAATTTCCCTCGGAGGAACAGGTTGCCGCCCGGCCCGCCGATAAGCGCTCGCCTTATTTGTCCACGTGGCTCTCTGTGGACAGCGACGTCCGGTATGACGCCTACTGCGTGGATTTCAAGTCGGACCATATCCCTTATGGCACTTATAGCGCTGTATTCAATGGCTATATGGACTATTCCAGCCTGAAAGAGCAATATGTGTCTGTTGACAACGGCGGCCACATCGGCCTCTATGGGGGCCTGCAGCAGGGGGCCGAAGGGAAAGAGAGCAACTCCATTTTGACCATGTGGGACATTTACTGCACCGACAAAAATGGCAAAAAGACCATTATCCACCCGGAGAGAACTTATACAGCGGAGAAAACCGACATAGACAAACTGATCGGCGGTGCTGAGGGAGAAGGATCGCAAACCCTCCTTCCCTACAACTGGCAGGCGGGCCGCTGGTATCGGATGCTGCTGCGGTGCGGAACAAACGAGAAGACCGGCAACACCACTGTGGAGCAGTGGTTTCAGGACCTGACGACAGGAGACTGGACCCATATGTGTACCTACGATATCGGTGTGAAGAACGTCTGCTTTAAGGGCAGCATGGCGCTTTTCTCGGAAAACTTTCTGAAGCAGTACGCCGGCGGGGTGCGCTCCCTGGAATTTACCAATGTCCGTATCCACACCAGCGAGGGCTGGAAGGATGTAACCAGTACCGGTTATATCAGATCACGGGTGGATAAAACCGGTGTTCTCGGAGATATCTACGGCAGCTGGGAGGCCGGAGCGGACGGCAATACGTTCTATATGATCTCCACCGGCGTACCTGGCTTGGGCCGTACAGAGAACACGGGGAAGCTCACAGTCCAAAACCGGGAGAGCGGCGACCCCCTGAACGGGAAGCCGCTGAAGTAGACCATCCGGTTCGGCGATGTACCCGCCAACGCCTGCTGCTATGACACCGGGCCGTGGACAAGGGCGTCACCTCCAGCACGGGCAAACATGCCCCCGCCTCCACCTGTGCCCGGGGCCAGATTTCAGCCTTCCTCCGGCGGGCCAGCGGCAGTCCGGAGCCCGCCGGGAGCGGCTGAGAAAACAACCTATTTTTCACACATAACATGGAACGCAAGGAGAACGAGCACTATGAAGAAACCATTCATGTCCCTGCTACTGGCACTGGTGCTGTGCCTGTCCCTGCTGCCGTCCGCCGCCTCGGCGGCGGAGAGCAGTCTGCCCGACTGGTATTTTCTCTTTGCCATCTTCAAGAATGTGGATGCTGTCTGCAAGGACAAAGACGGCAAGACGGTACATACAAAATACACCATGACCCAGGAGGAAGTGGACTTTGCCCAGGAAGATGCCCGGGATTTCGAGGCGTACATGAACAAGGTGGGCGTGATGCGGGCCCATGTGGAGGTGGTGGAGATCGACGCGCCCATCACGGAGCTGGCGGATTATCCCCTGGGGGGCTACCTCTCCCCCACGGAGTCCGCTCCGCTTCTGGCAAGCAAGGTGGACCTGAGCCGGTATGACCATATCACCTGCCTTTACAGTTTGAATATTCCTACAGACTACCTGGGACGGGGCGGCTCGTCTTATGAGAGCGGCGCGGGCCACTCCGGAATCAACCTCAGAAACCGGGAGTATTGCCTGAAGGTTTTGCGCTATACAGAAAAACTGTTTCCGGCCAGCATGTATGTTCATGAATTTCTGCACTTTATGGAAAATCAAAACCAGAAATGGGGGGCGGAGTTCGGCCTGCACGATATCCGGATCAACCATTACACCCCGGATGACGACAATGGGAAGGCCTGCTACACCGATATTATCCGGAACCGGGCCAAAGGGACTGCCGGAACGGGCGTACAACCCTTCGTCTGGCAGTATTCGCCTCGTGTGCTGCAGGCAAAGACGGAATGTACCATTCCGTCCAGCGTTACCCGCGTTGGGGACTCGGGCTTCCGAGAGTGTACGAACCTGACCGGCGTGACATTTTCTTCCGGAAACACCAGCATTGGAGACCGGGCCTTTTGGGGTCTGAAGGCATTGACCAGAGTGACCATCCCCACCAGTATGACCAATATCGGGTATGCTGCCTTTTGGGAAACCGGCGTGAAGGATGTATATTATGCCGGGACGGAGGCACAGTGGAAGGCCATTCAGACGGGCGATTACAACGAAGCGCTGACCAAAGCCAACATCCACTATAACCACCTGATGGCGGACGTGAAAACCACCGACTACTTTGCCCAGCCTGTGGTGTGGGCGCTGGAGAGAGCGATCACCGCCGGGACCGGAGGCGGGAAGTTCTCCCCCCGCGCCGCCTGCACCCAGGGCCAGATTCTGACCTTCCTCTGGCGGGCCAACGGCAGCCCAAAGCCCGCCGGGGCCGTGAGCGGCGGCAAGTATTACGCCTCCGCTGTCCAGTGGGCGAAGGAACTGGGACTTGCGGACGGGGCGCTCTCCGCCGGTTCTCCCTGCACCCGGGCTATGGCCGTGACCTACCTCTGGAAGCTGGCGGGAAGCCCCCAGGCGGGCGCTTCCGGCTTCCAGGATGTGGCGGCGGACGCACCCTATGCTCAGGCGGCAGCCTGGGCGGTACGCGAAGGCGTCACCTCCGGCACCGGCGCGAACGACTTCAGCCCGGATTCCCCCTGCACAAGGGGGCAGATTGTGACCTTCCTGTACCGGGCGCTGGCAGGATAACGGGCAAACCGCCAGGAGCGGCCTCCGTCATGGGGCACCGCTCCCCAGGGTCCCCGCTGAGAAAACAACTGATTTGATAAAGAATGGAGCTGTTTTGTATGATGACCAGCAGAACCTGTCCCAAATGCCATACGGGAAAGATGTACACGATTGGCGGCGGCTGCAACTATCGCTGTGAGCTGTGCGGCCATACCTATTACGAAGCGCCTCCGCGGGTCCGCGTCTCCCACGGCGCTTCCGACCGGATGCGGGAGATCACGCGGGAGTGCAGGCAGACAAGCAGAGAATTTGATGCCACCATGCGGGAATTGAAAGAGGCCGGCCGGGAACTGGACCGGGCGCGCAAGGCGCAGAAGCAGCAGTGCAAGACCCAAAAAAAGCAGGAGAAAAAAGGCTCCGGCCTCGGAACCGTCATAGGCGTGCTTTTCATCCTATGGCTTCTTTCGCAGTTCCTCGCATAACACGGAACCCGGCGAAACCGGGAGAATCGGCCATCACCGCAGGCCAGCATGCAGCAGAAAGATTGCAAACAACAGGAGGAAGCTTCCATGAGGGGAATATTGGACGTATACAGTGAGCTGTCTTTTGAGGGAGGCCTCCGGGCGCCCTTTATCGGAAAAGGGAATATCTGGATTGAGGACACCTACCGGCCGGAGGACCTCCGGCTGGCGCAGTACATTCTCCACGAGGCCCTGACCAAAACCGCGCCGGGCCAGCTGTCAGTCTGGGGATATGACAGCAACCTCTCCGGGGTCTTCGCTCCCTTTGCCGCCCTGTCGGCGGGCGAGTCCCGCCTGCTGGACCTGATCGGCAGCCAGAAGGACCTTGTCAGCCGCCTGGACTACACCCGCCAGCAGATCCAGACCGTGCAGAACGTCATCCAGGGCCGCGCCGCCTCCCTTCTGGAGTTCCGGGCCTCCACCGGCAGGCCGGTGGAGAGCTATAAGCTGATTGTGCTCTCCCTGGACATGGGCGTGCTGGACCCGGCCCTGCTGGCAAAGCTCTCTCTGCTCCTGCGGGCAGGCCCCCGGTTCGGATTCTCCTTTTTAATCATTTCCACCACCCAGATATATGTGGAGACACCCGGCGGAAAGACGCTGCGCCGTTCCGTGGAATCTATCGCGCCCAACATCACCGTCCTGGAGGCCAAAGGGAACCAGGTGGGCGTACCGGGCGGCCCCGGCATCTCCTATTGCCCGCCGGAGCCCAAGGAGATCATCCAACGGTGCGAGGCCTTTCTGGAGAAAAAAGAAACCGCGAAGCCGCCGGTGGTAACCTTCACCGAGCTTCACGAGAAAGAGGAGCCGTGGAGCCGGCGCAGCGTGGGCGGCCTGACCTTCTCCGTGGGCCTGTCCGGCGTCAACAGCATGGAAATCACCATAGGCGACGAGGTGAACCAGCGGCACAATGCGGTCATCACCGGCGCGGTGGGCCAGGGCAAATCCAACCTGATTTCCGTCATCATCCACAGCCTCTGCTGGCATTATTCCCCCAGGGAGTTGCAGCTCTACCTGCTGGATTTCAAGGAGGGGGTGACCTTCAAACCCTTTTCCAATATCGGCCAGGCGGCCTATCTCCCCCACGCCCGGGCCCTGGGCCTGGAGAGCGACACAGCCTTCGGCATTGCGGTGCTGGAGTCTTTGCATCAGGAGTACCTGCGCCGGATGAAGCTTTTGAAAGAACACAACGTAAAGAGCCTGCGGGAGCTGCGGGAGCAGTATCCCGAGGAGGTCCTGCCCCGGATTGTGGCCATCATCGACGAGTTTCAGATGATGTTTGGGGAGGATATGCAGACCGGACAGAAGGCGGCGGAGCTGCTGGAAAAATCCGTGCGCCTTTTCCGGGCGGCGGGCATCCACTTTATCCTGGCCTCCCAGACCCTCAGCGGAAATGTCTTTTTGTCCCAGCGCCGGGAGAGCATTTTCGGCCAGATTCCCATCCGGATCGCCCTGAAGAACTCCGTCTCCGAGTCCCTGCAGACCCTGGGCGTCAACAACCCGGCGGCGGCCTTCCTGAAGCCCCGGGAGGCCGTGGTAAACCTGGATTATGGCGAGGTCTCCCAGAACCGGACCACCATGATCGCGTTTGCGGACGAGGCGGTCCTGCGGCCCTGGCGGGAGCTCTGGTGGAAAAAAGCCCGGGGAGCGTTCCCCGCGCCATACGCCTTCGAGAGCGACCGGAAAATCAGCATCTCCAACGGCCTGGATCACCTGATGGCGCTGCGGAACCGGTGTGTGGACGTCCCGGCGGCCTTTGTGGGGGACAAGATTTCGGTGGATGGAGAACCGGTCCTGCTGCCGATGTCCAAGGACCCCGGGCGGAATATCGCCATCCTGGGCATGCCGGACGCGGCGTACAGCCAGGCGGTGGGCATGCTGCACAGCATCGCGGTCTCCCTGGCGGCGCAGGAGAACCACGCCCGCTTCCTCTTCTGCGACTTTGAAGACCGCATTTCCTGGGAGGAGCTCTGGCCCTATTTCGGCCAACTGATGCAGATGCTGGATGCTTCCATTGAGACCATCTGGCCAGAGGACTTTGAGAGCGTGCTGAAAAAGCTGCTGGAGCAGGAGACGGATGCGGAGACGCCGGTCTACGTCTTCGGCGCGGCCATGGACCGCTGGAGCTTCACCCCGGACTTCCCCGGACAGGACTCGATTCTGAAGACCTTTGTGGAAAAAGGACCCTCCAGAGGGATGCACTTTATCGGCTGGTGGGTCAAGGCCTCCAGCTTCACGGCGCAGACAGCGGGCTACGGCAGCAGCGACGCCTTTAACTCCAAGCTCTTCCTCCGCATTGACGAGCGTGCCGTGCAGTCCCTGACGGGACCGTTTGTCAAGTGGAGCGCCCAGCGCAACCGCGCTCTGGTCAGCGATGCGGTGGAGTTCGCGGAGGAACAGATCCTGGTTCCCTATGCACCCGTTACGCAGGGGGATGTGGAAAACTTTGCCGCCTGCCTGAAGAAGGCGGACGGCCTGTAAAGAAGGGGGGAATGGTTGATGTCAATGGTACAGCAGCTGATTCTGGCGGTGGCGAACGCGGAGCGGCAGATAGACGGGCAGATCGGACAGCTCACCGCCTATGTGACCGAGCTGGACCATGTGACCGGCAGGGTCAGCAGCGCCCTGGCCGGAAGCACCCAGGAGCACGAGAGGCAGATGCTCCAGCAGCTGGCCGCCACCAGGGCGGAGGTACGGCAGTCCATTGAGCAGCTTCAGGCCACAAAGGGCATGCTGGCACATGTCCGCCTGATTTGAGGAGGGAACGCAGATGTTGTCCATACAAGAGCTGACCGAGGAGATTTCCTCCGTCAAGCAGCAGTCCCGGCAGCTGGCCGCGGCAGTGGGGGCCGCCCATCAGGAGCTGGGAAAGCAAAGCGCCCAGATTGCCGGACTGGTCCAGGGGAGCCGGACGGGACAGGATGCGGTTCGGGCGCTCCAGTCGGCCTCACAGGCCTTGGCAAACGCGGGCATGTCCATAACGGCCCTGGAGCGGAGCTGCGACGCCTGCATACAGAATTTGAGAAAGTAGGAGGAGCGTATGAACGGAGTTTTCGTCGAGGACCCCAAAAAGAAAAGCGCCCAGAGCTATGCCCTTAGACAGACGCAAGCCACCCTGGAGAAGGTTTCCTGGCTTCAGGATACGGTGCGCAGTCTGGTCTCCCTGCTGGACTATACCGCGGGCGGCGCGCCCTCCGGAATCGGGGAGATGTTGACCGGCTGCTGCCAGCGGGCGCTGTCGGAGCTCTCCGCCGCCCAGAGCAGCCTGAGCCATGCAGCCGGAGAGATCCGCGCTCTGGAGCCCGGCGAGTGGGTGCCGGCAGAGGTTGCGGAAGGAGGGTTGAGATGATTTCTGTGGAGACGGTCATCCATAAACTCCGCCTTGCGGACGCGGAGGCTTCCGCGTCCGCAAGGCAGTGCGGGCTGCATTACCGCGAAGTGCTGGACGCTATGAACAGCCTGCGAATTTTTGACGGGAAGGGTCAGGGGGGATTGAGCGCTGCGGCAAGCCATTTGAGCCAGGCCCAAAGTACGCTGGAGCAGCTGCAAAGCTGCATTTCGACCGCCATCTTACAGCTCAGCAAATAAAGAATTTGAAAAAGGACGGGGTTTTATGGACAATTACTACAAGGAGTTTTCGGAAATCCGCCAGGACATGAGCGCGGAGGAAATCCGGCAGGAGCTGAGCCGTCAGAACGCTGTGCTGGGAAACCGGTTTGACGCGAAAAGCCTGGAGACACAGGAGCAAATCAAGGCGGCTCTGGAGGTTTTCCGGGACGAGGAGAGCAAGCGGGCCTATGACCAGGCGCTGGCAGGGAGCGAGGCCCCGAAGACGGACCCTGCGCAGGAGCGGCGGACGAAACAGGAAGAGCTGCTTCAGCGGGCTCAGGACTTTTATAAAAAAAAGAAATATGACCTGGCCAAAACCGCCATGGACCGGGCGCTGGAACAGGACAAGGACCTCCCCACCAGCATCGCGTACTTCTTGGCTGCCCGCATTTACAATAGGACTGACGAATATGGGTGTGCGCTCCAGTATATCAACGAGGCCCTGCTGCTGGAGCCTGAACATATACAGTTCAACCTGCAAAAGGGGCTCATTTATGACTGCAAAGCCCAGAAACTGACAAAGGATAACCGGTTTTTGTCCTCTCCGGAGCTGCAGGCGGAATATCAGGAACTCCGAGCAAAGGGACTGGCTCAGATGCGGAATACCTGCGAGCAGGCACATAGCAAGAACGATCAGCTCTTTGCACTGGAGACCCTGGCCTGGGCCGAGTATACATGGGCAAATTTAATTGACGAAGCGCAGGCGGAGAAGGACCGGCAGGCGGGGATTCAGCATCTGCGCGAAGCCGAAAAACTGGGACCTCTCAGCAGCTTATCCCAGAAGATTCTGGAGGAGTTCGACGCCCGGTGCGAGAGAAGAAAGCAAAACGCCCTGCGGCTGAAGAAGCTGATGGAGAGTGCCAACAATTACCTGGAATGGCGGAAATACGACCATGCCAGGGCGGATATCGAAGAGGCCCTGAAATTGGACGTGGAACCGAACGGCATCCTGTACGGGCAGGCCGCCGACATTTACTGCTGGTGCGGCGACTGCGATGCCGCCTCCCGGTGCCTGGACAAGGCGCTGACTTTGGAACCGAAACATCCCTTCATCATTGCGGTAATGGGGCATTTTTGCGGCATGAAAGCCTGGGAGCTGGCGGAAGACGACCAGTTTTCCTCCACTTCGCATCTGCGGTCGGAGTATCAGACGCTTCGGAAGCAGGAGCTGGCACTGCTGAAGGGCGCGCTGGAGGATGTACGAAAGTGGGCAGACAGCCACCAGTCGGAGGACGGACTTGAGGATGGACTTTCGGCTGCGCTGAATCCGGCCATTTACAGGGAAGATGAAGGACTTCTATACACTGCTGTGCTGGAGAGGCTGGCTTGGGCGGAGTATTTCCGGCCCGACCGGATTGACCCGGTACAGGCGAAGGCGGACCAGTGCAGCGGGCTGGAGCGTGCGCTGTTCTTTCAAAAGAACTATTACGGCAACTTCGACAGCGCGCCCATCCAGGACATTGTGCTGGATTACCAGGCCCTGACGAAACGCGCCAGGAATTTCTATGAAAACGGGGAATTTGCACAGGCCAAGGTGTGGATTGAAAAGGCCCTGCGTTTTGGTGAAACAGGCCTTCCTGCCTGTCCAACCCTGTATAAGGATGCCGCCCAGATTTATTTGAAAAATCGTGCGATTGATTCCGCCCTCTGGTACATAGATCAAGAACGGAATCGAGACCCCAAGAATATCTATCATCTGCGCGAAACAGGAGAGTTTTGCGGAAGGGAAGCCCTGGATTTGGCGAAACACAGTCAGTTCCGGTTTTCCTCGATGCTGCAGGAGTTCTATCAAAAGGTTCGGGCAAAGGAGCTGGAGGTGTCCCAGGCGGCCTGCAAAGCGGCACGCCTTGACAAAAACGCTCTTGAAATTGCCTATGCCTTGGGGTACCTGGCCTGGGTGGAGTATTTAAGGCCGAATCAACTCGACATGGCGCAGGCGGAGAGAGACAAGCGCGCCGGGGTGGAGGACGCGAATGAAGCGGAAAGGATGTGTCCGGGCCACAGCAAACATGCCGCGGAGGTCCTGAAGCGGTATCACGAACAATTGGAAGAGTGGACAAAGCAGGCCAGAAGCCACTGGGACAAGCATGAGTATGTTCAAGGTAAAAACGTCATTGTGAAAGTGCTGAACGCGAAAGGAAATACCGGAGGATCGTATTTGTATTGGCTGGCCGCCAGAATTTATATAGGAACCAACGAGCTTGATACCGCCCTCCGCTACATTGACATAGCCCTTTCGAAAGACCCAAAGGGTGTCTACAGTCTCATTACAAAAGGAGAAATTTACAGGAAGAAAGCTGAGCAAATCTACAAAAACAGCAGTTTCCAATCTTCTTCCGAACTCCAAAATAACTGGCGCGCCCTTGTGACCGAAGAGCTGGAGATGATGGAAAAGGCGGTGGACGCGGCAAAGGAAAGCGGCGACAAGCAAAAGCAGGCGGACGCGTTGGGACACCTGGCCTGGACGTTTTATTTCTCGATTGAAGCTGAGCAGAACCGGGCATGCCAACTGGCCCGCCAGGCTCTGGAGCTGAGCAAAAACTGGCAGGCGCAGGAGGTTTTGAAAAGCGCTGAAGAAGCGGAAAGAGAGAGGCGAGTCGCTCAAGAGTGGCAGGCCGAATTGAAGCGTATGAGGCGGGAAAAGAGCATTTGGCACCGCCTTTTCTGGTAAGAAGGCAGATGGCTCTCGTGTTCCGGCAGGCGCGGGCCGTCCCACCGGGGCATCCGCCGCCATCGCGGAAAACGCTCCGCCAAACAGAACACGCCCCCCCTGGGCCGCCGGCCCGGCCGGCTTCGGGGAGGCGTGTTTTTCTCTTTTGGGAGCGGCGGAGCATCCGCGTATTCCGCCCAAAGTCGATAAACCCTTGTAGCCTGGCACGTCTGGGCCTTTGGGCTTATCAACTTATCATTTCTCATGCCGGCAAAAAAAGGATACCGGCCCTAGTAATGTCATTAAGTTATTATCTGCCAAATGAGAAATGAATCTTTTTGGTCTGGTGATCCGAATGAAGTCCGCCACGGAAGGTATCTTATCACTTTTGAAAAGTCCAAGTTGCTCTCACATCTGGAAGAAATCACAGACGCTCAAAAGTTGGATGATGGCGCTTTCTATCCCGGCAAGTGGACGCATTATGCTATCTATACGCAGGACCATGTAATTGACGTTATTTCACACTGTCCGCCGGATGTGCCGTGCCATATGAAATAAACTAAATTCTACAATTTATTCAATTCCACTCGTAATTCCTCTTCAATTATTTTCCGCTCTGTCATATCTGCCCTGGCATGGACTTTCAGTGCCCGCTCCTGCAGTTCCTCCGCGCCGCTCGCCTAAGCTTCAAACTCTGTCTTGGTCATGATCCCCTTTTTCGTCCTGGCAAAGTATTTCTTATAGGCCCGCTGGTGGATTTGCCAAACCTCGTTGCTTTTTGACCTTATCCCGGAAACTGGCCCTGGAGATGATGTCCCGGCAGGTCAGTTCCGTCTCTCCCGGTGCCACTTGCTTACAGTAGCTGTAGGTCAGCCCTGGCTTTTGGAGGAACCAGCGTCCGCAGTTGACGCAGCGTTTCGGGACGAAACTTTTTTGCAACCCCTTCATAAATTCCAAATAGATGAAATCAGCCAGGTGGTCAAAGTACATTTTCTCCACCAGCTCGTGGGTCTTGTCCTCCCGTTCCAAAATGACGTACTGCACGTTGACCTGGGGCGGAGCGATCTCTGGGGCTTTCCCTAGACTGACACCGCTCACCAGTGCGTCTAATCCACGTGAATAGATCAACTCGGCCAGAGGTTTTTTCCTCTGGCCTCTTTTCCTTTCCGGCACAGCATCTCCGAACAGGTCCTCCAGGAACCAGGTGTACCGCTCCAGAATCGGTGCGGCGTTCTCACCTGCTGAAAGATACGTCCGCAAAATACTGCCCGGTTTCGGAGCGGTCGTAGCGGCGGGCAAGTTCAGAAGCTCCGTCAGGGCCGCACCATAGGGGATGACGGCAGGATCATCCTCCACCCAATAGCCCAGCGCTCGGAAGTGCACCTTGACGCGTGTACGAGGACGGTCAATGTCAAAGAGGTCTTTTCCCAGAACCCCCATGCTTGTTTCCTCCCGGCAGATAATGTAACCGCCGTAATAGTGTATTCACTTTTTGATACAAAACCTATTGACGAATGTCAAGGCACAATGCTACAATTCCGAAGGGTAATGATAAATCAGCCAAAAAGCTCTTGACAAACTCTTCCATTTCGTGTATACTGCCTAGCATTTATAGAAATGAGGTAGTCTCTATGGCCTACTTTTTCCCAGAACCCTCTCGTACTTTCAGCGAATACCTGCTGGTGCCCGGTTATTCCTCCTCCGCGTGCATTCCGGCCAACGTATCCCTGAAAACGCCGGTGGTGAAGTTCAAAAAGGGGGAGGATTGTCCGCTGTCCATGAATGTGCCCATGGTCTCTGCCGTCATGCAGGCGGTCTCCGGAGAGCAGATGGGGATTGGACTGGCCAGAGAGGGCGGCATTGCCTTCATTTTCGTTTCACAGCCTGTGGAGCAGCAGGCGGAAATGGTCCGCAAAGTCAAAAATTACAAAGCCGGTTTCGTTACCAGCGATTCAAACCTTCGGGTCAGCGATACCCTGTCAGATGTGCTGGCCTTGAAGGAGCGCAGCGGTCATTCCACTATGGCCGTCACCAGTGACGGCACCGGCACCGGCAAGCTGCTGGGGCTGGTTACCAGCCGGGATTACCGGGTCAGCCGTATGGATCCCGCCACGCCTGTGACCGATTTTATGACGCCCTTTGACAAGCTGATTTACGCCCCCGAGGGCACCAGCCTGAAAGCGGCCAACGACATCATCTGGGAGCGGAAACTCAACGCCCTCCCCATTGTCTCCGGGGATGGACGCCTAGTCAGCTTTGTCTTCCGCAAAGACTATGATTCCCATAAGGACAATCCCCTGGAGCTGCTGGACAGCCAGAAGCGTTATGTAGTGGGCGCAGGCATCAATACCCGGGACTATGCGGAACGGGTTCCCGCTTTGGTGGAAGCCGGCGCGGATGTGCTGGTCGTGGATTCCTCTGAGGGCTACTCCGAATGGCAGCTCCGGACTTTGCAATGGATTCGGGACCGCTACGGCGACACGGTGAAGGTGGGCGCAGGCAACGTTGTGGACGGTGAGGGCTTTCGATTCTTGGCGGAGGCCGGGGCAGATTTTGTGAAAATCGGCATTGGCGGCGGCTCCATCTGCATTACCCGGGAGACCAAGGGCATTGGCCGCGGCCAGGCTACGGCGGTGATTGATGTGGCGGCAGAGAGAGACCGGTATTTCCAGGAGACCGGCGTATATGTTCCCATCTGCGCGGACGGCGGCATTGTGCAGGACTATCACATTACGCTGGCCCTGGCCATGGGAGCGGATTTCTGCATGTTGGGCCGGTATTTCTCCCGATTTGACGAATCTCCTACCAGCAAGATTTTGATTGGCGGCAGTTATATGAAGGAGTACTGGGGCGAGGGCAGCGCCCGGGCCCGGAACTGGCAGCGCTATGACATGGGCGGCGCGTCGAAGCTGAGCTTTGAGGAGGGCGTGGATTCCTATGTTCCCTATGCGGGCGCTCTGGCGGACGGTATGGCCGCCACTCTGGCAAAAATTCGCTCTGCCATGTGCAATTGCGGAGCTTTGACAATTCCGGAACTTCGGGAGAAGGCAAAGCTGACCCTGGTCAGTTCCGTTTCCATTGTGGAAGGCGGCGCCCACGACGTGTTGCTGAAGGATTCTGCCGGAAGCGCAGGCAGAACCTGAAGCGGAGATGTGTTTCTCTGAACAGTGCAGAGCGGGACAGGCTGAGGCCTGTCCCGCTTTTTCTGTCTTTCTCAGATTCTGTTTTCCAGGACCGCCCTCTGCCGCAGCACAGCCTGCCGCCGCGCCGCACGGCTGCCCGCCGCCAGCTCGTGAGTCAGATAGGCTGGTTCCAGGCGCTCGACAATCGCGGCTGCCTCCGGAACCGTCCAGGGCTGGTGCCGGTCAATCTGCAGAATGTGCCGGTAAACAGCGGCGAAGCGTTCGCCGGGATCTTCCGGCAGGTCTTCCGGCAGCCGTCCCCAATGGGCCTGTACGTAAGCTCCGCTAAGAGACTGGTGGAAGTGGACGCCCCGAATGTATTGGCAAAGACTCCCGTGGGCATCCAGCAGGGATTGGATGTAGGCCGCGCCTTCTGCCTCCGTCCGCAGAGCGGGGTTGGTGTTGAGCAGATGCCCGGTATCCAGCAGGATGCCCGTACGGGGGTAGGAGACTCCCTCCAGCAGCCGCTCGGTCAGGGCGGGCTTTGTCAAAGTAAAGCCCGGCCACCATTGGTTTTCCAGAAGGAACAGAAAATCCCCCGCTTCCTCTGCCAGCAGGGTGCGGAGAATTTCCGCGGAAGCGTCTATAACCTCCTGATGGCTGTGCCTCCAGCAGTAGGTAAAATTTTCCTCAGCAGAGGCGTCGGACACATGGAATACCAGATACTCCGCCCCCAGCGCCTTGGCCCGGGCCAGATCTTCCCGGTAAATGGCCAGGATATATTCCGCGCCCCAGCCGCCATAAAAGGAACGGGCAGCATCCAGACTTCCGAATTTCTCCGTCAGGGCCTGTTTATCCTCCCGGTAGAAATCCAGCCAGTCGGAATAAAACGTCAAATGATAGCCGGTTATCAATTCCGGGGAAAAGCCCGCCGGGACAGGCTCCAGACTCCAGATGCCCTCGATGCCCTGGCAGCCCAGCTCTGAGAGTTCCTGCCGCAGGCCCTCTGTACCGCCGTACTCTGTCAGAAGCGCGGAGGAAAGGGGCAGATTAAAGGCCTCTTTCATGTCGTCTTCCTCTTGCCGGTTCTGCGGGCCAGATGTTCCGCTTCCGCCTTCTGCTCCATCCGCAGAAGATTTCTGGCGCGGCGTTCTTTCTTTGGCGGTTTCAGGCCCGCTGCCACCAATGCCCGGGGCCAGTTGGTGAAGCGCCAGATCAGGAATTCCCGATAGACGCAGAACACCTCTTTTTTGCTGGGGAGCCGCCCTAATTCTTCCGCTGTATGCCGCAGGATGGACAACAGCTCTTCGTCAGAAAAAGAGCGGTAAAGGGACGCGCGAAGCATCCGGTCGGCGTACAGCTCCCAGGTTTGGGGTTCCAGCCAGGCCGGGGCCGCTTTGTCTTTTCCCGCCTCAGCGGCATATGCGGCAAGCAGGGTCTTTTGCTGTTCACAGGTTTGCGCCGTGTTTTCCATAAGCTGCCTCTCACTTTCGCCGGCCCTTGGTTGAAGTCAGGAACAGAATTCGAATTCGATTTTGCCGGGGCTGCCGGGAGCAGGACGGTTTCCGGCCGGACAGGATAAAACCCTGCTCTCCGGAGGAAAGCAGGGCTGAACGGCGCGAGGAAGAGAGAACGCCTTCTCTCTGGAACGGTGCGCCGGACAGGATGCTTTCCGCGGAAGACTCCCATCCACATCACATACAGCAGGTTTCCTGGCTCACGGGTCCCGGCACACCGCGCCTTCTCGCTTTCGCAATGGCGTTTTGCGGTTTGCCCGCCGTTTACAGTAACCGGATTGCTCAAGATTTGCACTTGATTCCCTATTATCCCCGTTGTACGGGGCACTGTATGCGGATATTCAATTCATGGTGGATTTTATACCATTTATACCATTCCCTGTTTGATTTGTCAAGTCCGTGTCTGAACAGGGGCGTACCCAGAAGTGTAGGAGCACAATACATATTGGACAGCAGAGGAAGAAAAGAGTAGAAGGACGAGGCCACAGCGGTTAAAGTTGAGTTGAGTAGTCACACTTATACTCAACCGAGAGGGGGCCGATCCTTCATGAAAAAGAGTATAACACAGGACATGGCATACCGGCAATCCCTTGAAATATGCGGAGAAATAGGGACATCCAAACCCTTTTTGAGAAAACCGCTGCTGAGTTGGGTATCCAACACAAGCTCATTCGCCCTTACACACCCAGACATAATGGCAAGGTGGAGCGCAGCCACAGGGAGGACCAGAAACGCTTTTACTCTGTCCGTCTTTCTTCTCTCTGACTGACGATTCCAGTGTCCTTGATAAACCGGGCGAGAATTGTTTTTGGCGCAAGCTGGATCGGAATATATAGTCAACGCGGTTGAAAAGGAGTACCCACTCCTTTTCAACCGGCGGACCAGGGGGCCGCCGCTGCGCAGAGCGCAGTTGCGTTTCCTAGGAAGCCATGCGCCGGCAGCCGCTATGCGCCGTAGTTCGTTCCGGCTGCGGACTGAAAGCCCTGACCGGCCCCCATAGAGAAGTCATCGTAAAGGACTGGATGCTCAATGCTGCGCTTAAAATAATCTGCCATGTATCGCCGCCGTGTCTGGCCGCAACGTGATAGAGGGTGGTCTGCTGTACCATGGTCATTACTTGCATCAGCATAGCGGAAAAACCCACTCCAAAAATTTTAGAGATCAGAGCGGCTTCCAGCCGAATCCCATGAATACAGACTGCTTTTCGCCACAAAGTACCACAGCGTAATCGCGGCGGTTATGATCTGAGAGGCAACGGTTGCATAGGCCGCGCCCTCGATACCCTGACCCTGGACGCTCATTGCTGTAGTCATGATTGGATCAAGGATGATGTTCAAAACAGAGCCGGTTCCGGTTGCCCCTGATCTTGTCAACGGTATTCTGGTCCTTACAACCACCATGCCGATACTAGCGGGGACGCTCAGAGAGAGCATGAGCTGGAATGGCAACGCCGTGAGCAGTTGTGTGCGAATATCTTGCTTTTATGCCATGATGTTACCTCCTGTTACAGCGCCCAATTCCGGCTCTCGGTTTGCAGCTTGACCATCCGTGCAAAGGCTCCGTTCCGCTTCATCAGCTCCGCAGGGGTCCCCGTCTCGGTCACCGTGCCTCCGGACAGCACCACGATCTTGTTGGCGTTCTCCACCGTCCTCATGCGGTGGGCGATGATCAGCACCGTCTTTTGTTCCACCAGCCGGGAGATAGCCTGCTGAATCTCCGTCTCGTTCCCGGCGTCCAGGGAGGCGGTGGCCTCGTCCAAGAGGATGATGGGCGCGTTCTTCAAAAGGGCGCGGGCGATGGAGATACGCTGCCGCTCACCCCCAGAGA
>JAAWLO010000029.1 GCA_022797935.1 Oscillibacter sp. | reverse complement strand
TTCCCAGATAGAAGTTGCTCATCAGGTAGTAATAGACCATTCCGAAGAGGTAAACGATTCCCAGACCCGCAAAGTTTGCCGTCAGAAGGAGGCCGTAAGCGGGCTGCGGACTTCTGGCCGCAATGGCGCCGGTGACCCAGGCCCCCACGGCGAACCCCAGGATGTAACCGAAGCTAGGCTGGAGCAGATAGGAAATTCCGCCCCCCTGCGCAAAGATGGGCAGTCCCGCCAGACCCAGGATAATGTAGACGCCAACGGCACAAAATCCCAGCCTTCCCCCCAGAAGAAGTCCCGCCAGCATGGTAAACAGGAATTGCAGGGTAAACGGGACTACGGGAATCGGAATCTTCAGGAAGGCTCCCGCCGCAATCAGGGCCACAAACAGGGCGCACAACACCAGTTCTCTCGTTTTTCCGTTTCTCATACACGACCTTTCCGCGGGTCTCTGCCCGCACTCCAATGATTGGCTTGCCTTCCTGATCATAGCATATCGCGCCTTAGTTGTAAACTATAAATTTTTATTAAGTTTACAATTGGATAACGAGGGGCCAACGAAGACAAGAAAAAAGAGACAGTACCAGACGTACCGTCCCCTCTTTTTTCTGCGTTTTCCCCTTCAGGCGGATTACTTTGTGCGGAACCGGCCAATCAGACTGTTCAGCGTCCGCGCCTGGCCGGACAGCTCCTTTGACACCACCGCACTCTTTTCCGCTGCCGTGGAGTTTGCCCGAACCACGGCGGAAATCTCCTTGATACCGTTTTCCACCAGACTAATCATATCCGCCTGCTGCACGCTGGCGGCGGCAATCTCATCCATCAGCGTCTTGATGGACTGGATACAGCCATCCACATCCTGCATGGCGGTAACGGCCAGATTCGTGGAATCCGTCCCTGTCTTCACATCCTGAATGGAGCGGCTGATCAGACTGTTTGTACTTTGAACCGCCTCCTCCGACTTGGCTGCCAGATTGCGGGCCTCATCCGCCACCACAGAGAAGCCCTTCCCCGCAGAGCCTGCCCGGGCAGCCTCCACCGAGGCATTCAGCGCCAGAATATTTGTCTGGAACGCAATGTCCTCAATGGTTTTGATGACCGTGACAATCTGTGTCGAGGACCGGTCAATGTTCCTTGTGGCCTCCAGAAGCTGTTCCATCTTCGTGTCCGCTTCCGCCGCATAGCCGGTCGCTTTGTCCACCAGCTCGCTGGCGCTGCCGCAGCGGACGGTGCTGGTCTGAATCTGAGAGGTAATGGAGGTAACATTGGACACCAGCCCCTGAATAGACGCCGCCTGCTCCATGGCGCCCTGAAAGAAGGTCTGCGCCCCTGCCGACACCCGGTCCGCGCTGGTGTCCACCTCATTTGCCACCTGGGAGATGTCCTGAATCACATTCATGAGGTTGGCGTGTATCGATTTCAGGCTTTCGGCCAGAGCCTTAAAGTCCCCAATGTAGTAGGATTCATTCTCCGCCACGTTGACTGCCAGGTTGCCGTCCGCAATCTCGCCCAGGACCCGGCCTACATCATCAATGGTTTTGCGCAGGCAGCCGCAGACCCGGTGTGTGGTCTGGGCAATCATGCCGATTTCGTCTGACCGGCCATAAAAGACCTCCAGTTCCTGGTCCGCCGAAAGATTCAAATCCCCCAAGCGGCCAATGGCCCGTTCCACGGCCATCAGCTCCCGTCCCTCACGATACAGAATCAGCAGCGTAATCAGAATAATGGCGAGGGCCATCACGGCGCACAGAGCCCCTACCAGAAGCCGCACCGAAAGCACAGACCCATAGACCTCCGCGGCGCTATCCCGTACCATAAAGGCCCAGCCGCGGTCCTTCAGATACTTGTAAACGACCAGCTGCTCATCCCCATTCTCATCTTCATAGGAATAGGTCGACGCCTGGGTGCTTCCCTCCGCCTGGATCCGGCGGAGAATCTCCTGGTATCCGGCGTCTTCCGTCTGGGTGTTCAAGAGCGTGTCATCCTGATGATAGAGATAGACGCCGTCCTCCACATTCAAAAATACGTACTCACTGTCAGGCAGGCCCTGGATGTCCAAATCCAGCAGCGCGTCCATCAGGTGGCTGGCATAGACTCCCGCGCCCACATAGCCGATGCAGCGCTGGCCTTCGTAAATCGGATAGTACATGGAGAGTATCATACTGCCGGTTCCGGGGGATTCCATGATCCCCAGGTTGGTCAGCTGCCGCTGAGACAGGATGGTATCCCGGAAGGTCTTCAGAGAATCCCCGGACCGGGTGGTGATGCCAATCGCCCCCTGGGAGGTGTGGGTAAGCACATAAGTCTCCGGTGTGGCAATATACAGGCCCTCAAAAATACCCTTTATTCCGGCAAAATCCTCGGTATATTTCTGAGCTTGCCGCAGCAGGACCGGGTCCTCTGGATTTTGAAGCAGCTCCCGGACCTCGCTGCCCAAGGCAAAGGCCTCCATATATTCTTCCGCAGAGGTGACATAGTCGTTGATAATCGCGGCTCTGGATTCCACGGCGTCCGTCATCTGGTTCGTAATGTCGTTTTTGACCATAGATGCGGCATTCGTGGATGCAATAATCCACAAAAGCAGCATGCCAACCAAGGTAATCAGGGTGGTAATGACTCCGATGCGCGTGGCAAGTTTTTTGTTTGCAACTCTAAATGAGCAAATCCAAAAACTGTACAAATTTTTCCCACACTAGATACAGTATGCAGTATTCCGTTAAGTATTCGGCCACAATATATCCGCTAAGTTTTGTACAAAATACAAAATTTGCTCATTTAGAGTTTGCAAGAAATTTCATATACATTCCTCCGCAAAAAAGCTGTCAGGGAGCTTGGCCTCCCGCTGCGTCACAGAATTATGACGGATTATTATAACATGATTCAAATCCCATGTCGAGTCAGTTCCACCAGATTGGATATACGAATATCTGACTGGCTAAATCGGGAAACGCGGAAAAATCCAGTGTATTTTCCGCCTGATTATTCAGAGTTAGAGGTGTGTAACTCTATAGGGAAACAAGGAAATTTGTGCAAAGTGCCAGATCTTGTTGACAGAAAAAATTTGCTGCTTCCCTCTTGACAAACCGTTCATACCGTGTATACTGTTTATGTACAGTACAAACGGAGGAGCATCCATGGAACTGATCATCCGCAACACCACCAACCAGCCCATTTATGAGCAGATCTACTCCCAGCTCAAAGCGCAGATTATCGCCGGGTCCCTGTCCCCCGGGGAGGCTCTTCCCTCCATCCGGGCGCTTGCCAAAGACCTGAAGATTTCCGTCATCACCACAAAACGGGCCTATGACGAATTGGAGGCCGAGGGCTTTCTGTACACGATTGCCGGAAAGGGCTGCTTCGTGGCAGAAAAAAACCTGAATCTGATTCGGGAACAGCAGCTCAAGGAGCTGGAAGACCACTTGTCCGCCGCCGTGGAGCTTTCAAAAAGCTGCGGTGTGAGCGGCAGCGAATTACAGAAAATGCTACACATCCTGTTGGAGGAGGAATCCCAATGAACGCCATTCAACTTTCCCACATCTGCAAGACCTTTGACAGCTTCGCCATCCAGGACCTGTGCCTGACGGTGCCCAGCGGCACCATCTGCGGCCTGGTGGGCGAAAACGGCGCAGGCAAGTCCACCACCATCCGCCTGATGATGAACGCTCTCCAGCCCGACAGCGGATCCGCCTCCCTCCTGGGTGTGGACGTGACCACACCAGAATTCCGGGAAACCAAAGAGGATATCGGCGTGGTGCTGGACGAGGCCTATTACCCCGAAACGCTGACCGCCCTCCAGGTGGGAAAAGTCATGGCCGGAACCTACCGCCGCTGGAGCCAGAAGCAGTATGAGGACTTTCTGCGCCGGTTCCAGCTGCCGGAGAAAAAGCCTTTCAAGGACTTCTCCCGGGGCATGAAGATGAAGCTGGCGATCGCCGTGGCCATGAGTCACCAGCCCAAGCTGCTGATTCTGGATGAGGCCACTTCCGGTCTGGACCCCATTGTGCGGGACGAGGTGCTGGAGCTCTTCTACGAGTTCACCCGGGAGGAGGACCACTCCATCCTCATCTCCTCCCACATCCTCTCGGACCTGGAAAAGCTCTGCGATTACATCGCCTTCCTGCATCAGGGACAGCTACTGTTCTGCGACGAGAAAGACCAGCTGCTGGAGACCTACGGCATCTTCTCCGGAACAGCGGAGCAGCTGGAGAGCCTGCGGAAGGACGCTGTGATTGGCCAGGAGTCCAGCAGCTACGGCGGCGTCCGTGCCCTGGTCCGCCGGGAGAGCCTGCCAAACGGACTGGACGTGGAGCGGGCCAGCGTGGAAGACATCATTCTTTTCATGGTGAAAGGAGCCAAAAAATGAAAGCACTGGTAAGGAAAGATTTTTACGTACTGTGGAAGCAGATGCGAATGTTCGTGCTGATTATGGTACTGCTGTCTGTGGTAGGCGGCATTTTCAACAGTGTATTTGTGGTGGTCTGGTGCTCCATGCTGCCTTTTACAGCCATTGCCTATGACGAGCGGAGCCACTGGGACCAGCTGGCAGCCATGATGCCCTACTCGAAATGGGATCTTGTGCTGAGCAAATATGTCTTGGGATGGCTGAGTATGGCGGCGGCTCTGGTGCTGAGCCTGGTGTTTCAGACGGCGGCGTCCTTTTTCACCCACAATCCCCCCGTCTTCTTCGCTTTGGTAATGAGCTTTTTGGGCGGGCTGATTGCCTTGGCTATCACATTGCCTATGGTCCTTCGTTTCGGTGTGGAACGGGGCCGCTGGGGCTTCATGATTATCATCTTCGGTGTGGCGCTCCTTGGCGGATCCATCGCCGGGATAGCAGAGGAGCTGCCCAGTATCCCGCTGCCGGCAGCCGTGCTTCTGTCCCTGGCTGCGGTACTGGCCACGGCGGTTTCCATCCCGCTGTCCATGAAGCTCTACAAGGTGAATTAAACGGAGGTGCGCCATGCCCCGCGTACCCAATCAGCTGGTATTGCTGCTGCTCCTGCTGCCGCTGCTGGACCGGCTCTGGAACGCATGGAGAGGCCGGAAGGAAAGGGGGAAGAGCGCTTGAAGAACACAAAACGATGCCCCAAGTGCGGCTCTCTGGAAATTCTCCGGGTTCCCGACGATGCCCACCGCTACCTCGCCAACAGCGTCTGCATCACGGGGATGCTGACGGTGAAGCGGATTCCCGTGGCCCGCTATGTCTGCCGGAGCTGCGGCTATCTGGAGGACTGGGTGGAGCACCAGGCGGAGCGGGAGGAGATTGCCCGGGCCTGGGGACCGGCCTTTGACCGTTGAGAGCTGCCCAATAGACCGAACAAAAGCCCTCCGTCTCCGGACGGAGGGCTGCGCTCAGGTGTTTTGCAGGCTCCGCTCCAGAAGGCCCATCAGCTCCTCCGCGTGGCGGTAGGCGTCCTCGCTGAGGTCCTTGAAGAGCTTGGCGAGGCAGACGTCCGTGGTGTCATCGGCGGAGCGGGCATAGTTGAAGCCGCTGCAGGCTGCGGCGTGATAGCGCTCCCGCAGAGCAGGGCACCAGCGGCCCACATAGATGCGCTCCGTGCTGACACTGGGCCGGTAGCAGCGGCCCGTGATGAGATAATAGGCCGCCGACAGCTGCCGGACGTGGCCGGTCAAGTCTGTGCCGATGTCCCGCAGGCGCTGCCGTGCCCAGGATGGCGCCTGCCGCGTCAGCGCTTGAAGCACCCGGCGGTCTGACAGGGAGGCTTCGATATAGCCCGTCAGCACCTCCAGCATCTCCGCTGCCGCAGAGCCCATGCAGCAAGGATTTTGCTCCGCGCCGGGAAGCTGGCTTTCACCAGACCCGATCGGAACCGGCACAGCAGGGGTCTCCGGCTGTACCGGCGGGACCGGCTGCACCGCCGGAAATGGAGGCTGCACCTCCGACCGCGCCGTTTGGGACATGCCAGGGGGATAGGGCTCCAAATTGGGGGCTACTCTCTGCCAAATACGGTCGTATTGGCGGAAATCATAGGTCTGCGCGGTATGTACACTTTGATCCATGCGTGGTCCCTCCTTTTCCCTCCAGCCTATGCAGAAGGAGAAAATTTTGCCACTGTTGCGCCTGCAACAGATAACAAAGGGACTTTTGGGTAAAATAGAGGGGAAAATCCTGGTTTCAGATTGCATTTTCCCGCCAGGTCTGGTATAGTCAATGAGAATCGGAACGCGTCTCTGCGTTCCCGGAGACACCAAGGAGGTCGCCAACCATGCTGGAATTGAAGCATCTCAGCTACGCCGTCCAGGAGGGCGGCAGCGCGCTGGGAATTTTAAACGATATCTCCCTCACCGTCGGCAGCGGGCGGCTGGTGGTTTTCACCGGCCCCAACGGCGGCGGCAAAACCACTCTGGCCAAGAGCATTATGGGGCTTGTCCGTCCCACCGGCGGGCAGATTCTCTGGAAGGGACAGGACATTACAGAACTGGGCATCACGGAGCGGGCCAAGCTCGGCATCAGCTACGGCTTTCAGCAGCCCCCCCGGTTCAAGGGCCTCACCGTCCGCAAGCTCCTGACTCTGGCCAGCGGCAATGAGCATCTTTCCAAAGACCGCTGCTGCCAGTTCCTCACCCGGGTAGGCCTGTGCGCCAACGATTACCTGGACCGGGAGGTGGACGCCTCTCTCTCCGGCGGCGAGGTCAAACGCATTGAAATTGCCACCATCCTGGCCCGCAGCGCGGAACTCATGATTTTCGACGAGCCGGAGGCAGGCATTGACCTGTGGTCCTTTGCCAGGCTGACCGAAACCTTCGAACAGCTGCACGCCGCCGGGGGCTCTACCATGATTATCATTTCCCACCAGGAGCGGATTATCTCTCTGGCGGACGAGGTCATCGTCGTAGGCGACGGACGCCTCCGCCACCGGGGAGCCCCGGCGGAAATCCTGCCCCAAATCCTGGCGGACACCCTGGGCGCCTGCCCGGTACTGACAAAGGAGGCGAAGGTACCATGATGGAATACGAAATCGACCGCCAGCTGCTGGAAAAAATCGCGGACCTGACCGGCAAGCCTGTGGGTGCGTTCAACATCCGCAAGGACAGCGGCTGCGACGGGCGGCAGTCCACAGAACATATCCAGATTACCTCCAAGGAGGACAAGCCCGGCATTGACATCCGCATTCAGGACGGCACCGCCGGGGAAACCTGCCACATCCCGGTCATCATCACCAAACCCGGCGTCCAGGAGATGGTCTACAACGACTTCTTTATCGGCGAAAACTGCGATGTGGACATTGTGGCCGGCTGCGGCATCCACAACTGTGGGGAACAGGAGTCCCGCCACGATGGCGTCCACACCTTTTACGTGGGCCGGAACTCCAAGGTCCGCTACACGGAAAAGCACTATGGCCAGGGAGACGGCAAGGGCGGCAGAATCATGAATCCCCAGACCGTCGTCTACCTGGAGGAGGGTGCGTCCATTCAGATGGAAACCGTCCAGCTGCGGGGCATTGACTCCACAAAACGCTACACCAAAATCGTCTGCGGCAAGGGCGCGGAGGCCGTCATTACCGAACGGCTTCTGACCCACGGCCAGCAGGCGGCGGAGAGCGACATGGAAATCATTCTGGACGGCGAGGACTCCAAGGGCCGGGTCATCTCCCGCTCTGTGGCCCAGGACCAATCGGAGCAGGTGTTTTATCCCCGCATGGTGGGCAACGCCCAGTGCTTCGGCCATGTCCAGTGCGATTCCATCATCATGGGCGGCGCGAAAATCAAGTCCATTCCCGCCATCACCGCCAACTGCACGGAAGCGCAGCTGATTCATGAAGCGGCTATCGGCAAAATCGCCGGGGACCAGCTCCTGAAACTGGAAACCCTGGGGCTCACAGAGGAAGAGGCGGAAGACTGCATCCTCAAGGGCTTCCTTGCCTGACACATCTGTAAATGAAATGAAAGGAGAACTGCCTGGGCAGTTCTCTTTTTCATCGCTTACCGGGCTGACTCCAAGGCTGTTTCCAGCACAAACTCGGAAAAGCGCCGCCCCTTCGGGCAGACACGGACCTCCGGTCCCTGCACCTGTAAGGCCAGGGACGCGTCCGGCACCAACGCCAAATCCGCCCGTTGGAGCATGGGCAGGTCCAAGGTGCTGTCCCCGGCGCTGATGACCAGACTGGGCCGGAACCGCCGCCGGGCCCGCTCCAGGGCCGCGCCCTTGTCCAGGCCCGGGGGAAGGAAATACAGCTTCCGTCCGGAAGGCTCCACGGTCAGCGGCGTCTGTCCCCGGTAAAGGGCGGCCCGGTCCATCATTCCCTCTTCTCCGGGGCAAACAGCGTAGAGGTACAGCCCATCCACCAGGCTCCGCCGGAGACACCAATCCCAGCGCTCCAAATCCGCTGCCAGACGGGCCAGCTCCGGCTGAAACGGGGCCGCTATGGCCGTGAAATCCGCCCTCCAGGGGCCGTCCAGTTCTCCGTTCCGCAGAAGAATGCCGCCGTTTACCGCCACTGCCCACTCCGGCGGCACAGGCCACTGAATCCGCCGGTATTGGGCCACCGACCGGGTCGTCACCGGCAGCAGGCGCAGATTTTCCGGCAGGTTTTCCAGCCATGCCCAAACCTGGGGCGTCAAAAAGCCCTGTTCCTTCCCCTCCAGATATTCTGCGCAGATATCTCCCGGCCGGCGGTACCGGTGTGAAAACAGAAGGGTGTTATCCAGGTCCGTTGCAAACAAAATTTCTCTCATCTCAGGTGTCCGCCAATTCTTGAATCAGCCCGCAGGCCCGGTAATTCCGCAGAGGATACCGCACCACCTCCACGCCCTTCTCCCGGGCCAGCTGATAGAGATGCCCCAGATGGGTCTCGTCCTCCAGGCTGTGAACCAGCACCTTCCAGGGAACCCGCCGCAGAAGAACCCGGGTGGCCTCGCCAATACTTGGCTTCACCAGATTCAGGTCCCGGATGCCAAAGGCGGCGCGGATTTCCTCCGCCTCCTCCAGGCCGGTACAGCCAGCCGCACGGGCCGCCGGAAGCGGCGGAATTTCCTCCGGAAAACAGGCCTCTACCGCGTCAATAAAGCCATAGGTCTGGTCCCGGTCTGCCCACTGGCTGTAACATGCCGCGCCGTGAAACTCTCCAGGACGGATGATATCCCGGCGGTAAAAAGTCCGGCTCAGCAGGCCGGAGACCGTGGCGTTCAGGCAGGAACTGGCAATCAAAAAATCCTCCGGCGTACCGCAGATGTCCGCCACCCGGGCCGGGTCCGACAGCACCGCCAACCCGGGATTCACGCCGGGATACTCCTCCATGGCCTGCAGCAGCTGGCGCTGGATCGCGCCCTTTCCCGTCCAGCCATCCACAAATTGAAGAGACGCCGCCGGATGCCGGGCCAGAAGCTCGTCCATAGCTGCCCGGTCTATGCCCTGCCCGCGGATGATGGAAATGGTATAATGCGGGACCTCCGCCTGATAATAGCGCTGGATAGCTCGCTTGAGCAGTACGCCGATGGAGGTCCCCGCCCGGGCCAGGGACACCAGGACCACCTGCGGCCCCCTCCGTTCCCAAATCTGCCGGGCCGCCGACGCCGCCGCCTGGGCAGTCGCTTCCGCATAACGCTCCAGAGCCTCCCGGTAAGCCTGCAGGTAAGCGGGAGAGGGCTCGTATTCCAGAGGCAGCATCTCGGAGTAGGGAATCCCCTGCTGAATGCGGGCCTCCCGTTCCTGCGCACTCATGGGTTCTACCAGTCCGGTAATGTCCTTCAGCAAAATGGTCACGTCCTCGGGACGGTAGGAACCAAACATCACACACTCCCTCCTATCCAGTAACGCGCCCCGCAGCCGTGGACGCTCAGCGCTTTGGCCAGAGCCTCCAGGCCCGCCGGTTCCCCGCGGCTGCTGACCAGCAGTACCGCGTCGTAATGGTCCAAATTATAGAGGTAGGCCGTCCGGTTCGCATCGCAGAGGCTGGGCAAACGCCAGCCCTCTCGGATGGGGTATCCCGGCGCGCCGCTGACGCCGATCGGACTCCGGGTGGTGGCATGGCAGCGGACCTGCGCGTATCCGCCCTGCCGTTCCAGTACCGCCCCCAACACCAAGGCGGGAAGCATACACTCCTCCGCCCCCAGCACCAGCAGCCTTCTGTCCGGCCCCAACGCTTCCCGGAGGCACGGAAGGAGTGCTTCCGCCCGGCGGCGGCAGACGTCCAGATAATCGAAGGCCAGCACTCCCCTGCCGGGGTCGCAGAAGGCTAAGGGAAGACGTTCCCAAGCCAGGACAGGTACCGGCGGGGGGACAGCTGCCTCCCGGACAGAGAAGCCTGCCACAGCCTGCGTATAATCCTCCTGGGGGAGCTTCACCAAGTACCGGCAGAGGATTCCCTCCGCCGCCAGACGGTTTTGATTCTCCTGAGAAACCCGATTCAACAGGGACGCCGCTACTATCCGCTTGCTCCGAAGAGACGGAAACTGTGCCGAGAGCTGGTCGATCATGTTGAGAATGGTCCGGCCTGTGGAAATCTCGTCATCAATCAGGACAACGGTCTCCGTCTCCCGCAGCCACGCGTCCATCTCCCGGCAATAGAGGGACTGTTCCACCGCGTGGCTGTGTTCCTCCCGAAATTCAATGGCGCTTCCCTCCGGCAGAGATTCCCGGGTGGTGTGAATGTAAACGCAGCGCTTATCGAAACAGGAGGCGGCCATCGCAGCCACGGCCGTGGCCGTTTCCGCAAAGCCAATCACCAGCCTGGTCTCCGGAAATTCCTCCGCCAGACGGTCTCCCAGCGTCTTCATCATTTCCAGGGCCTGGATGGGACTCACAGGAAGGTGCTTGCCCTGGAGAGGATTCACCAGCAGATAGGTCCTCTTCCGATTGTTCACCCGCCGGGCCAGGCGCAGGCAGCTGTCAGACGTATAGGTTTTCATTTTCCTTCTCCTTTCCGGTCTCCGGCCGGACGCCATAAACCTGGGCCAGCTTACAGATGCGCTCTGCCCACCGGTTATGGCATTTCACCTCATTCATTCGGGTGCCCCCGGCGCTCTTGGACACTCCAAAGTCCCCCTCCTTCCAGCCGAGAATCTCCAGGGCGTCTTCATAGTCCTCCCGGTCCACCTGCATCCCCTCGTAAATCAAGGGAAGCTGAGCCGGGTGAATCGCGGTCTTGCCTATGAAGCCATTCAGCCGGTCCAGGGCCAGCTCCGCCCGCAGTCCCTCCGCCCAGGCGGCAACGGAGTCCGTGCCAAAATACTCCCATACCGGGCCGGAAACCACATAATCCGAGGAAAAGACCCGGAGAATGTCCATGAGGATGTCCCGAATCACGCCGATCTGATAGATGGTCTGCCCCACAGACCGCCGCAGGCCGTAAAGATTGCAGAAGTCGTTTCCCCCTACCCGGACATTCAGCGTCAAAGCACGGACGCTGTCTATCACCTCTTTCACCCGCATCAGAACAGAAGCCCGGCTGTCCGGCCGAGCTACCATACGGCTCTCCAGAATGGGCATCATGTACAGCGGTGCGGAGCGGCCTGCGTTGTACTTCTCCAGAAGCTCCGCGTAAGCGCCGCCGTTGGACAGGTCGAATTTCGGCAGGATGTAACCGGTGAGAACCTCCTCCCGGCTCCCCAGCAGGCGATGGACACGCTCCAAATGCCGGGGCGTCCGCACCCGGACAAACAGCAGGGGACGTTCCGCCGCCTCTCCCAGGGACGTCAAGGTCTTTACCAGCGTTTGCTCCGCCTGGGGGAGAGCGGAATCCTGGATGGAGTCCTCCAGGCAGAAAGCAGCGGCCGTGAGACGGGGATAGGCCTTGGATTTGATTTTCCCCGCCGCAGTATGGTTCAGGGCAGGGGTGTACAGCAGTCCCCCCAGCCGGTAGGGAAGGAGCTCCTCCGGTTTCCACATGGCTGTCAATCCTTTCGTGCTATGGCTCAATTTTCCACCTCTACGCCATAGCTTTCGCAGAGGGGCCGCAGACCGTCCTGATAGCCGCTGCCCACAAAATTCAGCTTCCACTGCCCCTTGTAGCGATAGACCTCTACCGCCACCAGGGTCTTTTCCACCCGCAAATCATCCAGCCGCAGGCGGCAGGCCTCCCGCTCTCCGGCGAAAATCCGCAGCAGCGGCTCCCGTAAACGGGAAAAATTCTTTCCCGCCTCGTCGCCGTAGACCGAGAAGCACACCGCCAGCCGTTCCACCGCCGGGTCCACCCGGTCCAGGTCCGCCAGCGCCAGGGGGACGTTCTTTCCGGCAGAGGCCAAACGGACCGCCTGATCCGGAGAGACCGGGTTTCCAAAAAAGACAAAGTCCGAATCCCCCCGCACCTTGCCGCTGCTTCCCAACAAGAACATGTACGCATCCAGCTCCAGGTCCTGCCCTCCGCCCTGGTGCTCCAGAGCCACTTTCAGGGTTCCCGCGCCCAGGTCCTGAAAGGCAAGCCGCTGGCCTCGCTTGACGTAGGGCACGCCGGAGACCTGGGGCGCCAGAAGTTCCGCCGGAAGGAGCACCGGCGAAGCGTCCCGGGGGACTACCGGCTGGGCGGGAACCGCCTCCCGGCGCTCCGGCGCACCTTTGCGGGCCAGGCCGGTAACGCAGAGGCGGCGGGTCACTGCTGTCCGCAGAAGCAGCTCACCGTAGAGAATCGTGTTGTCCCGCAGGGGCTCCGCCTGGAGCAGAAAGGTCTGCGGTCCCTCCTCCAGCCGGGCAGGACTGGCTGTGACCCCCTCCATCCCGCAAATCAGCTCTGCCGGGGCGGCTGCCTGGATTTGGACGGAAAAGGCGTTGGGCGTTCCGGCGGCAAACTCCCCCAGGGAAACCAGGGCGGGAAGGTCCCAGTGCGGCGCTTCGCCCGGGAGGCCCACAACGTCCCCGCGGACCTCCACGTTCTCCAGAGCAGCTGGCTGCTCCATCTGAATGGCGGTGTGGCTGGCGGCCTGCGCCTCCGTAATCTCCACCCGGAGATTCCGCACGGTGACGCCGGGGGACTCCACCACCAGGACAGGCCCCGTCATGGCCCAAAGGGTGCTTCCCCCGCCGTCCAGAACGCAGGGGCGGGTGACCCGCAAGGGGCCCTCGTACTCGCCGGGGGAGAGGGTCAGGGCGGCTCCGGCCCTGTCGAATTGTTCCTGCAGTCGATTCATGACCTGCCTCCAAACGCATTTGCTTACTGTACGATGATAAGGTCTGCCGCTGATTCCCCGTTCAGGCTTCCTCAGACATTCACGCCAAAACTGCGGCAGAGGGCCTCCAGGCCGCCCTGATAGCCCGCGCCCACGGCATTGAACTTCCACTCGCCGCCGTGGCGGTAGATCTCGCACACCACCAGGGCCGTTTCAATGGAGAACTCCTCCATCAGGTCGAACTTCAGCACCTCGGTGCCCACCATATCGTCCGGTCCGGCCATGCGGGCCACGCGGACATAGGCGTTGCTCACTTGCCCAAAGTTCTGCCGCCGCGTCACCGCGTCATGAATGGTGACGGTGATGGCAATTTTCTGCACGTCGGGGGAAACCTTGGTGAAGTCAATAATCAGCACTTCGTCGTCGCCGTCGCCCTCGCCGGTAAGGTTGTCGCCGGTGTGGTGGACGCCGCCGTCGTCACTGTCCAGGTTGTTATAAAAGATGAAATCCTCGTCCTTGCGGACCTTGCCGTTCGCCCCCAGCAGGAAGGCGGAGGCGTCCAGATCGAAATCCGCACCGCCGTCGTACTGGTTCGTATCCCAGCCCAGGCCCACCAGAGCCATGGTCATGCCCTTGTCCAGACTGACCCGCTGGCCTTTTGCCAAATTCACTGCCATTGTCGTTTCCTCCTTTTGTCTCTTTTCGTCACCGGAACCGATTCGCCAGATCGCTGACGCTGTTGTCCGAAGTCGCTTGACCAATGGCGCTGAATTTCCACTGGCCCTTGTAACGATACAGCTCGCCGAAGACCATGGCGGTCAGGTTGTCATAGCTTTCCGAGAGATTATACCGGCACAGCTCCTGGTTGGTCTCGGCGTCGCAGACGCGGATGAAGGCGTTCTGAATCAGGCCGAAGTGCTGCCGCCGCTGCGCGGCCTGGTAGATGTTCACCACAAAGACAATCTTGTCGTACTGCTCCGGCAGGGTGGACAGCTCCACGAAGATCTGCTCGTCGTCCCCCTCCCCGGCTCCGGTGAGGTTGTCGCCCATGTGGTTCACCGCGCCGCTGCTGTGGCGGAGGTTGCCGAAGTAGACCACGTCGCTGTTGCTGACCAGCTTGCCGCCCACACAGACGAAGGCGGAGGCGTCGCAGTCAATATCCTGAGGTTTGGGCGCGAAGAGGCCGCCTTTGCGCTTGACCTCGTCCCAGCCCAGGCCCACCATTACCCGGCGGAGGTCGCCGCCTGTGCTTTTGCGCAGCTCGACCTTCTGCCCCTTTTGCAGATTTACAGACATTCTCCCTTCTCCTTTCTCCCCGTATCAACATCAGCTGGAAGGCATCATGCCCCGGACCCAGCCGGCAAAACTCTCCGGGTTCCGGGTCTGAATCAGCACCGGACCGGGCCCCCGGAAGCGGCACACCAGACATTCACCGGACATGACGCTGGAAATCCAGCCGTTGGATGCCTTCTCAATTTTATAGTTCATGTAGTCCGGCCAAGCCACCAGATGTCCATTGTCCACCACGATCTCTTCTCCCGCCGCCAGATTGATGGCGTGGATCGCGCCGTAGCTGCTGAGGAACACGGTTCCCCGGCCCCGGACGTTGAGGACGAAGAAGCCCTCCTTCGAGAAAAAGCCCTGGGCCAGATTTTGCAGAGCCGTATCCACCTGAACGCTCTCTTCCGCCGCCAGAAAACCGCCCTTCTGCACCATCAGACCATAGGACCCATCCAGGGCCACATCAATGATGCCGCCGGGAATGGGATGCCCCAGCAGGGCATAGCCCGGGCCTCTGGCAGCCGTCAGACGCTGGAAAAAGAAACTCTCCCCGGTAAACATCCGCCGGGCCAGACCGCCCAGCAGGCCGCCCTCCATATTGCCGGTGACGTCCAGTGTAGCCGACATGGCCACCATGGCATCGGACTCCGCTTTGATGGACTCCCCCTGCCGCAGGTCGCACTGGACCACGGGGAAGGCGTCCTGATAGAGAATTTTATACTCCATTTACTTGGAACCCGCCACCCAGCGCAGACCCCAATTGAAGGCCTGATCCATATCGGGGTGGCTCTTGAAGAACTGCACAACCTTCTGCACGCTGAAGGTTTCGTTGTTCTGGTTTTCCAGCAGCGCAATGGCGCACATGCCCAGCTTGGAGCCATACTCGTCCATGCGGACCACAATGTCCTCGCTGCCGGGGCACTTGACGGTGACGATGCCGTCCGCCTGCTGCCAATTGGCCACGCCCTCGTAGATGAAGGTATAGACCAAAATACGCTTGATTTGGGCAATCTGATTGCCGTTGACCCGGAGATTCTCACCGCCCTGGGCCGCGCCGGTGCGGTCATCCCCGTCCAGTGCAATAAAGGGCGGCTGCTGGAGACTGCCAAACGCATTGCCGAGAGCCTGGACACAGCCCTTGTAGCCGCCTTCCAGTTCAAACAGGCACCCCAGGTCCAGGTCAATGGCCTGCGTGCGATTGAAGAAAAGCCCCTTCTTCTTGGGCTGGCTCCAGTTCAGGTTAATCAGGATTTCCCCCAGAGAAGCGCCCTTTTTTTCCAGACTGACTTTCTGTCCTTTTCTCAGTTCCACTGCCATGTTCTTTTCCTCCAAGCTTTCTGTTGTAATATAGTCAACGCAGTTGAAAAGGAGTTGTGCCTCCTTTTCAGCCGGCGGACCAGAGGTCCGCCGATGCGCAGAGCGCATTTGCGTTTCCTATGAAGTCCTGCGCAGGCAGCCGCTTTGCGGCTCAAACCGCCGCCTGAGCGGCGGTTTATTGAAAAGAATCCAAGGGATTCTTTTCAACCGCGCTGGCTATATATCTCCCCAGCTGCGGGAACCCACGTCCCCGCAGCTGTCCGAAGGTCCCTTAGACGTTGACGCCGTAGTTCTGGCACAGGGCGTGCAGGCCGCCCTGGAAGCCGCTGCCAATAGCATTGAACTTCCACTCCCCGTTGTTGCGGTACAGCTCACCCACCACCACGGCAGTCTCGATGGAGAAATCCTCGCCCAGGTCATAGCGAATGAGTTCTGTGCCGGTACTCTCATCCACCACCCGGATGAAGGCGTTGGAGACCTGTCCAAAGTTCTGGCGGCGCTCCTCCGCCTCATAAATGGTGACGGTGAAGTCGATTTTCTCCACCGAGGCGGGCACGGCCGAGAGGTTTACCTTGATCTGCTCGTCGTCGCCCTCGCCCTCGCCGGTGAGGTTGTCGCCCATATGCTCCACGCTGCCGGAGGCGTGCTTCAGGTTGCCGTAGAAAACGAAGTCCCCATCACCGGCCACCTTGCCGCTGCCGGCCAGCAGGAACGCCGCCGCATCCAGGTCGAAGGCAGAGCCGCCGTCATACTTGTTGGTATCCCAGCCCAAGCCAATCAGCAGCTTGCTCAGTCCGGGGTTGCCCTTGGTCAGGTCCACTTTCTGTCCCTTGGTCAAACTAACAGCCATAGTTGTATTATCCTCCTGATTTGTTTTATTTTCAAGCGGCGTTCCGCCGCAGGGTTACCCGTCCTTACGGATTACGCACTTGCGGATGAGGTCCAGCGGAATGATGGTAAAGGCCATGACCAGAACGAAAACCCACTGCATAGCCGTCAAACCGTGGCAGCGGAAAATCACGCCGCCGAAATAGGTCATCAGCACCTGTACCACGGCGATACCGCCCATGACCCGCAGGAAACCGGGATTCTTTCCCAGGTTGTCGAAGAGGTTTTTCTGTTCCGTTCGGGCGTTGAAGGCATTGAAGACCGCGATGAAGATGAAGAAGGTGAAATAGCCCGTCAGCAGGGAGGTCTGATCCGGGAAGAAGCGCCGGGGCAGGGGGCTGAGGATGAACACCATGCTTAAAGCAAAGGTCCAGCCTGCGCCGATGAGGATGGAGCTCCACATATAGCGGCTGACGATGGCCTCGTCCCGGCGCTTGGGCCGCTCCTCCATATAGCGCTTCAGAGCCGGTTCGCCGCCGAAGGCCAGGGCCGCCAGGGTATCCATGACCAGGTTGACCCAGAGAATCTGGGTGATGGTCAGGGGGTTCTCGATGTGAAGCAGGGGGCACACGAAGCTCACCAGCACCGCCGCCACATTGATGGTCAGCTGGAAGATGATGAACTTGCGGATGCTGTTGAAGATGGTGCGGCCGTAAAGAATGGCCTTTTCAATGGAGCTGAAGTTGTCGTCCAGGATGACGATTTCGCTGGCCTCCTTGGCCACCTCCGTGCCGCCGCCCATGGCGAAGCCCACGTCGGCCTTCTTCAGGGCGGGAGAGTCGTTGACGCCGTCGCCGGTCATGCCCACCACCAGGTTCAGCTCCTGGGCCACCCGGACGAAGCGGCTCTTGTCGCTGGGCAGGGCCCGGGCCACCACTCGAATATCCGCCAATTTGGTCTTCAGCTCATCGTCGCTGAGCTGGGCCAGCTCGTCGGAGGTCAGCACCAGGTCGCTGTCCCGCTCCAGCAGGCCCGCCTCCCTGGCAATGGCCATAGCGGTGTCCTTCCGGTCACCGGTAATCATGACCACCTGGACGCCGGCCCGGCGCACCTGGGCAATCGCTCCTACGGATTCCGGACGAACCTCGTCCCGGATGCCGATTACTCCCACCAGGGTCCAGTCCCCTCCGTCCGGCAGTGCGCCGTCCTGAATATCACTCTCACACACCGCCAAAGCCAGCACGCGAATGGCACGGGCCGCCAGTTCGTCAATTTTCGACTCCACAGCGCCGCTCTGGAACGGCTGGCGCTTGCCCTCTCTGTCGTAGTAATAGGCACAGCGGCTGAGAATCTTTTCCGGCGCACCCTTAATGAGCGTGAGGGCATAGTCTCCCTCCACCCGGGCGGCGGAATACTTGTTCTGACTATTGAAGGGAATGGAGCCGGTAACCTTTACCTGCGCGCTGTCCGGCGTTTGGGCCACAAAACTGAGCAGGGCCCGCTCCGTGGCGTTGCCGCCCACGGGATGAGCGCCGGCGCCCTCGCCGCTGAGCACCGCGCCGGTGTTGTACCGGGCGCTGAGCGAGGCCAGCCGGCCCAGCTCCCCGGGAACGTCCTTATAGGCGGTATAGGACTGCCCGCCGCCATCCACGAAGACCACCGCCTCCAGCAGGCCTTTCGTGATGGTGCCGGTCTTGTCGCTGAAGAGGATGTTCAGGCTGCCCGCCGTCTCAATGCCGGAGACCTTCCGCACCAGCACATTGTCCTTGAGCATCTTGCCCATGTTCTGGGCGGAGACAATGGCGATCATCAGCGGCAGGCCCTCGGGCACAGCCATGACGATGATAATCACCGCCAGCATCACCGCCTCCACGGCGTCATTCAGCAGGGCCATCCAGCCGGGAAAGGTCACCATGACCTCAAACATCGGAAAGAGGTTGATCTCCACAAGGCGCTGGAACATGAAGGCCAGGGCTATGGCGACACCGCCGATGTAGCCGAACTTGCTGATCTGATCCGCCAGCTTGGCCAGCTTCACCTTCAGGGGGGTATCCCGGTCGTCGTCGGTCTGGAGCTCGCTGGCAATCTGTCCGTAGACAGACTGGTCGCCCACGGTGGTGACCTCCATCACCGCGCTGCCGGAGCAGACCACAGAACCCCGGAACACCTTGTAGGGGTTCAGGAAATCCATGGGAGCGTTCTCCTCCTGAGCGCCCTCCGGGGGAACCCGCTTGGCGGCCTCCTTGGCCTCGCCGTTCAGGACGGACTGGTCCACCTGAATGGCGCCCTCGGCCAGGATACCGTCGGCGGGAATTTTGTCGCCGGACTGGAGCAGCACCCAGTCTCCCACCACAATCTCCTGAATGGCGATCTCCGTAATTTCGTTGTTCCGGTAGACCTTGCACTTGATTTGGGACGCCTCCTCCTGGAGCTTCTGGAAGGCGTTTTCGTTCCGGTACTCGGAGAAGGTGGACACCAGGGTGGCCAGCAGCACGGCCGCCGCAATGCCCACGGATTCATACCAGGCCACCTGGCCCAGAATGGCAAAGATCACGTTGATAATCAGCGCGACGCAGAGAATCTTGATCATCGGGTCGCCGAAGTTGCCCTTCAGCTTCTCCCAAAAGCTCTCCGAAGGCTGTTCGGTGAGCTGGTTGGTTCCGAATTGTTCTCTGGAGGCACGAACTTGCTCGTCGGTCAGTCCGCGTTGGTGCATGATGGAATCTTCCTTTCGTTTTTTCCGTTCTCCTTTTCCGCCTGCGCGGCGGCAAGGATTTGTCTTATGGTAAACTTTATCTGCGGTTTAGTTGTTAACAGTTTATGAAATTTTGCCGGAAACGCACCGGAAAATCCATAGGATTCACGGCTGGCTGACTTCGATCAGAAAGCCCCGCTCGCCGCCGCTGGCCCGAAAAACCGCCCCGTCCCGCAGAAGGATGGCATGTCCCGTGGGCACCAGATTTCCTCCGGGAGACATCATGCCCTGGGCCTGGTGATTCACCAGAAGCCACTGGCCCTGGTGGCGGCAGACGTAAGCCTGCAGTTCCCGGTTAGCCTTCTCGTCGGGAAAGACACCGGAGAGCATGTGCCACTGAAACAGGGGCAGATTGTGGTACACGTCCACTTCCCCCGCCGGAACCCACTGGCCGGGGCGCCCCCGCAGCTGGCTTTTCAGCCGCAGCCGCAGCAAATTTTCCCGCTTTACCCGAGTTCCGCAGAACGGGCAGATGGGCCGCCGCAGATCGTGGAGTACGAACCACTTGGCGGCGCACTCCGGATTCTCACAGGGATGGAGGAGGTCCCAGGTCTTTACCAAGCCCTTTTCCCACTCCATGGCGGTGGGCCGGTCGTTGGGCCGGTGAAGTCCGTCCACAAAGGCCCGGAGAAACAGATCTTCCAACACGGGGCCCAAATCATGAATCGTGAAATAGAGATCATTGGGCCGGTTGCTGGTGTCGTGGGGATTCTCGATAAAAGTAGCCTGGGGGCCGAAGCCCAGGAAATCGTCCTCCTCCGGAGAGTTTGGTGAGTAAATCTTGGGGCCCTCCAGAGGGTGGCGCATGAGCAGATACTCATACAGCAGCACCGCCAGCGCATGAAGGTCCGTGTAGGAGCTGGGCAGCTTCCGGTCCGGATGACCGGCCGGCAGGTCCATGCTCTCCAGCACCTCGGGTGCGATATAGCCGTGGGTACCCACCACCTCCGGCGGAAAAAGCCCCGGCACCACCAGGGAATCAATGTCGATGATGACACAGCTGCCGGTCTGGGGGTCAATGAGCACGTTGTTGCAGCTGAGGTCCGAGTGCGCCAGTCCCGCCTGATGCATCCGCCGGACGGAACGGGCCAGAGAGATGGACATCTGAAGCATGGAACGGAAGTCCCCAATTTCCGACTCCTCCAAATATTGCCGGTTTCGCGGCGAGGTAAACCACTTGCTCCGCTTGTCTTTCCCCTTGAGAGGCAGGCAAGCGGACGCCTTTTCTGTAAAGAAGAAATTAGCGGGGTAAGCGGGGCAGACAATGCCGAATTCCGGAGAACGGACAATGTCCGTGGGCCAGCAGAAGCGGGTGGAAAAATACTGGGCCATTGCCTCGCTGCCGCCGGGTGCGCCGCCGCCGGCCTCCGAGCGGGTGGGGTTGTACTTGCCGATGATGGCCTCTAAACGCTTGTGTGTGTTCGGGTCCGCAGCTACCTGGGGATTGTTGAAAAACTGGACAACATAGGACTTGTCCGGGGCGAAATAGGTGTACTTCATACCACCCCTGGGCGGGTCGTCCTGTATGACGTAGGGAAGCTTCCGGCCATCCGCCAGAATGGCTTCCGCTGTATGGGGCATAGAGACTCCTCCTTCCGCAGTGCGGGAATATTCCGGCGCGGGAACCAGCGCCCGGCAGGGAGCAGGATTTATCCCATCCGCAGGATGGCCAGGGTCCGGTCATCAAAGGAGCCCCGCTCCACGTAGTTATCCAGCCAGTGCCGCAGGCGCTCCGCCGGGTCCTCCGGCAGGTCCTTCAGGGCCAGGGCGGCCAGCGTCAGGGCGGTCCGGTCCTGCCAGAGGGCCTCCATCGTCAGGCCGGTGGACTCCAGAATCCGCCGGGTGTAATGCAGGGGCACCTGGACGGACTGGTCATTCACCCAGGGATAGCTGAGGGGGGCGGGGAAACCGGTGTAGCGCTGGAGCTGGTCCGCCGTCAGATCCTGAACCGGCTGGGTCAGAATCCCGTTGGCCGCCAAGTCGCAATAGAGCCGCAGCAGCCCGGTTTCATGGGGGAAGTAGTCGTCGGCCACACCGTCGCTCATCAGCAGCAGGACGTCCGAGTGTCCCCGGGAAATCTTGGTCCGGCTTTGCAGCGCCTCCGGCGTGACTGCTTGAGCGGAGGTGAGAAACTCGGTTTCGCCGGAGAACTCGCCGCTGTCCGGCGCTCCCATCAGCTTCAGCGCCTCGCCAAAGGGGGCTTTGGTGTTGACCAGGGCAATCATGCCGTCCCCCACCTGACAGGAGAGGACCAGCCGCCCGGCATTTCCCGCCGGAAGCACAGCGGCCGCCAGCAGTGTTCCGGAGAAATCCCGCAGCTCCGGGGACCGGCCCAGCAGGGCTTCCCAGGCCGGGTCCGCAGCCCGCTGATAGAAAGCGGATTCCACCGCCGCCCGGGCCTTCCCCACGGCGCTCTGCACCACCCCGGCCAGAGACGCACAGGCCGACATGCAGCGCTGGTCTCCGAAATCCAAGGCAAGTGTTTCCGCCAGCTCCGGCGTCCAGAGGCCCGTAAAGGCGGCTTTGAGATAACCCACCGCTGTCTGACAGGCCGCTTTCGCCCCTATGCGGGAAAGCTTTTTGGAACCTGCCCCATCGGACACAGCCAGAAACACCAGGTCCTGAAAAAATGCCGCCTCAAACCAATCATCGCCGTTCGTGCCCTCGTGCTTGTGCTTCTTCCCGCGAACCTGGGCGGCCAGGATCTCCCCGCCGGGCCCGCAGCGGTGCAGCGTGCGGTATTCCGGGGCCTGATCCGGCTGGTCCTCCGGGACCGGAAGATACTTCCAAAGCCCTGCCGTGTGCCCAGTAACCGTCTCATTGCTGAGCGGAACCGGCGGCTTCGGCGGCGGAGGCGGGACGTCCGCCTCTGCCGGAATTTCAGGCGCGGCTTCCGCTGGCTGGGGAGCGTCCGGCGGTGATGCAGGCCCGGCTGCCTCAGGGGCGTCCGGCGGAGGCGCAGGCTCGGCCGCTTCAGGGGCAGACGGCGAAAGCGCAGGCTCCGTTGACTCAGGAGATTCCAGCGGAAGCGCAGGTCCCGCCGGTTCAGAGGGTCCCGGCGGAAGCGCTTCCGGCGCGGAGGGGTCTGGTGGAGGTATGGTCTCTGCCGGAGGCGGCGGTTCAGGCGTGTCCTCCCGCACCAAATCCAGCGGCGACCCAAGGGACGCAAATACCGCGTCCGCCTCCCGGATCATCTGGCTGAGGTTCCCTCCGGGCGTCTCCGGAACGGGCAGCCCGCCTTTCAGCACCCGGGCAGGCGCCGGCGTCCCCGGGGCAGGCGTTGGCAACGGTCTCTCCATCTCGGCTCTCCTTTACGGCACTACTACAAAACCCTGGGGCGGCGGGGGCAGCTCAATGGCCGCGCCGGGCTTGGCGTCCAGGCTTTTGGAGGACATTTTAATGGACCCGGAAACCCAAGCGAAGAACCGGGCCATATCTCCGGCGGAAAGGGTGTTCATCATCAGCACATTTTCTGTAATTTGTTTCAAGTAGGACGTCTCCGCCCGGGAGCCCGCCGCACAGGCCACGATATTGGCTGCCTTCATGGACTTCAGCGCCTCCGCCGCCTGCCGGAAGGTCTCCAGATCTGACGGTGCACCATCGGTGAGGAGGAAAACCAGAGGACGCCAGTCGCCTTTCTGGGTGTCCGTGGACTTGCGGACCTCCCGGTTCACGCAGTCGATCAGCAGATTCAGCGCTCCGCCCAGAGCAGTGGCGCCGCAGGCTTTGAGCTCCGGCTCCTGGAACTGCATCAGCTCTGTCAGAGGAATCACCTGCCGGGCAGAGCTGTCAAAGGTAATGACGGAAAGATATGCGGTCTCCAGGGCTTGGGGATCCCCTTTGAGCTCGGAGAGCAGGGCCTTCACGCCCTGGCGAACCGCCTCAATGGGCTCGCCCATCATGGAGCCAGAACAGTCCAGCAGCAAATAGACCGGCAATCTGCGGATATAGTCTGCCATACGAACATCTCCTTTGTGTATCGAAAAATTCCGTTCTCCGGCTGCAAAACGCAGACCGCACGCCCGGACGGACGTGCGGCCTTCCCGCCCTGTTTCCTCGTTTCCCCCCGCCAAAGTGCCGGTTTTACGCACCGGCCAATTCTTGGCAAGGCCGCTGGGGGCTCTCAGAAAACGGTAAAAATACTATACCAGATCCGTTCGTTTTTGACAAGAGGCTTTTGCCTTCTTCCATCAAAACAACCAAAAACAGAAAATGGGGCAAAGCAGCGGCGCCTTGCCCCAAAACAGAATATTATTTCACCTCAAAAACCTTCCGTCCCTCACTCCAGACAGCCAGGATGGGCTGTTTCTGCCGCCGGTAGAGGCAGCGCTCCAACCGTTCCGCCGGCGTAAGGGGACCAGGAAGAGAATGGTCATCCAGCACCAGGGCATGGAGCGAATTTCCCGGCGAGAAGCCCGGTTCCGCCCCAAAGAAGGCCGCTCCAGCGGAAGTTCCCAGGTACCAGCCCTCCGCTACGGTGAGAAATCCCGTTTCCCAGCCGTCCTGAATCCGCCGGGCCTTCGAAGCCCGGATGGCAGCCGCCGTCACATCAAACAGATTCAGCTGTGCGCCGCCGGCCATGTCGCTGCCCAGGGCCACCTGCAGGCCCTCGTCCAGCATGACCCGGACCGGGGCTGTGCCGGAGCAGAGGTTCTGGTTGGAGTCGGCGCAGTGAACCACCGTGACCCCGGCGTCCTTCATGGCCTGCCGCTCCCGCCGGTCTGACCAGACACAGTGGGCCATCAAAGTGCGGTCGTTCCAAAGGCCGTATTTTGCGTAGGTTTCCCAATACTGTGTGCAATCAGGATGCAGTTCTTTTACCCACTGTATTTCCTTTTCATTCTCTGACAAGTGGGACTGGACCGGCAGATTCCGCTCCATCCCCAATTTGCCCAGGAATTCCATCAGCTCGTTTGTGCAGGACGGGGTAAACCGGGGCGTGAGAATGGGCTTCACGTACCGGAAATCCTGACAGGCCTCCAGCCACAGAAGGGTTTCTGACATGGACTCCCCGGTGGTTTCCTGGAGAGCGGGAATGCCGTTGCGGTCCATGTTCACCTTGCCCACATACCCCGTCACTCCGGCCCGCTCCAGCTCTTCCATGAGAATCAGCGTGGCCTGGCGGTGAAGGGAAGAAAACATACACACCCGGGTCGTGCCGTTTTCAATGAGTTCCCGGGCCAGCTGACGGTAAATCTCCCGGGCGTATTCCAAGTCGGCAAAGCGGGCTTCGTTGGGGAAGGTATAGGTATTCAGCCAATCCAGCAGAGGCAGATCCATGCCGAACCCCAAGATGGGATACTGGGGGGCGTGAAGGTGCAGGTCCGCCAGGGACTGGAGAATCAGAGCGTCTCCGAAATCCTCCACCGGAGCTCCGGCAAACCGGTCCGGCAGGACGGGAAAGACGCCGCTGACGCGGCCATCCTCCGCCACGAGAAAGCCGTGTTCCACCACCTCCAGCTTCCCCAGGGCAGGGGCAGAGATGACAGTTCCTTTCAAGATGGTAATCGACATGGGGGGACCTCCTTTCGGGCCTTCGGGGGCCGCCAGACTTTATAAGTTTATCATATCATACCCCAGCTCCGAAATCAACCCGCACCACTTTCCCGCCGCTGTCTATACTGGAATACGGGCCCTTTGCCCGAATTAGAAAATAAGGCGTTGATGCGTAATGCTTCGTTCACTGAGCTGGGCCGCTCTGGGCACCGGCTTTACCTTTCTGATGACCACCCTGGGTGCGGCTATGGTCTTCTTCCTATCCGGAGAACCGAAGCCCCGGTTTCAGCGGGCTATGCTGGGGTTTGCCGCCGGGGTGATGACAGCGGCATCGGTCTGGAGCCTGCTTCTTCCAGCCATCGAGCAGGCCTCAGAGGCTGGGCGGGGGCCCGGTTGGCTTCCGGCTGCGGCGGGAATGCTGCTGGGCGTAATCTTTCTGGCGGCCTTGGACGCTCTGCTGCCTCATTTGCGGCGGGAAAAAGAGGGAAACGACGCCTGGCGGCAAAATACGCTGCTGATGACCGCGATTACCCTACATAATGTGCCGGAAGGCATGGCGGTGGGTCTGGCCTTTGCCCTGGCGGCAAACGGAGAGGGCGCTGTGGGCGCTATGGCGCTGGCCTTGGGCATTGGCATTCAGAATTTTCCCGAGGGGGCAGCGGTGGCTCTGCCTCTGCGGCAGGAGGGCCGGGGACGGCTGAAGGCCTTTACCGGCGGGATGCTGTCTGGGGCGGTAGAACCGGTATTCGGCATTCTGGTTGTGCTGATTGCCGCCTGGGCGCATCCTTTGATGCCGTGGCTGCTGAGCTTTGCCGCTGGCGCCATGCTGTATGTGGTGGTGGAAGAGCTGGTGCCGCAGGCTCACAGCCGGGCGGGAACCTGCGGATTCGTTGGCGGCTTTCTAATCATGATGGTGTTGGATGTGGCCCTTGGATAGGATGGCCGGTTTTCTTTCCCCTATTACCCCGTTTAAAAGTGAAATGGCCGGGGCCCTGCAGGGCCCC
>JAAWLO010000028.1 GCA_022797935.1 Oscillibacter sp. | reverse complement strand
GGCCTCTTCCGCTTCCGCGCCGCCGTGTCAGACAGCTTTGTTAGATTACCACGTCCTCCCTCCTTTGTCAACTACTTTTTTTCCTTTTTCGCCTTTTTTATTTTTTGCCCGTCTTTCCCCCTTTTTTGGGTATTACCTCTGTGTATTTTGAAAATGCATCTGGGCAAACCCGCAGGCTTGTGCTATACTGTATTTGATTTTATCCTCTCTTCTTGGTTTTATGCGCTTTTTTATTGATATTTAATAAGGAGTCATTCTATGCAGATTCACCGCATGACCGCCACCTTCGGCAAACTCCGGGAGCAGACCCTGGAGCTTCAGGACGGTTTGAACATTCTTCAGGCCCCCAATGAAACCGGAAAATCCACCTGGTGCGCCTTCCTCCTCTCTATGTTTTACGGCGTCAACACAAAGGAGCGGGACCGGGCCGGCCTCCTGGCAGACAAAAACCATTATGCGCCCTGGTCCGGCGCCTCCATGTCTGGCCGTTTGGACTGCCGGGTGGGGGAAGACCGTCTCACCCTCTTCCGCACCACCCGCCGCCAGACGGCTCCTATGGGGGATTTTCAGGCGCTCTATACCGGCACCGCCAATCCGGTCCCCGGTCTCACGGCCGGCAACTGCGGGGAAACCCTTCTGGGCGTCAGCCGGGAAGTATATGCCCGCAGCGCCTTCATCCGGCAAAGCGGCATCGCCGTCACCCAGGAGGCGGGACTGGAGCGGCGCATTGCCGCTTTGGTTACCTCCGGCGAGGAAGACACCTCTTTTCTGGAGGCCGCCGAGCAGCTGAAACGGCAGCTGAACCGCCGCCGCCACAATAAAACCGGCCGTCTCCCCGCCCTGGAGGCGGAACTTCAGGAGACGGCGGCCTTGCTGGCCTCTCAGGCAGAGTTGGTTCGCCAGCGGGAGTCTCTGCTGGAACGTTCTGCCGGGCTGGAGGCCCAGGAAGCCGCCTTAACCAATGAGCTGGCCGGTTTGGACCGCTGGGATCTTCACCAGCAGCATCAGGCTCTTCAGCGGGCAGAGGAAGCCGCCGGCCTGGCGGAGCAAAAAGCGGAACGCCTCCGTCTCCGGTTGGAGGAGGAACAAATTCCGGAAAACGATGTGACCAGCCGCCTTCGGGGCGCGATTGTCAATCTGAACACCCTGCGCAAAAGCGCTGAAAAAGCCCAGGAACAGAGCACCGCCGCCGCACAGGCTCTGGAAGAGGCGGAGGCCCGCCTGTCTGCCAGCCCATTTGCCGGACAGAGCTTTGAGGAGGCCCGCCGGACCGCCGCCGATCCCCTTCCGGAGGGTGTGCGGGTATTTCCCTCTGTGCCGCTGACTCTGCTGCTGTGCCTCGCCTGTTCCTTAATTGGAGGCTGGAGCGTTTATACACATTTAAAAGAGAATTTGCCCGGAACGGCACTTTTCGCTGGAATTGCCACCGCCGCTGGAACCTTTGCCGTCACAGCCGCCCTCACGCTTCTGCTTCGCAAACGGGCAGAGCGCAAAGCCCGCGATACCGCGCTGACCGAGCGGTACGGCGCCGCCGCCCTTGACGAGATCGCCTCCCTGGCGGAGACCTACGGGGAACTGCTGTCTCAGCGGGACAGCGCCAAGCAGGAGGCTGCCGCCAAAGCCGCCGCCGTTCAGAGCCTTTGGCAGACCGTGGATATCAACGCGGAGGGCATCCTGGAGGAGGTCCGCCGCTTCGCCCCTGCCGCTTATGACATTCCCAGCGCAGACGCCGCCCTTCGGGCCAGCGCTCTTCTGCGGAAAGAACTGGCGGAAGCCCATACCGCCGCCCGGGACGCCCGCCTTCGGGCGGAACTCCAGGCCCAGCAGGCCCCTCCTGCGCCCGACGGCGGACCGGAACTCTCGCCCCCGCCCCGGGACCGGGCCACTGTCAGCCAGGAATTGGAATCTGTGCAAGAGGCTTTGGCCGCCGCCCGGGCTAATCTGGAGCGCATTGCCGGCCGCCTGCAATCCACCGGGGACCCTCTGGCCCTCCAGGCCGCCGCCGAAAAGCTGACGGATGAAATTGCCGCTCTGGAGGGGGAGTATGACGCCCTTCAGCTGGCCATGTCCGCCCTGGAGCAGGCCAATAGCCGTTTGCAGGACCGGTTTTCCCCTGCCCTGGGCCGCCGTGCGTCAGAAATTTTTGCCGGGCTTACCGGCGGGGCCTATGGCAGCGTCATTCTGGACCGTTCCCTCCGAGCTTCGGCAGAACCTGCCGGCACCGGCGTCCCCCGGGATACCGGCTTTCTCTCCGCCGGAGCCGCCGACCAGCTGTATCTGGCTGTGCGTCTGGCGGTGTGCGAGCTGGTGCTTCCTGCGGAAAACGCCGCTCCCATTGTGCTGGACGACGCCTTGGCCTGCTTTGACGACCAGCGCTGCGCCGCCGCCCTGGCCTATCTGCGCAAGGAGGCGGAGGGGCGGCAGATTCTCCTCTTCACCTGTCACAGCCGGGAGGCGGAATTCTTTCGGGAGGACCCCGGTGTGGCGATCCAGTACTTGACGGAGGCTGGGGCTGGGGTATAAAATAGGAGGAGATACGGTTTTCCTTGTTCGGACCGGGACGGCTTCCCGTTCCCTGTCTCAATCCATGAAGCGTAAAGGAGTCTTGCAACATGAGCGAATGCACGCACGATTGCGCCTCCTGCGGCGAGTCCTGCGGGGAGCGCCAGGAGCCCCAGTCCCTTTTGAAAGAGCTGAATCCCAAGGCCCATGTGGGGCAGGTTTTCGGCGTCGTCTCCGGCAAGGGCGGCGTCGGCAAGTCCATGGTCACCAGCCAGCTGGCGGTTCTGATGCGCCGGCGGGGCTATACGGTGGGCATTCTGGACGCCGACGTCACCGGGCCCTCGATTCCCAAGGCCTTTGGCGTTCACGGCCAGGCCGAGGGCTGCGAAGACGGCATCTGCCCCATGACCTCCCAAACCGGCATCCAGATGATCAGCACCAACCTGCTGCTGCCCAACGAGACCGACCCAGTTATCTGGCGGGGGCCGGTCATTTCCGGTGTGGTGCAGCAGTTCTGGACCGACGTGCTCTGGAACTGCGACTATCTCTTTGTCGACATGCCCCCGGGCACGGGAGATGTGTCCCTCTCCGTTTTCCAGTCCATTCCTCTGGACGGCATTGTCGTCGTGGCGTCGCCCCAGGAGCTGGTGAGCATGGTGGTTGAAAAGGCCGTGAAGATGGCTGAGATGATGGAAGTGCCCATTCTGGGCCTCATTGAAAATCTGAGTTATCTGGCCTGCCCGGACTGCGGGAAAAAGATTCACCTCTTCGGCCGGGGAAAGACCAAGGAGGCCGCCCAGCGCCACAATCTTCCCCTGCTGGCAGAGATGCCGCTGGACCCTGCCCTGGCAGCCCAGGCCGACGCGGGAAAAATCGAATCCTTCCGCGGCGGATGGCTGGATGCCGCAGCCGATCTTCTGGAGGGGAAATAACGCTCCCTTTCCACGCCGTCCATTCTGCCCCAACAGCGCTGTTTTTTCACGGTTCCAGCAAAAATCATCCCTTGCGGGCCCCGTTTTTCTCCGGAACGGCAATTGCAAAATCCGCGTCAATCCGACATAATAAAAACAAAGACCGCACCCCCCGAAATTAAAAAGGAGGATTTTATCATGCAGGAGCTGAAAGATCGCATTGTCAAAGAGGGCAAGGTTCTGCCCGGAAACATCATCAAGGTCGACGGATTCCTTAACCACCGGGTGGACACCGGCCTGATGGAGCGTATCGCCGACGAATTCGGCCGCCACTTCAACATGGACGGCATCACCGTCATCCTCACCGCCGAGGCCTCCGGCATTGCCCTGGCCTCCATTGTGGCCCAGCGGTTCCAAAAGCCCATGATTTTCGCCAAGAAGGCCAAGAGCGACAACATTGAGGGCGGCCTCTACCAGAGCGACATTTTCTCCTATACCTATAAAAAGAAGGTCACCCTGCTGGTCAGCAAGGAGTGGCTCCACGCGGAGGACAAGGTCCTGATCGTGGACGACTTCATGGCCAACGGCGAGGCCGTCCGGGGCCTGTGCGACATTGTGGAAGCTGCCGGTGCGGAACTGGTGGGCATTGGCTGCGCCGTGGAAAAGGGTTTCCAAGGCGGCGGCGACCGCCTCCGGGAAGCCGGTGTGAACCTCCACTCCCTGGCCGTTATTGAAAGCGCCAAGCCCGGCAACATTGTCTTCCGGGAGAACTGATTTTTCCTTCGCTCCGCGCAACCCTCCGGCCTCCTTTTTCGTCTGAATAGACAAACGATTAAGGAGGCCTTTTCATGAAACGAATATCCATTTTCTTCCTTTTCTCCCTGCTGTGCCTGACGCTCTCCGGCTGCCGGGAAGAGGCATGCTCCGCCAAGCCCGTCATCTACCTCTACCCGGAGACGGAAACCGAAGTCTCCGTCCGCCTGGACTTTGACGGGGACCTGACCTGCACCTACCCCATCTATGAGGAGGGCTGGACTGTCACCGCCTCGCCGGACGGCGCCCTGACAGACGCAGCCGGCCAAACCTACAATTATCTCTACTGGGAGGGTAACTCCCAGACCTCATTTGACTTCTCGCAGGGATTCTGCATCCCCGGCCAGGACACGGCCGCCTTCCTGGAGGAAGCTTTGGCCCAGCTGGGTCTCACCCGCCGGGAGGCCAATGAGTTTCTCGTCTACTGGCTGCCCCGGATGGAACCAAACCCCTGCAACCTGATTGCCTTTCAGTCAACAGCCTACACGGACGCGGCCCGGCTGACCGTCACGCCGGAACCGGACAGCCTGCTGCGGGTTTTTATGGCCTGGAAACCTTTGGCCGCCCCGGTGGAGGTTCCGGCTCAGGAGCTTCCCGCCTTTGCCCGCACCGGCTTCACGGTGGTGGAGTGGGGCGGGGCCGAGGTCTCGCGAGCTCCGCCGGGAACGTTTTTCGTGCCGCCTCCGTCTAATTGGCAAAATCATTGACAGGAGGCCATACCATGAAACGAGTTTTTTCCTCCCTCTTGCTGATCCTGCTGCTGTGCAGCTGTCAGGAAACCTCCGCAGAGTTGGAGAACGCCGCAGCTTCGGATATCCCCGGATATTCCGCCGCCGAAGGAAGGTCCAGCCCCGACCGCCCGTTCTCCCTTGCTGGGGAGGAAACGGTTGTGTCCATTCCCCGGACACCTGCCACTGCCAGCTTCTTTCTGACTTGCTGGGATGGCAAGACCTTATGGAAGCAGTCCTGTTTTACCCAGGAGGACCGGGACGCCCTGGCCGAGGCTCTGCCCTCGGTCTGCGGCTATGCCATCACGGAGGAAACCTCGCCCATTCCGGAAGATACCCCCATCTATGGCCTCAGCCTTGGCGGCGCGGAGGAGAACTTTGAGGCTGTCTGCTGCGGAACCATCTGGCTGGACAATGCGGGACATCTGCTGCGTCTCCGTTCGGAACCGGCGCTTCCCGACCTGTGGGCGCGTTTTGCCCAAAACCCGGAGGAACAGGACCTGCGTTCTCAGCCTGCCCACTGGGAATTGGCTCTGTCCTCCGGTCAGTGGGACCCCCGGTTCCTGGTTCCGGCGGACTGCCCGGTCAGCGAGGCGGTACCCATGGCCCTGACGGTCACGGACAACGGCATGGAGTGGCGCATCACCAACGGCCTGAGGGAAGAAATCACCCACGGCAACGACAGCACCGCCTTTCCGGAGGTTCTGCTGGACGGCATCTGGTACCAGCTTCCCGTCCGCTCCGGCAAACATTACGCCTGGACAGCAGAGGCCTATACGACCCATCCCGGAGAGTCTTACTCCGGGCGGCTCTGGCAGGAACCCTATGGACCACTGCCGCCGGGGAACTACCGGCTGGTGTTCCGGTTTTCCGCCGGGTCCCCTGCGGAGGGCTGCGCCACCGCGCCTTTCCAGGTGACGGACAGGGGCCCGCAGCTCGCGCACAACTCTTAATGTAAAGGAAGTACCACTATGTCCCATCAAACCGTCGTCATTCTGGACTTTGGCGGCCAATACAACCAGCTCATCGCCCGGCGGGTCCGGGAATGCGGTGTCTATTGCGAGGTCAAGCCCTATACCACTCCCATCGCGGAACTGAAAGCCCTGCGGCCCATTGGCGTCATCTTCACCGGAGGTCCCGGAAGCGTCTATGACCCTTCCGCCCCCCAGGCAGACCCAGAGATTTTCCGTCTGGGGCTGCCTATCCTGGGAATCTGCTACGGCTGCCAGCTGCTGGCTCACAGCCTGGGAGGACGGGTCACTGCCGCCCAGAGCGATACTGCCCGGGAGTACGGCAAGACGGAGACCTTTTTTGAGACGGACTGCAAGCTCTTCCAGGGCCTGCCGCCGGAGAGCGTCACCTGGATGAGCCACGGGGATTATATGGAACAGGTTCCCGCAGGTTTCCGCCTCTGCGCCCACAGCACCGCCTGTCCCAACGTGGCCATTGCCGACGAGGCCCGGGGCTTTTATGGCGTTCAATTCCATCCCGAGGTAAACCACACCGCCTACGGCACAGCTATGCTGCGGAATTTCCTTTACGAGGTCTGCGGCGCTGCCGGGGACTGGACCATGGGCGATTATAAGAAGCAGGCCATTCTCTGGCTGCGGGAAAAAATCGGAAACGGCAAGGTCCTTCTGGCCCTCAGCGGCGGCGTGGATAGCTCCGTGGCGGCGGCACTGCTGGCGGAGGCCGTGGGAAATCAGCTGACCTGCGTCTTCGTAGACCACGGACTGATGCGTCTCCACGAGGGCGACGAGGTGGAAGCAGCCTTTTCCCAATGGGACATTCGTTTTGTCCGGGCCAACGCGGAGGAGCGGTTCCTCTCCCGGCTGGCAGGGGTGACGGAACCGGAGGCCAAGCGGAAACTCATCGGCGAGGAGTTTATCCGGGTTTTCGAGGCAGAGGCCCGCAAAATCGGCAAGGTAGACTATCTGGCCCAGGGAACCATTTACCCCGACGTGATTGAGTCCGGGGCAGGGGACGCTGCGGTCATCAAAAGCCACCACAACGTGGGCGGTCTGCCGGACTGTGTGGATTTCCGGGAGATTGTGGAACCTCTGCGGCTGCTGTTCAAGGATGAGGTCCGGCAGCTGGGCCGGGAGCTGGGTCTGCCGGAATATCTGGTCAGCCGCCAGCCCTTCCCAGGACCGGGCTTGGCAATCCGCTGCATTGGCGAGGTAACCAAAGAGAAGCTGGACATGCTTCGGCAGGCGGATTTCATTTTCCGGGAGGAAATTGCCCAGGCAGGTCTGGCAGGCACTATGGACCAATATTTTGCCGTGCTGACCAATATGCGTTCCGTCGGCGTGATGGGGGATGGCAGGACCTACGATTACACCCTGGCTCTGCGAAGCGTGACCACCAGCGACTTTATGACCGCTGATTGGACTCGGATTCCCTACGAGGTGCTGGACCGGGTCAGTGTGCGGGCAGTAAACGAGGTGCCCCATATTAACCGGGTTCTGTATGATATTACCAGCAAACCCCCGGCGACCATTGAGTGGGAATGATTTCCGTTGTCGTAGGACAATGTGATTTATCCTGTAAAGGGCAATAACACTTAGTCTACGCCATAGAAAAATAAGACCTTGCGTCTAACGACGTAGGGTCTTATTTTTATCCTCCGGACTATCCTTTCCCTGCCTAACACAAGGATTTTAGGAACATTTTGTACTATATCACCATGGAGTAGGGGCAATCCGGCCTGGGGGCCGGGTGAATAAACAACTTTGCCCCTTACAGAATAAATCACATTGCCCTACGACATTCCGTTCTCTCCCAATCCTAAATAACGAGCAGAAGGAGGGCGCTCTTTGGAGCACCCTCCTGATTTATAGCTGTCAGCAGGCGCTTCTGCTGTTATAAATTAGAGTGATAAATCGGAAGTGAGGAAGTACATGATGAATAATAGAGGAATTATTATATATTTCCATCTGTTGTATAAAGAATCTTTTATTTCGGCACTTCAACGAAAGACCGACACGCCGGAGCCTGAACCGGCGGCCGCCGCGTGAGAGCTTTGACAAACGCCTTTGAGGACCACGCCATTCCGGCACAACAGCACAATTGGCAAACCTCCCGCGGAATACACAGATTTTTTCAGCGGAGATTTTCTGAATTACTCTTGACCTTCCGGGCAAAATCCTTTAAAATAAGGGTTTGTGTACGGCGGCTCCGCCGTGCCATTACCACTATAGACGGAAAGGCGAGACGTTATGAACCATCCCTACAAGACGCGGGAGGGCGGCGCGACCGTGACCATCTTCGTCCCCTACGACTGCAAAAACCACTGCCCTTTCTGCATCAATAAAGGCGAATACGCGGATTTGACCGGCTTCTCCGCAGAGAAGATCCGGACCAGCATCCGCCGGATGGACGCCATCACTCCTTACTGTGATTTCGTCTTCACCGGCGGTGAACCCTTTGCCGACCTGAAGACCCTGCAGAGTATGCTGGACGAGATTCCCTCCACCCATAAGGTCTATATCAACACCACCCTGCCGGTATCCGCGTTCCAGACGGAGGAGGACATCCTGGCCTTCGCGGAGCGGAACAAGCACAAGATCACCTGCATCAACGTCTCCCGCCACATGCAGAAATATGTGGTGGAGTCCAATGACGGCCTGCTTGCCCAGTTGCCGGTGCCCTTCCGGGTAAACTGCGTGCTGTATAAGGACTATCCCGCCAAAGATCTGGTTCCCTATCTGGAGCGGTTCAAGAAGGTCCCTGGGGCCTCCATTCAGTTCCGCTTCGACTACACTGCCACGACGCCGGAAAACCTCTACGAGGAGGCCGGGGACAAAATTCTTCAGGACCTCAAGGGCATTGCCCGCTACACCGGCCTGGACGGCTGCCGGATGCGCTGCGGCTTCCACTTTGACTACCAGGGCATGGAGCTGACCTATCACAAGACGCTGCCCTATTCCACCATTGTAGAGAAGGACCCTGTCAGCGGAATCACCTATGACATCCTCTATGACATCCTCATCAAGCAGAACGGTGACATCCACGGGGATTGGGACGGCACCCCTCTGAACGTAGAGGCCTACGAAAAAGTCGTTTTCGAGCCCTATGACCTGAAATGGCTGGCGAGAATCGCGTAAACGAAGAGAAAAGCGGACGGCTTACCGTCCGCTTTTTCTTTATTCCAGAGCTGCCAGCAGGGCCGCCGGGTCCACTACCCTGCCGTAGGGGTATTCGGCGTCTTCGTCCTTCCAAATGGAAATCGGGTTAGCCGTGGCCTGCGCCGCCGCCAGGAATTCTGCAAAGGTCACCTCCGGCTTAACCTGACAGGCCAGCGCATACAGCCCTGCCACATAGGGGACCGCCCAGCTCATCCCCCCTTCCGCAAACTGGACATACTCTTCCGCCCCCGCCGGAGAGGCAGCCGTCCGCCGGTCCATGGGCACCAGCAGCAGAGAGCCATCGGCCCCCCGGAATTCCCCGCTGTACAGCAGCTCCTGCCAGAAAACTCCAGGGCGGAAGTCCGCGCGGTTGTTGTAGCTGCCCCTGCGCCGCCGTCCCATACCCATCCAAGGTTCCAGAAGGGGGTCCCGGCTGTTGACGCAGACCACAGCAATCCCCGCCGCCCGGGCCCGGGCAATGGCCGCCTCCAGGGCCTCCGCCCCGGCAGTCTCCTCTGTCCATCCAATGGAGATGGAGAGAACCCGGATTTTTTCCTCCTCCGGCAGGGTCTCATTCAAAGCTGTGAAGCGGTCTACATCTTCGGCGTAATAGCTCAGGTCCACGGCAAATTCGCTGCCCTCATCCCGGTAATTGTCGTCGGCAATGTAGTACAGCAGCGCCTCCGGAGCCACGCCCACCGTCTTCCCCAGGGCGATGGAGGCCACGGCTGGACCATGGGCAGAGGCGGGTTCCTGGGCGGCGTTGTGGTACTCCTGATAATAGCGAAGCCGGTCTCCGTACTCCTGGTGCTCCGTCAGCAAGGTCTGGTCCAGAATGGCAATGCCCACCCCCTTACCGGTGATGCCTCGCTGATGAAGCTCCCGAAGACCCAGGCCCGGGTCCTTGCCCCATTCCAGAAGCTGCGCCGGGTCAAACTCCTCTGGCAGCTCTTCCGGCCACTGGGTGCGGGTATCAAAATCAGCGGCAAACAGTCTCTCCGCCTCATCCGTCAGGTCCAAATCCCGGAGGTCCGTCCCCCGAAGGTCCCCGGAGGACGGAAGCGCTTGGGGCGCGGTCTCCCTCTCCCCGGCAACCGGACAGCGGGCAATGATTTCCGTCCCCTCCGCTGCTGTTTCCTCCGGCGGGGGCAGGGCGCAGGATGTCAGCAGAAGCAGGACGCTGAGGAGGGGCAGGAACCGTCTTTGGTATTTCATGGATCTCATCTCCTTTTTGGGATGACTCCATCATAGCAGGCGTTTCTTACAAACAACCCGACAAATTTCTTACGATTTTCTTACGATTATCCGGCAGACAAAAGCGGACGGTCCAAACCGCCCGCTTTTCCCATTCAGGCCGTCTCCCGAATCGCCCGAAGAGCCGTCACCAAAGCCGGTTCTCCGGCCGGGGAACACACATCCGGCGTGGTCCCCGTCTCCTCATTGCTGCTGCCGTCGGGATTCAGGCCGTACATCATGGTAAACTGAATCAAAATACCGCTGTTGGGCAGACGCATCATAATCGGGTTCAAGGCCCCAATACCATCCCCGCTGGTCTGGGTCCCCACCAGGGTGGCAAAGCCTGTGGCCTGGCAAAAGACGGAGAAGGACTCACTGGCGGAATACACCGCCGGTCCCACCAGCAGCCATATCCGCCCGCGGAATGCCGCACGCTCCTCCGCCGGCTCCACCCGAAGTGTGCTCTCTACGAAATGGGTGGCAGCCTCCAGCCCCCGCCGCTCCAGCTTGGGCAGATCGGGGAGCTCCGAAATGGGATGAAGATCTGAAGGCGCAAAGACATTCTCAATATAGGGCCGGTTGTTTTCACTGTCCGCCAGAAGTGCGTAATTGGTACACGAGAGGGGCTTGTCCGTCAGGGGCGCGGCCAGGAGATTCTGCCAATAAAGCTCGCTGCCGCCGCTGTTGTCCGTCAGGTCAATGATGAGGTCTGTGCAGTCCCCGGCGGCGTTGTAGAAATCCCGGATGGCTTTTGCCTCTTTCGGATAAGCGGGGTCATACTCTGCGAGGAAGCTGTCCACCTTCAGATAGGCAATTTTAGACTCCGGCAGAAGAAGGGTGTGGAGATTCTCCCCCGGCTCTTCGCCGTTCCAAGAAACGCCGCTCTCCTCTCCCAGCGTGTCCAGATAGGCCTTTAATTTTTGATAGTTCTCCTCCGAGGCCTCTGTAAGCTCCTTCCAGCGTTCCCGCCCGGTGGTATCCTCCTGTTTGCACCAGTTCAGCATTTCGTCATAGCTCTCCGGTTCAATTATCCAGAAATGCCCATAGCTTCCCAGGCGGTACCAGCTGCTGTAGAGCGCGGTGTAAAACGCATCATCACTGTCGCTCTCCGCTATCATCTTCCGGTAGTTCTGAAAGATATCCTCCGCCAGATCATCCGGGTTCTCCCGGTCCCGGAGGCCCAGGCAAAGATAACTGTCCTTCAGGGTTTTGACGAAATAATCGTAGTCCTCCAGCCGCTGCTCCTGGTTCAGCCCCAGGGCATGGGCCAAAGCAGGGTCCCAGCGGCTGTCCGACACCGCCGACGCCGGGACCGTACCGGCTGCCAGCAGGCAGATCACCAGGGCCACCAGGACCAACCTTCGTTTTACAGACCATATACCACCTTTTGTCATCGTTCTTACTCCTTTCGGAGCTCTCCCCATAGCGCCATACGGGACAGCCCCAGTTTTTCTTCAGCTTCCGAAAGCTGCTTTCAGTGTAACAGGAATTTCTTACAAACAACTCGACAGTTTTCTTACGATTTCCTTACGATTTTTCTCCCCAAAAAAGAAGGGTGCAAAAACAGACGCGCGGAAGGTCAGACCTCCCGCACGCCGTCTTCCGGGCAATAGAGCACCTGCACACCGCAGTCGTCCCGCAGCTTCTCCCGCCGGACGCTCTCCAGCAGAACCGCCTCCGCCAAATCCTGCGGGTCCCGGCCATCCCAGCCCGCCAGAAGATTCATCAGCCATTCGTCGGCTTCCGGGTCCGCCACACCGTCGCTGACCATCACGGCAAACCCGCCGGGACCCAGAGGGGCCCGCGTCACATCCGGCGCCGCCAGGTCTCCCCGCAGGCCCACCGGCAGGCTGTTTCCCGTCACCCGCCGGACCACGCCGCCCTTCTTCAGATAACTGGGAGCCGCGCCGCACTTGTAGAACGAGGCCTCCCCGGCCTCCGGGCTGTAGACGCACAAATCCACGGTAGTAAAACCGCCGCCCTCCGCTCCCCGGAGGCTCATGGCGGAATTCAGCGTCTTCAGCGCGGCTTCCGGAGCTACGCCCGCTTCCAGAAACTGCTGGAGCAGGCGGCACACCAGGGCCGACTCCTTCCGGGCGGCCTCGCCGCTGCCCATGCCGTCCGCCAGCAGCAGGCACCACAATCCCCCGTCGGTCTGAAAGGAGGCCACCGTGTCTCCGCACACCGTCTCCCCCTCCTTGGGCCGCAAAGCCGCTCCCATCCGGCAGGGCAGTCTCCGGCCTCCCGCCGGTACCCCCAGTCCGGCGGCGGTGGCCGTGAGAAGCTCCGAGAGCTGGGCATACTGCCCCCGGGCAGTCCGCCGGGTTTCCTCCAGCTGGCGGCGGTACTGCCGGCGCAGGAGAAAGGCTGACAGCTCGCCGTTGATCGCCGCCAGCAGCTCCGGCAGATGGATGCAGCGGCTGGAAAAGTAACTGGGAAAATCCTTCGCCAAGGCCCGGCCCCGGTCCAGGAGGTAGGGCGTAGCGTCGTTGAGGGCATTGAAAGTTCCGGTGTACTCCCGCTGCCAGCAGACGTCACACAGGGCGCAGCCCCGGCAGACCTTCTCCGCCGCCCGGTCGAAGAGGATGGCGGGATTCTCGTCCGAAGGGGGAGGACTGCGGAGGGCCAAGCTGTCGTAGAGGTCCCGCAGCGCACCGGCAGCCCGGTTCAGACGGGCCTTCCAGGGAGCAGGGTCCTCTCCCCGGTCCTGCCGGGCCCCGGCGTATTCCCGCCGGCGCGGCGGCTTCACCCGCTTGCCGGAAAGCAGACGGAACGGCAGCACCCAGAAGAGCAGCACCCCCGCCGCCGCTTCCGCCAGCAGCGGCAGGGGCTGAGACAGGGAGGCCGCCCCCACGCCCAGCAGAAAGAGGAGTCCCGCCCGCCGCCTTCCCGAGGCGTTTCCTGCCGCCAGGCCCGCCAGACCCAACGGCGCGGTGAGCGCGGCGGGTCCTCCGCACAGGTCCGCCGCCAGCCCCAGACCCAGGCCATAGGCTGCGCCGGTTCCGGCTTCCTGGCCATAGGCCGCCCAGGCCAGCAGCAGGCACAGCAGGGCTCTGGCCGGGGAGAACCCCAGGATTTCCAGGTCCTCCACCGCCAGCAGCAGTGCGCCCGCCAGGCAGGCCAATCCCTGGGGCGGCATGGATTCCTCCCGTCCCCGCAGAAGGGGGAAGAACAACCAGGCGGATACCCCCGTCAGTCCCGCCGCTGCCAGACAGTCCCCCAGACGGGCCAGGGGCGACAGGGCCTGAAGCACATAGACCCCCTCCACCGTCACAAACAGTCCCGCCGCCGCCAACGCCGCCCCCAAAGGGCCCGCCAGCAGCCGGAACCCGCTCAGGGCCGTGGCCGCCGTGACGATCAGCACCGCCACCGCCAAAAAGGGCAGCGCCCGGCTGAAGGGCAGAAAGCAGAGCGCCCCTGCCGCCGCTCCCGCCAGCGCCGCGCCGCCCTCCGCACCGGCTCCCGCCGCCGCAATCCAGCCCAGGGCAAAGGGGGCGCTGCCGCCAGGGGTTTGACTGGCGGTCAGCGCCGCCGCCAGAAAAAACCGGACGCCCAGACGCAGCAGCCGCGTCCGCTGGCCCCGCTCCATTGTAGATTGACCGTTTTGCACAGCCTGTCCCTCCCTAACATGGTTGTTTTTTCCTATTCTAGCGGCGGGACAGGAAAAATCCCGTCGGGAAAAGAAGGGCGTAATTTTCCGGTGAAGCCCGGCGGGGACTCTGGAAATTTCCGGTCATCTGTGGTAGAATCAGAAAACAGAATCCTTTGTACGCGCGATTTTCTCTCCCAACCGGCAGTTGAGTCCCGGAAACTCAACCGTTGGTTCCTGGCGGAGACGGCAGCGGGAGGTTATACTGGTTATACTGAGGGAAGAGGAGGAATGGTCATGAATCAGGAAAAAACCGGCGCCTTGATCGCCGCCTGCCGGCGGGCCCAGGGGCTGACCCAGGCGCAGCTGGCGGAACGCCTGCATATCACAGACCGGGCCGTGTCCAAGTGGGAGACGGGGAAGAGCCTGCCGGACGCCTCCCTCATGCTGGCCCTGTGCGGCATCCTGGGGGTAACGGCGGACGAGCTTCTGCTGGGGGTATGCCGGGAAAACGCGGAAGAACCGGCGGTCCCCCCGGCGGTATTTCCCTGCCGGAGGCCGAAGTCCCTGGAACGGCGGAATCCCTTGGCAGCGATTCTGTTTACCGGGATACTGGCTCTGGGCGGCGGTATCTGCCTGCTCTGTGACGCCATTCTGAACGGAAAAATGACCTGGTCGGCGATTGTGCTGAGCTCCCTGGCCCTGGCCTGGGCGGTGTGCCTCCCCGGGCTGCTGTGGCGGCGGCTCCGGCGGTGTCTGCTGGCCCTGAGCGTCTGTCTGCTGCCATACCTGTTTTTGCTCAGCGTCCTGCTGCACCGGCCAAAGGTATTTTCCACCGGCGCGGCGGCAGCGGTTCCCTCCCTGGGGTTCCTGTGGCTGGCCTGTGCGATCCTGGTCCGGCAGGAGAGCGGACGCCGGGCGGCGGGCATCTGCTTTCTGCTGTGCATTCCCTTTCAGCTGCTCTTGAACCTGACCCTGCTCTGGACATTGGGGGAACCCCTCTGGGACATCTGGGACCTGCTCAGCGCTCTGCTCCTGCTGGCCTGTGCCGCCGGGACCTTCTTTTGGGACTGGGTCCGGCGGCGGCAGACAACGAAAAATTCCCCCTGAACGGTTTGGCCGTTCAGGGGGAATCCGTGTTTCAGAGCTTACACCGCCCGTTCCAGCAGGCGGCAGATCATGGAGGCCGCCTCACCCCGGACAGCGGCGCTGCCCCCGGCGTAGGTCTCCGACGCCATGCCCAGAGCCCGGGCAATGGCGGCATAGCCCTGCTCCCCTGCGGGGATGGCGGCGTCGTCGGCGTAACCGGCGGCGGAATAGACGCCCTCCAGCCGGGCGGCGGGACCATATCCGGCGGCATCCAGCAGCATCCGCACCAGGGCAGACCGGGTCACTACCGCCCCGTCATCCCGTTCCGAGGCCCGAAGCAGGCCCAGACGGTAGGCGCTGTAATAGGCGTTGTCCCGGCTGTTCTTCTCCGCAGCGCCAGGGTCCAGCGCCTCGCCCTGGAGACTGGAAACCAGGCACACCAGCTCCCACTGCGTCAGGGTCTTGCTGGGGCGGAAGCTGCCTCCGGCGTATCCCACGCCATAGGCCGCCAGCTTCTCAATATCCGCCCGGGCAGAGCTGCCGGACACATCGTCGTAAACCAGATTTGCCGCATCCGGCGTCTCGCCTCGGACAGGCTCCCCGCTTTTGGCATAGATACCGGTGCAGGCCTGGGGCTGCTCCAGGCGGTAGGTCAGCCGCAGGGCATAGGCGTGCGTTCTCCCCTCTTCCAGCAGGCGGGCCTGCAGCGGCTCCGTCCGCGTCAGGGCCTGGGGGACGTGGCGGTAGGCCAGCACCGCCTCATGGGTCTCCAGCCAGGCAGCCAGAGCGGCCTCCGGGGAGATGACGTCCCCGGCTTTCTCGAAGGTCACTGTATCATCCCACTCCGAGGAGAGGCTGTAGACAGATCCGTCGGACAGATCGATACCGACCGTGTAGGCATTCTCCCGGTAGGGCACCCCCTCCACCAGCTGGACAAAGGTGAAGACACGGTCCGGCCGCTCCTGGCTCTGTCTTCCCAGGGGAACGGCTTCCTCCGCCATCTCATAGAGTCCCAGGGTCCTGTCGGGGCAAAGCTCCTTTAGGAACGCCTCCGCCCGGGCCTGCGCCTCCTCCTGGGTGAGCTTGGCCGCCCGGCCCCAGGGTGCGGCGGACCAAACCCGGGCCGCCTCGCCGGTATGGGCGTCCACGGTAATCTCCCGGGTAAAGCGCTCCCCCTCTGTCGTGCGGACATAGCGCAGCGTACAGCGGACCGCGCGGTCTTCCTCCCGGGAGGAGGGCGTCTGATAGGAGGCCGAGAGCAGTGCGTAGCCGGAAAGGCCAAAGGCCTCCGTCTTCCGCAGGGCCTGGTCCAGCTCCTCCTTGGAGAGGACGCCCTCCAGCCGCTCCACGCCGTCCTGTTCCGCCTGGGTCATGCCCCCTTCTCCCGCTGCCGTATCGGCGGCTGCCGGGGCGCTGGTTTCCGCCCGCATCAGATTGCCGGCGCCAACGGACATGGCCGCTTCCAGCTCCGTGATATCCAGCAGCCGGCCGCTTCCGGCGTCCAGGTAGAAGATATGCCCCGGCGCCGGCACGTATTGCAGCACCGCCCGGCCATCGGTTTCCCGGACATACTCCAGCCTCAGCTCCTGGGTCTCCTCCAGAGCCTTGGCGGCGTCCGCCTGACGGACGGCGGCCTGAGAACCGGGGACTCCGCCTATGGTCTGGCTCTCCGGCAGGTCCCGGCTGAAGCTCACAACCCGTTCGTTTTCCGCCCGCAGGGAATAGCGATAGGGGGAGGGAAGGCCGTTGAGGAGAATCCGGCCCCGGCTGCTGTAGCCGGAGGCATCCAGTCCGCCGCCGTTCTCCTGGTCCGGCTCCACCGTCTCCCCAGGGCGCAGAACCCGGCGGAGGAACGCCTCTGCCGCCGCCCGGTCCCCCTCCGCCCGGTCCGGGAAGGTGGGGAAGCGGCTGCCGCTGCTGGGGGAAACCTTGTTTTCCAAGCTATAGAAATGAAAGATTGTTCCGTCCTCCAGAGCCTCCACCGAGAGAGACTCCCCCGAGGGCTTCTCCCAGTTGAGACTCCAGACGGGCACCAGCTCTTCGGAACAGCTGCCGCGGAATTCTGTGTAAATCTCCGTATCCAGGTCCAGGGTTTCTTTCACCGCCTGGGTGACCCGGGCCAGCCGGGCGTCCTGGGATTCCGCCGCCGCCGCGGCGGTCAGGGCCAGCGCCGCCAGCAGGGCGGCGGCCAGACAAACCAGCTTTTTCATAAACGACCTCCTATTACGCTTCTGTTCATTCCGGAAGCCTTTTTCTTTTTTAGACGGAGGAGCCAGGAAAAAAGTTCCGTCCCAGGCGGGAAACTTTTCACTTCAATTCATCCAGTGTCAGGGAAAAGCTCTCCAAAAAATGCTCCAGAAAATAGTCCACCTCCGGCAGGCCATAGCTCTCCAGGGCCTTTCGCGTCTGGGCGGCGGCCTCCCGGAACTCTGTGTTTCCCGCCTTCAGTTCCTCCACACACTTGATGTGGGCCGACAGCTTGTCCGCCGCCTTTACCAGCCGCCCAATCTCCGGGTCCACCTCGGTCAAAAGGGGGCGGTACCATCCCTGAAGCTCCTGGGGCAGCAGCCGCAGCAGCTTGTCCGCCGCCACGGCCTCCACCTCCTTATAGGCGCTGCGGATCGCCGGATTGTCATATTTAATCGGGGTGGGCATATCTCCGGTGAGGATCTCGGCGGCGTCGTGATACAGAGCCGCCGCCGCCGCCAGACCGGGGTCCAAACGCCCGCCGAATTTCTCGTTGCGGATCACCGCCAGGGCATGCGCCAGCACGGCGGCCTGATGGCTGTGCTCCTGGACGTTTTCCGGGGCGGTGTTGCGCATCAGCGCCCAGCGCTGGATGAACCGCATCCGGGAGATGTAGGCAAAAAAGTGGCTTCTCATAACTCCTCCAATTTCCCCAGAAGGCATTCCCCCTGCACGCCGGTTATCCGGACGTCTCGGATTTCTCCCCGCAGTTCGGTTCCCTCTGCCAGGACCTCCGCGTAGTTTCCGGCATGGCCGTAAAAAAGTCCGCCCTCCCGGGGCTCCTCAAACAGGACCCCATGGACCTCGCCCACACAGCCCTCCAGATAGTTCCGCTGCAGTTCCGCCGCCACGGCGGAGGCCCGGCGGGCCCGCTCCTCCCGCACCGCTTTGGGGACCTGCTCCATCTCCGCCGCCGGGGTGCCGGGCCGGATGGAGTAGGGGAAGACGTGTACGCGGGCAAACCCGCACTGGCGAAGGAAGTCCAGGGTCTGCTGGAACTCCTCCTCCGTCTCTCCGGGAAACCCTGTGATCAAGTCCGTCGTAACAGCGGGACGGCGGAAGGTCTCCCGCAGGAGCTCCACGGAACGAAGGTACCGGGCGGTATCGTACTTGCGGCGCATCCGCCGCAGGGTAGCGTCACAGCCGCTCTGAAGGGAGAGGTGGAACTGACGGCACAGGTCCGGCAGCTGAGCAGCCCGATGGCAGAACTCCTCCGTAATGGTCCGCGGCTCCAGACTCCCCAGCCGCAGCCGCACGCCGGGGACGGCGGCGCAGATGGTCTCTATCAGGTCCATCAGGCCCACGCTCTGCCCCAAATCCCGGCCCCAGGACGAAATCTCAATGCCGGTGAGGACGATTTCCCGATAGCCCGCCGCCGCCAGCTCTGCCGCCTGCACCGCCGCCTCTCCCATGGGCAGGGAACGCACCGGGCCCCGGGCGTAGGGGATGATGCAGTAGGAACAGTAGTTGACGCAGCCGTCCTCCACCTTCAGCAGGGCCCGGGTCCGGTTTTCATAGCCCCCGGCAGGCAGCCACTCAAACTGGCGCCGGGCAAAGGGCTCATCTATGGCCTCCAGACGCTTTCGCTCCCGGAAGGCCCGCTCCAGCAGGCTCACAAAGCCCATCCGGTCCCCAGTTCCCGCCAGCACGCCGGCCTCTAGGGCCTGGGCCTCTCCGGCGTGGGTCTGGACGTAGCAGCCGCAGACCGCCGTCACCGCCTCCGGGTGTTCCCGGCGAATCCGGCGGACAGCCTGGCGGGACTTGTGGTCGCTGGAGGCGGTGACGGAACAGGTGTTGACCACGTAGACGTCCGCCTCCCTGTCAAAGGGAACGATTTCATGTCCCCGGGCCTGGAGTTCCCGCTCCATGGCCTGGGTTTCGTACTGATTGACCTTACAGCCGAGGGTGTAGATGGCGACTCTCATAGATGCTCAGATTCTCCTTGCGCTTTGCGAATTTTACCGATATAATGACGGGGTGTCTTTTCCATTATACTTGGAATCTTCCTCCGGAGCAACCCCCAACGAAAGGAGTTTTTCCCATATGATTTACCTGGACCACGCCGCCACCGCCCCCGTTCCCCGGGCCGTGGCCGACGCTATGTACGAGGTGCTGACAGCCCACTGCGGCAACCCCAGTTCCCAATATTCCCTGGGCCTGGACATGAAGAAACGGGTGGAGAGCTGGCGGGAGACCGTGGCCGCCGCCCTGGACTGCCCCGCCCGGAATCTCTATTTCACCTCCTGCGGCACCGAGGGGGACAACTGGGCCCTCCGGGCCGCCGCGTGGCAGAACCGCCGCATGGGAACCCACATCGTCACCACGGCGGTGGAGCACAGCGCCGTCCTGGAGACCTGCAGGCAGCTGGAGCAGGAGGGCTGGGAAGTGACCTACCTGTCCCCGGACCGGGAGGGCAATCTCTCCGCCGCCCAGGTGCTGGAGGCGGTACGGCCGGACACGGCGGCGGTCTCCGTCATGCTGGTGAACAACGAACTGGGAACCGTGTACCCTCTGGAAGCCATCGCGCAGGGCCTCCCCGCCCGGAATCCTAAAACCCTGCTGCACACCGACGCCGTCCAGGGCCTCACCGTCTTCCCGCTGGGGAAGCTGGGGGCAGACTTTGTCACCGTCTCCGCCCATAAAATCGGCGGTCCCAAAGGGATTGGCGCTCTGTACCTGGGTCCTCGGGTGCGGAATCCCCGGCCCCTGCTGGCAGGCGGCGGCCAGGAGCACGGCCTCCGGGCCGGCACCGAGGCCACGGCCCAGATCGCGGGCTTTGCCAAGGCGGCCGAACTGCGGCTGGCCCATCGGAACGAGGACCAGGCCCATCTGACGGCTCTGAAGGCCTACGCGGAGACCGTGCTGCTGGCGCTGCCGGATGTGGTCCGGGTCGGTTCCGGCGCCGCCAGCCACATTCTCTCCATCTCCCTGGCGGGCTGGCCCAGTCAAAACATTGTCAACGATCTGGACAGCCAGGGAATCTGCGTCTCGGCGGGTTCCGCCTGCCACCAGGGAAAGCCCAGTCATGTCATTGCGGCGCTGAAGCTGCCCAAGCGGACAGCGGCAGGCGTCATCCGGCTGAGCTTCGGCCCGGAGACCACGGAGGCGGAAATCGACGCCTGCGCCAGGGCCCTCCGCCGGCACCACGACCAGCGGATGCCCATGCTGTGAGCCGCCTCTGTCAAAAGTCCCCTCAATCTTCAACCACAGAAAGGTCCATTATGTTTCAGTTTCTCCGCCGCGAGCCCGGCTTTTACAAACGGCTCCTGCAGCTCTCTCTGCCCATGATTCTGCAGAACCTCATCACCTTTTCCCTGGGCCTCATAGACACCTTTATGGTCTCCCGCCTGGGCAACGCCGAGATGGCCGCCGTCACCACCGCCAATGTCCCCGTCTTCCTCCTCACCAGCATTGTCTTCGGCTTTCAGAGCGGTTTAGGCATTCTGGTGAGCCAATACTGGGGAAAGGGGGACGAAAAAAGCGTCAGCCGGGCTCTGGGGGTATCGGCTCTGCTGGGGTCCGCCGTCACCCTGATTCTGGCGCTGCTCTTTTTCTGTTTCCCGGTGTCCATCATGGACTGCCTCTCCAACCGCCACGACCTCTCCCTGCTGGGCGGGCCCTATCTGCGGGTGATCGGTTTTTCCTATGTTTTCAACATGCTTTCCTCTCTTTACGTCAGTGTCCAGCGCAGCGTGGAAAACCCGGCCTTCGGCATGAAGCTCTTTGGCTTTTCCACCATCCTCAACACCGGCCTGAACTACCTCCTCATCTTCGGCCGGGGCGGCTTCCCGGCCCTGGGCGTGGCGGGAGCGGCCATCGCCACCCTGCTGGCCCGGGTCAGCGAATTTCTCATCTGCGCCGTCTGCGCCCTGCGGAGCCGGACCATACCCCTGGAGCTGGGGCTCTTTTTCCGCCCCGGCCTGGACATGACCCGCCGTTTTGTGAAATACGCCTCCCCGGTGGTCCTCAGCGAGACGGCCTGGGGCCTGGGGAACTCCCTGGTCACGGTCATTCTGGGCTATACGGCGCACTCCGTGGAAATGCTGGCGGCCAACGCCGTCATGGGCAACCTCACCCGGGTCTTCCTGGTGGTGTGCTTCGGCCTGGGCGCCGCTACGGCGGTGATTGCCGGCAAGGCCATTGGCGAGGGCCAGAGCCGGGAGAAGATCATGGACCTGAGCCGGACCCTTCTCTGGTTCGCCGTGCTGGTGGGCACGATTCTGGCGGTGATTTCGGTGGCCCTGGTGCCGCTGGTGTTTGTGCCGGCGGTCTTCCCAGCTTTTAAGCTCTACGGTCTCTCGGCGGAAATCGCCACGGCCCTGGCGGTCATGGGCTTTGCTGCCATTCCCTTTCACGCCTATGCCATCTCCGCCGTGGTCGGCGTCCTCCGGGCCGGAGGCGACGTGTTCTGGTCCACTGTGCTGGACCTGGCGCCTCAGTGGGTCATCTGCCTGCCGGTTACGGCTCTGGCGGCTCTGGTGTTCCAGCTGGGCTGCTGGCCCATTGCCTTTGCCATCCAGCTGGAGCACCTAGTCAAATTCCCCCTGTGCCTCTGGCGGGTCCGGAGCGGGAAGTGGATCAACGATGTGACGGAAGGCGGCAAACCATGAGTCTCTTCTGCTGTCCCCTCTGCCGCGCCCCTCTGGAGCGGAACGGCGCTTCCCTCCGCTGTCCCGGCGGCCACAGCTTTGACTTCGCCAAAGAGGGTTACATACACCTTCTTCCCCCCAACCGCAAGCACTCCGCCCTCCCGGGGGACGACCGGGAGATGGTGCGGGCCCGGCGGGACTTTCTTTCCAAAGGGTACTACCAGCCTCTGCTGCATACGCTCTGCAGGGAAATGCCGGCCCGTCTTGAGCCGGAACCGGTGCTTCTGGATGCAGGCTGCGGAGAGGGCTATTACACCGCCGGCGTCCATCAGGCCCTCTCCGCAGCCGGGCGGAACCCCCGGACGGCCGGGACAGATATCTCGAAGTTTGCCCTCCGCTGGGCGGCGAAGCGGGAACCGGCGGCGGAATTCGCCGTGGCTTCCTCCTACCGGCTGCCCCTGGGGGACGGAACGGCGGACGCTCTGCTGAACTGCTTTTCCCCTTTGGCCCTGGAGGAATTCCGGCGGGTGCTGAAGCCCGGGGGCTGGTTTTTCTACGTGGTTCCCGGTCCCCGGCACCTCTGGGCCCTGAAAGAAATTCTATACGACAGCCCCTATCCCAACGAGGAAAAGGAGACGCCTTATGAGGGCTTTGCGTACCGGGCCATTGTCCCGGCAGACGGACGGATTCTCCTGGAAACCCCGGCGGACATAGAAAACCTTTTCCGCATGACGCCCTACTTCTGGAAAACGCCCCAGGCCGGCGGAGAGCGTCTGCGGGCCCTGCCGTCGCTGGAGACCGAGATTTCATTTCGGATTCACATCTTTCAAAAAGAAAACTAGGAGGAAGCGCCATGTCTATGCGGCCGCCCTTAGTGAAAAAACGAATTTCCATCTATATTCCGGCCCGGTACACCCTTCGGGCCGGCCGGGCCGAGATTGGCGGCTTCTCCGTGGCTATGGTTCTCACCTTGCTGCTGGTACCGGCCTGTCTGTCAGGCCTGGGGCAGGAGGGCGCCTTGTCCGCCGCTCTGCTGATGCTGTGCGTGTCGGGCTTCTGCGGCGTGAGCCTCCGCCGGGCCAGGAAATTCTCCCTGACTGTGGACGGCGAACGGCTGACCTACCACCATTCCGAAGGCCCGCCGGAGGAGTTCACCTTCCGGCAGGTGGCCTGGGTCCGCTATAAGGGGGAAAAGTACCTCCTGCTGGACGCCAACCGCCGGGAGCTGTGCCGGGTGTCCTTCAACGCCCAAGGGCTGGATATTCTCCTGGCGGACCTGCGGAGCCGGGGAGCTGTGCTCTGGGACCGGCGGGAAGCGCCGGAGGCCGTCGTTCTGTCCGTCTCCGGGTCCCGTTGGGAGGAGGCGGAGGTGGACTTGCCCGCCTGGGTGCCGGAGCGCTACCGCCTGCGGAACCCCGCCTGGCTGACGGCGCTTCCCAGTGTCTGCGGCGCATTGTTTCTGGTGCTGATGGTTTGGATGTTCCAAGACGGGGAACGGATCCTGCCCCTGTGCGTGCTGCCCTTTTTTCTCATGACCCTTCTGGCGGTAATATTGGCCCGGCGGGAGTATCTGGAGGTTTCCGGGGACCAGTTCCACTTCCGTCCAGCCTGGGGAAAACGCCAAAGCGGCTCCTTTTCCGGCGTGGCGGCGGCGCGCATCCGCACATCCGCTACCGGCCTGGGAGCCGTTTCCACGCTTCATCTGCTGGACTCAGCGGGAGAAATCGCAGCCGCCCCCGGCGCGGCTTTGCAGGGGCTGCCCCTGCTGCTGGCGGACCTGGCGGAGCGGGGCATTCCGTTTACCTATTCAGCCGATTAAGTCTCAGCCGCCGTGTTCCTTCCGGCGGTTCCGCATAATAAAGAGGAGGTCTTTGTTTATGAAACCCAATCCCACCCGTTCCGCTCTGATTCTCATTGACATGGAGAACGGATTTGTCTCCCCCCAGGGCGGCCACTGCATCCGGAATGCTCTGGCTACGGTACCGGCCTGCGTCCGGGCTGTGGAAACCGCCCGGTCCAAAGGGATTCCGGTATTTTTTGTCAAGCGCATCTACCGGGCCGACGGCAGCGACGTGGAACTCACCCGCTACGCTGCCTGGAAGGCCGGAGGCCGGGCCTGCACCCCCGCCTCCCAAGGGCCCAACAGCGCCCAGGCCCCGGAGGGACTCCGTCCTCAGCCCGGGGACTACACCATCATCAAGCCCCGCTGGAGCGCCTTTTTCCAGACCGAGCTGGATTTGATTCTCCGGCGGCTGGATGTGCGCACGGTGCTTTTAGCGGGAACCACAACTCCCAACTGCGTCCGGACCACCTGTTACGACGCCATTGCCCTGGAGTACAACACCATCATTCTGACCGACTGCTGTTCTTCCCAAACGGAGGAGATTCAGCGGGTAAACCTGGAGGACATGGGCCGCGCGGGGGCAGTGCTGATGGACAGCGCCGCCTTTGAGGCCTTCTCCCCGGAGACGGCGGCAGACCTTTCGGCGGCTATTCGGGAGGAGATGCTTGCCTCGGCGGCTGTGCCGGAACCTTTTTCCCCGGGACCGGGGGACACGGGGTGGACGGATTGGTGGTAAAACCTGTATGCACAACCGCCGAACGCCGTCTGCTGGGAAAAATCCCCGTCCATCCGGCGTCCCCCGGTTATGAATCCGGGTTCTAATATCTGCCTCTATTCGTGAACGTTTGCGTAATTTCTTTCAGGCGCGGCGGAAGGGTTCCGTCAAAGCGTTTAAAATCCGGCGGCATCTTTGGCGAAATCAGAAAAAAATCCCCGGTGCTTCAGAAAACCGTTGCATTTTGCGGGGAAAAATGCTAGCTTCTAAGTAGTGAAAACGATTGCGCAAACCGGCGGGACATTCCCTGCCGGACCACGATTTTGAAGGAGGCATTCCCATGTTTGATTCACAGCGTGTTTTTCTAGGCATTGCCCCCATTGGCTGGTGCAACGACGACATGCCGGAATTGGGGTCGGAGAACACCTTTCAGCAGACGGTCAGTGAGATGGCTCTGGCCGGCTTCACCGGCTGTGAGATCGGCAACAAGTATCCCTCCGACCCTGCGGAGCTGAAGAAGGCTCTGGACCTGCGGGGCATGCGGATTGCCAGCCGGTGGTATTCCTCGTTTCTGCTGACCCGGCCCTTTGCGGAGGAGGAAGCGGACTTCAAGTCCAACCTGGACTTTCTGGCGGCAGTGGGAGCCAACCGCATCAACGTCAGCGAGCAGAGCTATTCCATTCAGGGAAAGATGGATGTCCCTGTGCTCACCGGCGGGCACAAGCACGTCATGGACGAGGCGGAATGGTCTCTGCTGTGCGAAGGTCTGAACAAACTGGGTAAGATTGCGGCGGACCGGGGCTTCAAGCTCTGTTTCCATCATCATATGGGCACGGTGGTCCAGACCAGCGAGGAGACGGACCGCATGATGGCCAATACGGACCCCCGGTACGTGTTCCTTTGTTATGACACGGGTCATTTCACCTTTGCCGGTGAGGACCCCCTTGCCATGCTGAAGAAGTATGTGAACCGGGTGGGGCATGTACATCTGAAGGATATGCGGCTTCCCGTCGTGGAAGAGGCCCGGAAGAATCACTGGAGCTTCCTCCAGGCGGTGCGGAATGGGGCGTTCACCGTTCCCGGTGATGGGGATGTGGATTTTGATCCTGTCTTCGACGTGTTGGCCAAGGCTGGGTATGAAGGTTGGCTTCTGGTAGAAGCCGAGCAGGATCCCGCTAAGGCGAATCCATTGGAATATGCCCTGAAGGGGCGGGAATATATTCGTCAGCACACGGGGCTTTGAGTGCCTCCGAACGGAGGAGGGGTTCTCGCTTCGCGAGGGGAGTTGGATTTTTCCCCGTAGGGGAACGGTTTTTTCTTCGATAGGAAGACTTTGCTTTTTCCCCGAAGGGGGAAAGTCTGTACTCGCCCTGACGGGCGGGGAAATGCCAGCCAGGATGCTGGCTGGTTCATTGCAACACCGTCGCGGCGGGACGATTCCCGGCCCCTGCTGGGGCCGCCAATCGTGCCGCATCCTCGAAAGCGGCTTGCTGCATCCGCCACAGGCGGCGCTGCGC
>JAAWLO010000002.1 GCA_022797935.1 Oscillibacter sp. | reverse complement strand
GAGCTGAATCAGGTGGCCACTCCCATGGAGCTCTACAACAACCCCATCGACCTGGAGGCCGCCGACTTCATCGGCAACCCCCGCATCAATCTTGTCCCCGGCAAGGCGGAGATGCAGAACGGCCAGCTGGTGGTCAAGAGCGAGCTGGGCGGCCACACCTTCCCCTCTGAACACCTCACCGATGAGAAGAAGCCGGAAGCGGGCGAATTCGACTGCGTCCTGGCCGTCCGGCCGGAGCAGATTCTGATCTCCCGCGAACCTGTGGAGGGCGCTCTGCCGGTCACCGTCTACGCCAGCCAGCCCGCCGGTTCGGAGACCATCGTTACCCTCAAGGCCGGGGAGGACGACTTCCTCTCCAAGGAGATCGGCCAGGCGCACTATGACATTGACCAGAAGGTCTGGGCCATTATTGACCAGGACAAGATCAACGTTTACAACAAGGAGACCACCCGCCTCATTAAGCGCGCGGTGTAACCGCGAGTTTATACATCCATCATCCCCCCAAATTTGAAAGGAGACGACTTGAGATGAAAAGAAAGCTCTTTGCTCTGCTGATGGCTCTGGTCATGGTTCTGAGTCTGGCCGCCTGCGGCGGCTCCGGCGATTCCGGCACTTCCGGCGACAGCGGCAGCACCGGCGGCACTGCCGCGGAGGGTTCCCTCCATGTGGGCTACAGCTTGGCGGAAGACAAAAATTACTATGGCCCTTATTATGACGAATGGAGCGACATGACCGATGAGGAGCTCTACGAGATGGCCCTGAAGGAAGTCGAGGGCGGCGCGGATGAACTCAATATTTATGCCACCTCCTCCAAGATGCTGAAGGCCAAAGATGACTTCGAAGAGAAGTTCCCCGGACTGAATCTGGTCATCTCCGACCTGGACTCCGACGAGGTTCTGAGCAAGGCCGAAATCGAGAACGAGACCGGCAACATCACCGCCGATGTGCTCCAGACCAAGGACGTCAACGGCGAGGTCTTCCACGAGTACTATGACAATGGCGTTATCGAGACCTTCTATCCCCGGGATATCTGCTCCCACATCAACGAAGAAAACCTGAAATACAGCTACCCCCTTTACGCCTCGCAATCTTTCTGGTATTATAATACCGAAGTGTTCCCCGACGAGCAGCCCATTCACAGCTGGTGGGAGATCATCGAGAAGAACGATGACGGCAGCCAGAAATACACGCTCTTTGCCAAGGAAATCGGCCAGGAAACCGCCTACCTCAGCCTCTTCGCCAGCTTCATCAACAATGCGGAAGAGATGGAGCAGTCCTACAAGGACACCTACGGCGCCGACCTGGAGTACACCTATGACGCCTCCAGCTTTAACTTTGACGTGCCCGAGAACAACGCCGGCGTCGAGTATCTCTGGCGCTTTACCCAGTCCAAGATGACCTTCATCAGCGACGGCGACGAGCTGGTCCGGGCCGTTCACAACTCCACCGCCGACAAGCCCGCCCTGGCTCTGGCCTCTGCCGGCAAGATTGAGAACCGGGAGGAATCCGGCTACAATATCGCCTGGTGCATCAACCTCAGCCCCTACACCGCCCTGCTGAATACCGAGTCCATGTTCGTGGTTCAGGGCTGCGACAACCCCGCCGGCGCACGCCTCTTCATCCGCTACATCACCGGCGGCGCGGACTGCCAGAGCGGCGGTCTGAAGCCTTTCACCAAAATGGGCAACTGGCCCCTGCGGGACGACTTCGTGGACGAGAAGAATCCCGCCAAGCTGGATGAGCTGGGCGCCCGCACCAACGATCTGGTCTCCATCTACAACATCTATCCGAACGTGCAGGATATGTGGATGTACTGGCTGAGCCAGAGCTCCAACAAGTAATCCCCGACACAGCGGCTCCCTCAGGCGGGCGGCCATCCGGCCGCCCGCCCTTTTCAGAAGAACCCGCGCCAAGCAAAGGAGGCCCTCTATGGCTCGCAATCCCATCCGGCAAAACGAAATCGACGAACGCATCGGCAAAGCGGCAGACCGGTTCTGGTCCGCCTTCCAGATGACGGAAAATGGCAAGGTAAAAAGCACTCTGCTGCTGTACTCCTTCTGTCTCTGCTGGCTGTTCCTCCTGGTCTACGGACTCTGCTTCGCCCTCTTGAGCGCGCCCTTGGACGCCCTTCTCCTGGGCATGGGGGCGCCGGTTCCCCTCATCAACGCCGTGGAAGCCCTGGCTCCCGCCATTCTCGGCACGGCCATCTGCTGCCTCGTCTGGCGTCTCCCAGGGGACCGGAGGCTGCTGCCTGCCGCCTTTCTGTGGCTGGCGGCACTGATGCTGGCCTGTCTCATCACCCTTCTCATCCTAATGGGCTGGGAGGGCGCCGGTGTGGTGTTTCCGTTTTTCGGGATGTTTGTGCTGGCGCCCCTGGCGCTGGGCTGCGGCGCATCTTGGTTCCTGTACTACCGACATTGGAAAAAAAGGCTCCCGGTGACCGAACCGGAGCCTTGGGAAAGGCAGTGAGATTATGATCGACACCGTATTGTTCGACATGGGCGGAACACTGGAAGACATCTTTATTGACGGCGCCAGCAAGGAGGCCTCCGCCAAGGGGGTCCTTCGGATTCTGAAGGACCACGGCCACGGCCTCTCCCTGAGCGTCCCCGCCGCTATACAGGCCTTCGCCGGGGGCTGGGACCGCTACGCCGCCTACCGGGGACCCACGAACCGGGAGCTGAAGCCCGAGGAAATTTGGGGAAACTACATCCTCACAGAGCTGGGACTGGACTTTGACACTGTGAAGCCGTTCGCCGAGGAACTGGCCCACATGTGGGAGGTCACCCACTACCACCGGGTTCTCCGCCCCCGGGTGAAGGAAATGCTGGAGGGCCTGAAGGGCTTGGGCATGAAACTGGGGGTCATCAGCAACACCGCCAGCCTCTATCAGGTTTTCCGGGTTCTGGAGGACTACGGCATCCGGGACTATTTTCAGGATGTCACCCTCTCCTCCGTCACCGGCTACCGCAAGCCGGACCCCAACATCTTCCTGGTCGCCCTGAATCAAGTCCGCTCCGCCCCGGAGACCTGCGCCTACGTGGGCGACACCTACTCCCGAGATGTCATAGGGCCTCAGAATCTGGGCTTCGGGGCCACTTTCCACATTCATTCCTTCCTGACCCAGTCCCGGGACGGCGATGTGCCCAAAGACATCCGGGCCACCTATACCATTCAGGACATCCATGAAGTTTACACCATCCTGCGGGAGCAGAGAAATAAGGAGGCCAAAGTATGCTGACTTTCAACCATTTCAATTTCAACGTCTCCGATCTGGACGCCTCTTTGCGGTTTTACAAGAACGCTTTGGATCTGGAACCGGTACGGCGGAAGGAGGCGGAGGACGGCAGCTTCGTGCTGGTCTTCCTGGGAGACGGGAAAACGGACTTCCGCCTGGAACTGACCTGGCTGCGGGATCACCCCCAGAAGTACAACCTGGGCGAGTGCGAATTCCATCTGGCCCTTCAGGCCGCTGACTACGAGGCCGCCTACGCCCGTCACAAGGCTATGGGCTGCGTCTGCTTCGAAAACCCCGCCATGGGCATCTACTTCATCAACGACCCGGACGGGTATTGGATTGAAATCATTCCCTCTTAATCTTGCGAAAAACCGCCGGTCCCCAATTTTCGGGGACCGGCGGCTTCTTATGGTTTCTGCCAACAGGACGCCGGCGCCACGACAAGGGGACCGGTCCAGCGGACCAGGGCCTGCCGCAGTTCTTCGTCCTTCATCCGCTTTCCGGCGTCAGCACCTCTGCCATCCGCTCCGCAAACAGCCGTCCCGCCAACACCGCTTCCTCCGGTGAATTCCCGGCCGCTCCCACCTCCACCAGCAGAGAACCGGTCGTGGCGTGCTGGTTATAGCGGGAATTCCGCAGCAGCAGCGGGCGCATCAGAGTTGGGTAATGCTCCAAAATATTCTGCTGCACTGCCGCCGCCAGACGGAGATTCTCCTTCCAGTTGGGGTGGCTCAGACCGCTGCCGTCACTGCCCACCACCAGGGACATCTGGGCCGCCGCGCCGCCGTCTACCTCCGACACCGCTTTATACTGGTTCCCCTGCCCGTCCTCAATAGCGTCCCGATGGACATCCAATATGTACCGGATCGAAGGATAGCGCTCCAGATACCGCTGGATGGACTCCAGAGAGCGGTCATAAGCGCCGGAGTAGGAGGGGTAATCGTACAGCGTACGGTCATGGAGGACCGAGATGCCCGCCTGGCCGAAGACCTCCGCCATCTCGTCCCCTACCCGGACCACGTTGTAGCGGTAATCCGTGGTCCGGTAGTCCCCGGACCAAACCACCTCCGTACCGGGAACAGGGGTATAGGCTTCGCTGCCGTGGGTGTGGAGAATCAGCACCTGGGGCTCCTCCGCCGGTAGCTCCGCCGTGAAGGGCTCTTCCAACGCCTCCAGAGAGAGGGGCTCTTCCCGGGAACTGCTGATGTACACCCGGCCTGAAACCAGGTAGCCGCTGGGGTCCGTGGGAATCAGCGTCTTGGCGGGGACGCCGTTGTCCTCCGGCAGCGCTGCCGGCTCCACCGGCGTCTCCTTCACCGGCGCGGGGATTTTCTCTTCCTCCTCCGGCTCCTGGCGCTCCAGGGACCAGAGCGCCGCCACCTCCTCCCGCGACGCCGACAGCAGGGGGGATTCCCCGATGGCCAGCACCGCCGCCGGAGACAAACCGTCCTGCTGCCACAGGTCCCCCAGCTCCCACCGGAGAACGCCTACCGGCAGCGCCTGCCGCAGGGCTCCGGCGGCGGCGGAAACCGTATCGCTTCCCGCCGTCACCACGGCAATCCACAGGGTCCCCGCCGCCAGCAGACCCGCCTCTATCCGCCGCAGAACATCCGCCAGGGATTTCTTTTGTTTCATAGACACTCACCTCTTGGACAACCTATGTGCACGGCGGCAAAAATATACCACCGCCTGTTCTCCATTTTCCGGAAGTCAGGATGCTCTTGCAATCCAGGGCCATTGAGTATATACTGGAAGCCAGGCCCAAATCCGGGCGCACCTCCATTTCACAAAAGGAGCTGAACACCTTGAGAAGAACCCAACTCGCCGATGGTGTGTTTCTCACCTACCTTCCGGCGCGAAAATTCAAAACCAGTCTCCTCTCCGCTCAATTCGTCACCCCCCTGAGCTGGGAGACCGCCTCCGCCAATGCGCTCACCAGCGCCATCCTTCGCCGGGGCACCGTCACCTGCCCGGATATGGGCAGCCTCTCCGCCCGCCTGGACCGGCTGTATGGCGCACGGATTGACAATACTGTCCGCAAACGGGGAGAGACCCAGTGTGTGGGTTTCGTAGCCAGTCTCATCGACGACTGCTTCGCCCCCGGCGGCGAACGCCTGCTGGAACCCACCGCAGAACTCCTGGGTGAGCTCATCTGCTCTCCCGTCATCGAGGACGGCCGGTTCACCGCAGACTACTTTCAGAGTGAACAGGTCAACCTGATTGACGCCATCCGCAGCATCCTCAATGAAAAACGGGCCTACGCCGACAGCCGCCTTCTTCAGGAGCTGTGCGCCGGAGAACCCTACGGCATCCCCCGCCTGGGGAACGAGGCCCATGCCGAAAGCCTGGAGCCCCAGGCCCTTTACGAGTCCTACCGGACCCTGATTGCCTCCTCCCGGCTGGAATTGCTCTACAGCGGCAGCGCGGAGCTCTCCCGGGTGGAGGACGCCCTCCGCGCCGCTCTGGCGCCCCTGCCCCGGAATCTCACCGCCTCCCTGCCCCAGGCCAGCCTGCATATTCCCCGCTCTCAGACCCGCACCGTCACGGAAAACCTGGACGTCACCCAGGGGAAGCTGGGTATGGGCTTCTCCTGCGGCAGCAGCGACTTCATTGCCCTGCTGGTGGGCAACACGCTTTTCGGCGGCAGCAGCAATTCCAAGCTCTTCCTGAACGTCCGGGAAAAGCTCTCCCTTTGCTACTATGCCTCCTCCACCTACCACCGGCAGAAGGGACTGATTACGGTCTCCTCCGGCATTGAGTTTGCCAACTACCAGCAGGCCTATGATGAAATCTGCGCCCAGCTGGAGGCCGTTCAGACCGGCGCTCTGGAGGACTGGGAGCTGGACGCCGCCAAGAGCACCCTGCTGAACGCCTACGCCTCCATGGGGGACTCCCAGGGCAAGCTGGAAAACTTCTACACCGGACAAGCCGCCACCGGCTTCACCGAATCCCCGGAAGAACTGGCGGAACAGGTCCGGGCCGTCACCTTGAAGCGCATCTGCCAGGCCATGAAAACCGTCCAATTGGACACGGTATACTTTTTACAGGGAAAGGAGGCGGCGGAATGAAGCCCACCTTTTACGAGAGTCTGGGAGAAACCATCTACTCCGGCGTCCTGCCCAACGGCCTGCAAATCCGGGTGGTCCCCAAGCCCGGCTACGCCAAAAAATACGCCTTCTTCGCCACCCGCTACGGCGGCATGGACACCCGGTTCCAGCTGAACGGCCAGTGGCTGGACACCCCCGCCGGCATTGCCCACTATCTGGAGCACAAGATGTTCGACACCGAGGAGGGCAACGCCCTTCAGGAGCTGGCCAAAAACGGCGCGGAGCCCAACGCCTTTACCTCCAACGCCATGACCGGCTATTATTTTGACTCTACCGATCATTTTGACGAAAATCTGGAGATCCTCCTCTCCTTTGTCTCCATTCCCTATTTCACCGAGGAAAGCGTCACCAAGGAGCAGGGCATTATCGGGCAGGAAATCCGCATGATTGAGGACAATCCGGACTGGCAGCTCTATGTCCGGATGCTTCGGGCCCTCTACAGCGCCAGCCCTGCCCGCATCTCCATTGCCGGTACCCTGGAAAGCATCTCCCACATCACCGCCGAGACCCTTTATGACTGCCACCAGGCCTTCTACACCCCCTCCAACATGATTCTAACGGTGGTAGGAGATGTGGACCCGGTCCATGTCTCAGAACTGGCCCAGCGGATTCTTCCCCGGGAAGGCGGCCCTGTCATTCCCCGGGACTACGGCAATGAGCCGGAGCACGTCGCTCAGCGGGAAACCACTCTCGCTATGGAGGTGTCCTGCCCGCAGTTCCTGGCGGGTTTCAAGTGCCGCCCGGTTCCCCCGGGTGAGGACCACCTCCGTCAGGTTATTCTGGGCAATCTGGCCTGTGACCTGCTGCTGGGTGAGTCCAGTCCCCTTTATCAGCGGCTGTACAGCCAGGGACTCATCAACACCAGCTTCGGCGGCTCTTTTGAGACCATGCCCGGCGCGGCCTTCCTTTACGGCGGCGGCGACAGCAAGGACGCCCGGGCCGTTACGGCGGAAATCCTGAAGGAGTCCCGCCGTCTGGTGCAGGAGGGCCTGGACGAGGACTATTTCCAGCAGATTCTCCGGGGAAATTTCGGCTCCAATCTCCGGGGGCTGAATTCCTTTGAAAACATTGCCGTTTCGCTCACGGAGGGCTGTTTTGACGGTTACGACCCCTTCCGCTTCCCCCAAGTCTTCCGCTCCATCACCCAGGAGGACATCCGCGCCTTTCTGCGGGAGAATGTGACGGAGGAGCGGGCGGTACTGTCGGAAATCACCCCCAAAGACGCCTAACAGAGGAGGACTCCATGATAACCGCGTTGAAAACTATGCCAATCAGCTTTCCCGGCCTCTTTGGAGACTGGGAGTTCAATCCGGACCCCGTGGCCATTCACATTGGCCACGGCGTCTATTGGTACGGCATCATTCTGGCCCTGGCCTTCCTGGCCGGACTGCTGCTGTGCATGAAGCAGGCCCCCCGCTATGGCCTTACGGATGACAACGTTCTGGACCTCGTGCTCTGGGCCGTGCCCTGCTGCATCCTGGGGTCCCGGATTTATTACGTCATCTTTTATCTGGACCTCTACCGGGACGCCTCCGGTGCTCTGGACTGGAGCCGCATCGCCGCTATCTGGGACGGCGGAATCGCCATTTACGGCACCATCATTGCCGGCGCCCTGGTGGTCTTCTTCTACACCCGGCACAAAAAAATACGCTTCGGCGCCCTGTCCGATCTGGCGGTCATGGGCCTGCTGCTGGGGCAGATTATCGGCCGCTGGGCCAACTTCATCAACCGGGAGGCCTTCGGCGGCCTGACAGACCTGCCCTGGCGGATGCGCCTGTGGGTGAGCGCCTCCCAATATGTGGAGGTCCATCCTACTTTTCTCTATGAAAGCCTGTGGAACCTCCTGGGGCTGGGCCTGATTCTCTTTGTGGTCTCCAAGGGCCGCCGCTTTGACGGGGAGAACACCTGGTTCTATTTTCTCTGGTACGGCCTGGGCCGGACCTGGATTGAGGGCCTGCGGACCGACAGCCTTTACCTCTTTGACTGGACCTTCCTGGGCTCCCCCATTCGGGTGTCTCAGGCCCTGAGCGCCGCTCTGGTCCTTTTCTCCGCCTGCATGCTCTTCTATCAGCTGCGGATTCGAAAGCCCTCGGCGGAGAACCTGCTGGTCAACCTTCTGACTGCGGAGCAGGCCGCTCAGGAGACCGATACCGGGGAAACACGGGAGACGGACCCTGCGGAACCGGTCTCTCCGGACTCCCCCGCCCCGCTTCCAAACGGCGAAACCGGCGCACAAGCAATTGACGAAGGAGGCGCCGATGGCAGTCAGACTTGACGGCAAAGCCCTGGCGGACCGCATCAAGGCCCAAGTGCGGGAGGAAGCCGCGGCATTGACCCGGCCTCCCGCTCTGGCGGTGGTTCTGGCGGGAGACGACCCCGCGTCTCAGATTTACGTACGCGGCAAGGAACGGGACTGCGCCGAATGCGGTATCCAAAGCCGGACCCACCGCCTCCGCTGCGATGAGGCCCGGCGGGACCTGCTGCCGCTCATTGCCTCCCTGAACCAGGACCCTGCCGTGGACGGCATTCTGGTTCAGCTCCCCCTGCCGGAAGGGCTGGAAAGCCGGGCGGTTCTGCAGGCAATTGCACCGGAAAAGGATGTAGACTGCTTTCACCCTCTCAATGTGGGACGGATGGCCCTGGGGGAACCGGGCTTCCGCCCCTGCACGCCCGCCGGCCTGCTGGCCCTGCTGGACGCTTACGCCATCCCCATCCGGGGACGTCACTGCGTCATCCTGGGCCGAAGCAATCTGGTAGGCCGTCCCCTGGCCCAGATGCTGACCGCCCGGGACGGTACCGTTACCCTCTGCCACTCCCGCACAGAAGGTCTGGCGGACCTCACCCGGCAGGCGGATATTCTGGTGTGCGCCGTTGGCCAGGCGGGACTGGTCACGGCGGACATGGTGCGGGAGGGTGCCGTCGTCCTGGACGTGGCCATGAACCGGACGCCGGAGGGCAGGCTTACCGGAGACGCCGATTTTCCGGCCGTGGAAGCGAAAGCCTCCTTTATTACCCCGGTTCCCGGCGGCGCGGGTCCCATGACGCGGGCGATGCTGATGCGGAACGTTCTTGCTGCCGCCAAGGGCGGTGATGCTGCCTGCTGACCCCTGGATCTGTCAGGCAGCCCGATCCTTCTTTGCCGTATTTCTCGGATTCTTTTCCAGGTTGTGGAACCTGATTCGCCCTATTTTTGGCAATTCCGCCAACTTCTTCCTTTTTTAAGGAAAACGCTTGACATTTTGAAAAAATATGTTATAATAAACAAAAAGTGTACAGTATAGTCGAGGTGATTGTTTGCTGATTACACGGGAAATGGATTATACCCTCCGCATTCTGCGGGCACTGCACCAAAGCGGGCAGCTCTCCGCCACATCGGTGGCACGGGATGAACACCTGCAAAAGGCCATTACGTTGAAACTTTTGAATCGACTTCTTTCCGCCGGTATTGTCGAGAGCCGCCGGGGAGTCAGCGGTGGGTATCTTCTCAAAATTCCTTGTGAACAGCTAAAGCTTTACGATCTGTTCCAAATGTTGGGAGAATCCACGGAACTCAACCGCTGCCAGCGCTCGTCCTACCAGTGCGAAAACCGGCCGGACGGCAGCTGCGGCGTCTGTCAAGAGTTCAACCGTATTCAGGCTGTGTTGGAGATGGAGCTTCAGCGCACGCCCCTAAGCGAAATTCTTCATTGATTTCGTTTTCCAATTTCATAGGTTCTGGGGGTTTCTACCTTCCGCCCCAGAAGCTGATAGGGATTTTTCCAACTTTCCTTAGCTGAGCATTCACATTTGAATTTGCTCAGTGCCCTTTCTTCGCTTCCCCTTGATCTTCCCACACTCGTGTCTAAATGGACCTTCTAAACAGGAGTGGGAAGAGGGCGAAGACAGGAGCCAGCCTCTCCACCAGGCTGGCTTTTGGTTTTCCCCTGCGCCGTTCCCAGCCGGAACGGTTCCCGGCGTTTTGCTTCCGTGATTTTCACTGGGAGCCAACCTTCGCGCCGGGCAAAAAGAGAACGCGTTCGCCATTCCTCACGCTAGGCGAACGCGTTTTCTTCTATTTTCACGCGCTTCAGCGGCGTCCCGCCGCCAGACAGGCCGACAGCGACCAGCTGCGCCAGTTCCGGCACTGCGCCTGCGCGCTGTTCCGCCGCCTCTCCAGCAGTTCCGCCAGGGTTTCCCCATTTCCATTGCCGTCATAGTGGGCAACCGGCTTTCCCCCATCCAGCCGGTCCAGCTGGGACAAGGTATCGAAGGACAGGCTGTAAGCCAGATACTGCACGCTCACCGCAGCGCTCTCACCGCTGAGATAGCGGTCCACCTGGTTCTTCGCCACCAGATAGTCCACCGGCACGCAGTTGATCGCCAGCCACCCTGCCAGGGCCAGAGGAAACGCCCATTTACAGTACCGGAAGTCCGGCTCTTTTGCCTTCCACAGCCCCAGCAGAAGAAACAGCGCCATCATCCCCATCCCCCAATAGGTCATGCACCGCTTGAAGCTCAGGCCATAGGCAGAGACATACAAGGTCATTTTCCAGGCGGCGGAAACCAACAGAATCAGGCTCTCTCCCACCAGCAGGGCGCACAGCCCCCGCAGGACTGTCCAGTCCCTCCTCTCCCGCCGGGAAAGATTCAGCGCCGCCAGCGTCAGGCTCAGGTTGACCACCGTCACGCCTACCATCTGAAAGAAGCCGCTCCGGGCCCAATCGGCATAACTGACCCCAAGGCCTTCCACGTATTCCGGTCCGCCAAAGAGACCGGCAGACTGCACCGCCAAAAAAGCAAGATACAGCACATCTACCGCCGCCAGCGCCAGCACAAAGCCCAAAGCATCCGCCTGCGGCACTTTTTTCTCCTCCGGCGGGCAAAGCAGCTTCGGATGCGCCAGGGCGTACAGCAGGCCAAACACAAAGGGCGTGAATACCAGCGCCCAGAACAGCCGCTGAAATACATCGCTGAAATGGAGCATACGGATGCACCGCTGGAGCTGTACCGTCGACGCGGCAAAGAGAGCGTCCGCTGAAATCAGAACCGGCAGCAGAACCGATACCAAAACCAGCGCTCCGCAGAGGCCCAGTACCACTGTGAGCGTCCGTTTATTCGCCTCGTCACTCCGTTTTCCGGGAACCAGCGCCGCAAAGGGAGCCCACAGGTTCCCGAACAGTCCCCGCAGCAAGAGGCCACACCGCTCCCACAGCATCCAGGGGTCCCACCAAGGACGGCTGGCGGCGCCGGCCATGATCTGCACCGGCAGCAATACCGCGCAGGCCAGCAGATTCCAATACCGGAAGTACCAGTTGGAGCCCAACGCCATTGTCAGCGCCAGAAAGAGATTCGCCAGCAGCAGCACCCGGCTGGACCGCCGCTCCAGAATCCCCCAGCCGCACCAGGCCAGAAACAGCGCGTACCAGGCAAATACGGTGGCCGTCAGCCCGGCGGCGGGACCGTACAGGAGAAAACCGTCCACCAGCAGAAGACAGAAGCCCAGTGTCAAAACCAGAAAGAGACGGTAACGGCCCAGTTTTTCCGGGGCCAGCCGCCGTTTCAGAGTATACGAACCCGCACCCTCCGGCGGGAGGGCGTTTACCAATTCACGCATGATCCATTCTCCTATCGATCTGTCCGCAGCAAGCGGACAGGTTCTTTTTATTTCTTCCCGTCGGGGACGTATTCCAGAATGTCCCCCGGCTGGCAGTCCAGAGCGGCGCAGATGGCCTCCAGTGTGGAGAAACGGACGGCCTTGGCCTTGTTGTTTTTCAGCACCGACAGGTTCGCCAGGGTAATATCCACTTTCTCCGAGAGCTGGGAGAGGTTCAGCTTCCGCTTGGCCATCATCACATCCAGATTCACAACGATCATGGCGGCACCTCAAATGGTCAGGTCGTTTTCCGCCTTCAGCTCCGCCGCCTGGCGGAAGAGGGCGGACATGACCAGACACAACAGGCCTCCCATGGCGAACATGGGCACAAAGAGGGCGTTGTAGGTGGCCAGAGGCAGCGGCGAGCGGTAGTAACACACGCTGAAAATCACCCGGGCCAGGGCCGCCCCGGCAATCAGGAAGCAGAAACCGGCGGCCCTCCGCAGACTGACGGCATTCGATGGCGCGAAGGGCTCCCCCCGGAGGATGGTCTGCAGCACCCGGCGGGCCTGCCAGAGGATGACGGCGGTACAGCAGCCGGAGAAAAGAAGAAAGAGCGTCAAAACCATCTCATAAATCCCGGCCTGCCAGACCCATTTCCAACTCAGCGCCCAAACCGCCAGCACCCGGAGCGGCAGCTCCAGCAGATTTTCATAAGGAGCCGGCAGGTCTCCCAGCCCCTTTGTCAGCACCAGCCCCGGCACAAGAAACAGGGCAATCAGATTGCAGGCCAGCGTCATCATGACCAGCCCCTTCAGCACTCCAGCGATTTTCTGAACCGGAATTTTTTCCATAGACCGTCCCCCTCTCACAGCGGCCGGGTGATGAAAACCATCATCACACCTGCCCCGGCTGTCAAAAATACGAATACCCCGGCGGCGGAAATCAGCTTTAGCTTATTCTCCTGCCGGACTCCCTCCACCGCCTGGAGAAATCCCCAGACCAGCAGCACCAGCGCCGCAGGCGCCAACCGCATCATCAAACTCATGGCAGAACCTCCTTTTTCTGGTATCCTACCACAGCAAGTTCTGTTTATCAATAATATTTTATCGTTTTTCGATAAAAATAAATTGATAATCGAAATATTCCCGGTCTTTCCCCGCAACCGGAAAAAACGGAAAACGGACAGCCCTTTCGGACTGCCCGCTTTCCGTTTGATATAGAGAAAGGAGAGGGAAAATGGTGGGTCAACAAGCGTTTCCGCTTGATGGGTTCATCATACAGGCTGCCGCCCTCCCTGTCAACGGATTTTTCCGACCTTTCATAATTTGTTTACAAAAGACAAGAAATTCGACTTTTTATTCATACAATGTTCAAAAAAAATTCCGGAATCTTCCTTGACTTCTCCTCCTTTCCGTGTTAATATTTAGCCTGCTAACTTTTAGCGCGCTAATAAAGGCGCCGATAGGAGGAGCTGCTGTGATGTTGCAGGAAGCTGGCTGCGCCCAATATCTGGGACCCACTCTATCCCTGGCGGCACAGCTGTCCAAGACGGCCGTGGACGTCCGCGTCTCCCAATACGGTATCACCCCATCGCAGACACGAATTCTCCTTTTCCTGCACCAAAACGGCGGCCAGCTTCCCCAGTGTGAGCTGACCCGCTGCCTGCGGGTGAAGCCCTCCACTGTCAACGGAATGCTGGACCGGATGGAGGAGAAGGGTCTGGTCCGCCGTTCCATCAGCGGCAGCGACGCCCGCCGCCGCCTCATTACCCTGACGGAGAAGGGCGGACAGCAGCACGCGCTGTTCCAGCGGCAATTTCTGGACGCGGAGGAAGCTCTTCTGCGGGGCTTTTCCCTGGAGGAGCAGACCCTGTTCCGGTCCCTTCTGCTCCGCGCAATTCAAAATCTGGAGGAGGATTTGCAATCATGCTGAAAACTCTCTGGCCCCATGCCCGGCCCTATACCCCCTGGATTCTGGCGGGTATTGCGTGCAGTGCGGCAGAGGCTATTTTCGAACTGCTCATCCCGCTGGTCATGAGCGACATTGTAGACGTGGGCATTGCCAACGCCGACCAGGCCTATATTCTCCGCAAAGGCGCGCTTATGGTCCTGCTGGCCCTGTGCTCCCTGGCGCTGGGCCTGGGTGCAGCGGTGGCCTCCTCGGTGGCGGGCATGGGCTTCGGCGCCAACCTCCGCCGGGCGGAGTACGACCACATCCAGACCTTCGCCTTTTCCAACATCGAAAAATTCTCCACCGCCTCCCTGGTCACCCGGCTGACCAACGATGTCAACGCCCTCCAGCTCTCCCTGATGATGAGCATGCGCCTCATGGTCCGGGCTCCGGTGATGCTGGTCTCCGCCCTGGTGCTCTCCATACGCATCAGCCTCCAGCTCAGCGCCGTCTTCCTGGTGGCGTTGCCCCTGCTGACGGCCATTGTCGCCGTGATTCTGGTGCGGGTCGGTCCCCTGTTCCGGGCCCTCCAGGAGAAAACAGACGCTCTGAATCTGGTGGTGCAGGAAAATCTGACGGGCATCCGCGTGGTCAAGTCCTTTGTCCGGGAGGACCATGAGCGGGAGAAGTTCCGGCAGCGCAGCCACGATTTGAAATCCACCTCTCAGCGGGCCTTCGGCGCGGTGGTCATCAACATGCCCCTGATGATGCTCATTGTTTACGGCACCATCATCGCCGTCATGTGGTTCGGCGGGCAGATGGTCTTCGCCGGAACCCTGGAGGCCGGAAAGCTCATTACCTATTTTACCTATATCTCCCAAATTCTCATTTCTCTGATGATGGTCTCCATGATTTTCATGATGTTTTCCCGTTCCATTGCCTGCGCCAAGCGGATTACGGAGGTTCTCAGCGAGTCTCCTTCCATTACCGACAGCGCGGCAAAACAGGAGGCGAACGGACCCGCTGTCCCCGCCGACGGCAGCATCACCTTCGACCATGTCTTTTTCAAGTATCACACCGAGAGCAGCGAATGGGTCCTCCGGGACATCAGCCTCCACATCCCCTCCGGCAAAACGGTGGGCATCCTGGGGGGCACCGGCAGCGGCAAGACCTCCCTGGTCTCCCTGATTCCCCGGCTGTATGAGGCCAACCAGGGCTCCGTCTGCGTCGGCGGGCGGCCCGTGGCGGACTACACCATGGAACAGCTGCGGGAATCCGTCAGCATGGTGCTGCAAAAGAACACCCTCTTTACCGGCACCATCCGGGAAAACCTCCTCTGGGGCCGTCCTGACGCCACAGAGGAACAGCTCTGGGCCGCCTGCCGGGCCGCCTGCGCTGACGAATTCCTGGAACGGATGCCCCAGGGGCTGGACACGGACCTGGGCCAGGGCGGCGTCAACGTCTCCGGCGGGCAGAAGCAGCGCCTGTGCATTGCCCGGGCTATTCTGAAGCAGCCCAAGGTGCTGATTCTGGACGACTCCACCAGCGCCGTGGACACCGCTACGGACGCCAAAATCCGGGAGGCCTTCGCCAAGGAGCTGAAGGACTCCACCAAACTGATTATCGCCCAGCGGGTGAACTCCGTCCGGGACGCGGACCTCATTCTGGTCATGGACGGCGGAGAGGTGGTGGCCCAGGGCGTTCACGAGCAGCTGATGAAGACCTGTCCCATTTATCAGGAGGTCTACCAATCCCAACAGGAAGGAGTGAGTCTGGATGGCTAAACACGGTCCCGGCCACGGCCCCGGAGGGGGCTTCCAGAAGCCCAAGAACCTGCGGAGTACCCTGCGCCGCCTGATGCGGTATATGGGGCGCTACAAGCCCCTGCTGGCTCTGGTGGTGGTCCTGCTGCTGGTCAGCTCCGCCTGCACCGTCGGCGGGTCCTACCTCATCCGGCCCCTTATCAACGACTATATCCTCCCCGGCGACTTCCCGGGACTGGCCCGGATGCTGGGGATCATGGCCCTGGTGTATGTCTCCGCCGCGGCCTGCTCCTTTGGCTACAGCCGGATTATGGTCCATATCTCTCAGAATACCGTGGCAAAAATCCGAGAGGACCTCTTTGACCGGATGCAGGACCTGCCTCTGAAGTTCTTCGACTCCCATACCCACGGCGAGCTCATGAGCCGCTATACCAACGACATTGAGACCGTCTCCGAGGCCTTGAACAACAGCTTCGGCAGCCTCGTCTCCTGCTCTTTGAACTTTACCGGAACCATCCTCATGATGCTGGTCCTCAGTCCCCTGCTGACCCTTATCACCTTCGCCGTTCTGGCGGTGATGCTGCTGGTGGTGAAAACAGTAGGCTCCCGCAGCCGCCGCTATTTCGCGCAGCAGCAGAAGGCCCTGGGCGAGGTCAACGGCTATATCGAGGAGATGATTGAGGGCCAGAAGGTCATCAAAGTCTTCAACCACGAGGCCGCCGCCAAGGAGGGATTCCGCACCCGGAACGACGCCTACCGCAGCGCCAGTACCCGGGCCCAGATTTTCGCCGGCATGATGATGCCCGCTATGGGCAACCTCAGCTATCTGAACTATGCCATTACCTGCTGCGCCGGAGGCATTCTGGCCATCCGCAGCGGGGATCTGGGCGGGCTGGCGGCCTTTCTCCAATACACCCGTCAGGTGGCCCAGCCCATCACCCAGATTTCCCAGCAGGTAAACACGGTTCTCTCCGCCGTGGCCGGTGCAGAACGCATTTTCGAGGTCATGGAGACCCCGCTGGAACCGGACGAAGGCAAGATTCAGCTGGTCCGGGCAGAGCCTGGACAGGACGGCGGCGTCACCCGGGTCCACCGGGATACCGGCTTCTGGGCCTGGCGGAAGCCCGATGGCCAGCTGATTCCCCTTCGGGGAGACGTGCGGTTCGACGGCGTGGTCTTCGGCTATGACGCGGAACACACGGTGCTGCACAACGTGAGCCTCTTTGCCAAGCCGGGACAGAAAATTGCCTTCGTGGGCTCCACCGGCGCGGGAAAAACCACCATCACCAGTCTCATCAACCGGTTTTACGAAATTCAGGATGGAACCATCACCTACGACGGCCTGGATATCCGGGACATCTCCAAGGAGTCCCTGCGCCGTTCCCTGGGCGTGGTGCTGCAGGAGACGCATCTCTTCACCGGCACTGTGGCGGACAACATCCGCTACGGCCGTCTGGACGCCTCCGACGAGGAGGTGGAGGCCGCCGCCCGGCTGGCGGGAGCAGACGGATTCATCCGGCATCTGCCCCAGGGATACCAGACGGTTCTCTCCGGCGACGGCGGCAGCCTCAGCCAGGGGGAGCGGCAGCTGCTGAACATTGCCCGGGCCGCCTGCGCCAATCCGCCGGTCCTGATTCTGGATGAGGCCACCAGCTCCATTGACACCCGGACGGAAACCCTCATTGAGCGGGGCATGGACCGGCTTATGGCGGGACGAACCGTGTTTGTCATTGCCCACCGGCTCTCTACCGTCCGCAACGCCAAGGCCATCATCGTCCTGGAACAGGGTTCGATTATCGAACGGGGGGACCACGACAGCCTTCTTGCCCAGAAAGGGCGCTATTACCAGCTTTACACCGGTCTGGCGGAGCTGGCTTGACGAATCACAGGCGGCTGGCCTTTGGGCTGGCCGCCTGCGGCCTTTCCGGAAGGAACAGCGGAATGAAGGACCTTTTTCCGGGGCAGACTGAGGAAAAACAGGAGGCAGTTTTCATGAATATCGGATGCAGCAGTTTTTCCTGGGAGACCCTGGACGGGAAGCACCTTCTGGGCCGGACCTATGACCAGTTCGGCGACCTGACCGCCAACCGGATCCTCGCCGTTCCACAGGGGCTCCCCTGCGCCCCGGGGCTTCAGCCGGACCCCCACGCTCCCTGGGGGCGGTATGCCTATTCCGGCATGGCGGTTCTGGGCTTCGGCGAACCCATTCTGGTGGACGGCGTCAACAGCGCGGGACTTATGGGCGCCCTGCTTCATTTTCCGGAATACGCCGCCTATGGCGGGGACGCCGGTCCCGGCAAAGTTCCCGTTCACCCGGGGCGGCTCCTGGCCTGGCTGCTCGGACAATGCGCCGGTGTGGAGGAGGCGGTGGACGCCCTGTCCCGTCTGACCCTCACCAGCGAGCTGGTGCAAGGCAAGCCCCTTCCCGCCCATTACCTGCTCAGCGGTTCCAGCGGCGAGGCGGTTGTCATAGAGCCCAGTCCGGAGGGGCTCCATATTTACCGGGACACCATCGGCGTTCTGACCAACAGCCCGGACTACCTCTGGCACCGGACGCATCTGCGGGCCTTCGTGGGCGTCTCCAACCTGCCCAACGCCCCCCAGGAGATTGCCGGACACACCATCCGGGAATTCGGGGAGCGGCTGGGCGGCGGGTTCGGCCTGCCGGGGGACTACTCGTCTCCCTCCCGTTTTGTACGGCTGGCCTTCCTGAAGCAATTCGCCGTCAAAGGAGCCAACGAGCTGGACGGCGTGTCCCGGATGTTCCGTGCCTTCGCCCCGGTGGACATCCCCGAGGGCCTTGCCAAGGGCGGGCCGGAGGACTACGAGCAGACCCTCTGCACCAGCGTCATGTGCGCGGAAAGCGGCATGTACTATTTCGCCCCGGCCCAAAACCGGCGCATCTCGGCCGTCCGCCTGGCGGAGGGCGGGGAGATGCTGGCCTTCCCCTTGGGCCGCACGCAGGATGTGGACTACCGGAACTGATATCCCCCCGCCGGGGACAAAGGGCGGGAATTCTCGGGTTCCCCCTCTTCACCCCGGCCAGAAAAACGTCCAAATTCCCTGTGCGGCGGCTGAAATTTTTGTTGCCTCTGTTTCTTGACGGCCGGCGGCGGCAGTGCTATAGTCAACAGGCTTAAACCTGCTCACCGCCGCTTCCGGCGTACGGCCAGCACAAGAATCGAGGAAACACACATGGAAATTCTAATCTGTCTCTCTGCCGCCCTCATCGGCGGTCTGCTGATGTCCCGGCTGGCCAAGCGGCTGGCCCTCCCCGCCGTCACGGCCTATCTGGTGACCGGCCTGCTGCTGGGCCCCTTCTGTCTGGGCGCACTGGCGATTCCCGGCCTGGGTTTCGCCTCCATGGAGGCGGTGGAACGGCTGAACATCCTCTCCCAGGTGGCCCTGGGCTTTATCGCGTTTACCATTGGCAACGAATTCCGGGTGAGCCAGCTGAAGAGCATGGGCCGCCAGGCCATTGCCGTCGGCATTTTCCAGGCCGCGGCCGCAACGCTGCTGGTGGATCTGTTCCTGATTGGCCTGCATCTGTTCCGGCCGGAAATGATCTCCGTGTCCTCCGCCATCACTTTGGGCGCCATCGCCGCCGCCACAGCCCCCGCCGCCACACTGATGGTCGTCCGGCAATACAAGGCCGACGGTCCCCTGACCCGGCTGCTGCTGATGGTGGTGGCCATTGACGACGCCGTGGGGCTGGTGCTCTTCTCCGCCTCCTTCGGGGTGGCCACAGCCCTGGAAAGCGGCAGGGTGAACATCGTGACCGTGCTGGTGGAACCGGTGGTGGAAATTCTGCTGTCCCTGGCTCTGGGCATAGTTGCTGGGTTTATGCTTTATTGGGTGGAGCGGTTTTTCCACTCCCGGAGCAAGCGCCTGTCCATCTCCATAGGCTTCGTGCTGCTGACGGCGGGACTTTCTATGGTCGAATTTGAAGCCGGAGGCATCCGCTGCGGATTTTCCCTGCTGCTGGTGTGCATGATGACGGGAACGCTGTTCTGCAACATCTGTGACTTCTCTGAGGAACTGATGGACCGGGTGGATGGCTGGACCGCCCCCCTGTTTGTGCTGTTCTTCGTTCTCTCCGGCGCGGAACTGGACCTGTCAGTACTACGGAATCCCGCTGTGCTGCTGATCGGCGTGATTTATATTCTGGTCCGTTCCCTGGGCAAGTACCTGGGCGCTTATGTCAGCTGCGCCTTTACGGGCTGCGGAGCAAACATTCAGAAATACCTGGGCATCACCCTCCTGCCCCAGGCCGGCGTCGCCCTGGGCATGGCAATCACCGCGCAGAGTCTGGCAGATGGCGCTGTGGTGCGAAGCGTGGTGCTGTTCTCCGTCCTGGTCTATGAGCTGGTGGGCCCCGCCCTGACCAAACGGGCTCTGCTGGCCGCCGGGGAAATCAATCCCGAGGGGCAGCGCTCCGCCCGGCAGCAGAATGGGTGAGGGTATTTTCCCTTGACAATCTCCTGAAAAACAGGGATAATAAAAGCTGTGAACACGCGATCAACTCTCAATAAAGGACTGGTTTTATCATATGAGCAAGCTCACCATCCCCAGCGGCTACAAAATGCCCCTGACCAACAACGAGCTCCAGCGGGCCATCGAGCTGATTCATGAGGACTTTCAGCACAACCTTACCATCCGGCTCAACCTGCACCGGGTCTCCGCCCCCCTTTTCGTGGATGGCCGCACCGGCCTGAACGACGACCTCAACGGCGTGGAACGCCCCGTGTCCTTCGAGATTCCCGACGTAGGCGCCGAGGGACAGGTGGTCCACTCCCTGGCCAAGTGGAAGCGGCTGGCCCTGAAACGCTATGAATTCAAGCTGGGCACCGGCCTCTACACCGACATGAACGCCATCCGCCGGGACGAGGTGGTGGACAATCTTCACTCCATCTACGTAGACCAATGGGACTGGGAAAAACATATTGACTCCAAAAACCGGAACCTTCAGTATTTGAAGGACACCGTCCGGGACATTGTGGGGGCCATCTGCGACACCGCCTCCGCTCTGCGCAATCACTTCCCCGCGCTCACCTTCCGCCCCGACCGGGACGTGTACTTCATCACCACCCAGGAGCTGGAGGACCGGTTTCCCTATCTGGACCCCCAGGAACGGGAATTGGAAATCTGCCGCCATCACCGCACGGTCTTCCTGATGCAGATCGGCAAAACCCTGGCCTCCGGCAGCCGCCACGATGGCCGCGCCCCGGACTACGACGACTGGGAGCTCAACGGCGACATTCTCATGTGGAACCCGGTTCTGCGGCGGGCCTTCGAGGTGTCCTCCATGGGCATCCGGGTAGACGCCGCCGCCCTGGAACGCCAGCTGGAGGCCGCCGGCTGCCCGGAGCGCCGGGAACTGCCCTTCCACCGGATGCTTCTGGAGGGACAGCTGCCCCAGTCCATCGGCGGCGGCATTGGCCAGTCCCGACTGTGCATGCTGCTGCTGGGGGCCTGCCACATCGGCGAGGTCCAGGCCAGCCTCTGGGACCAGGAGACCATCGAAGGCTGCGAGAAGGCGGGAATCACCCTCCTGTAAGGCCTGTGAACAACCAAAGGACCGGCACGGTGTGACACCGCGCCGGTCCTGTTTTACTGGTTGGTGACGGGAGCAGCCTGGCTCCATCCGCCGTCCTGCCGTTCCGGGTTTCGTTTGCAGTTCGTCCGGGGTCACATGGACGGCAGGTCCCCTCTAAACGGCTTCCCGCCGGAGGACCGGCGCTGCCTCAACGTTCTTCGCCGTCCCCGCTGGCAGGCTGGATGATAATCGTCTCGCCGTCTTCCGTCTCCCGGCGCTCGACGTCCCAATCCCCTTCCTCCGGGTCCGACCGCTCGTTGCTCCAGCCGTTCATGCCGGAGGCGTCCGCAAAGGCGTCCGCCGCCGCCGGGTCCGCTTTGGCCGGGTCCAGGGGCAGCGTGAAGAGGGCCTGGACGCCGGTGAAGTCCGCCGCGAAGGCAATGGTCCCGTCGTCCGCTGCCGTGAAGATGGTATTATTGGGCGCGCCGCCCTCGTAGAAGGCCATGTAGACCGTGTGGTCCGCGAACATCTCAATGCTCTGGGTATCCAGCAGGTAATAGTAGACTCCGTCCACAGCCAGACCGCTGGCCCCGGCGTTCAGGGTCCAGTTGTTCACCGCCGTGGGGGAATAGCCCGCCACCAGGGGCGTCATGGTATAGGCCATGAAATCATGATTCTGGTTGGTCAGGGCCTCTCCGTCCAGGCGGCGCAGGGCCAGCACAGAATAGGTATGGTCCGCCTCCAGGTCCTGGTTCAGCACATCCAGGTTCTTCCCGGAAACCAGGCCAAGCAGGGTGATGGAAAAGTCTCCGCTCTCCACGGTTTCATTGATGGTGATGGCGTCGGGTCCGCTGAAGGCCTCTGCCAGCAGAGGCTGGTTATGCTCCTCCGCCACCTGGGCAGGGGTCAGCCACGCAACGGCAGCCGAAACGGACACAGCCAGCAGGGCTACGCAGGCCGCCAGCAGGACTGCCAGTCTTTTGGATTTTTTAAAGGTCATGTTGGTACGCTCCTTTTCCAATTCATGGGCACGGGTTCGCAGCAGGTCCGCCGTCCGCTCTTGAAAATCTGCGGAAAAGGAGAGTTCGTCGAAGGCCTTGCGGTAATCGTCGCGGTTCATTCGTCTTCCTCCTTCAGCATTTGCCGCAGCCGTTCCCGGCCCCGGGCCAGACGGGTGCCCACCGTGGCGGCGGGCAGGCCCAGCAGCTTCGCGATTTCACGGATGGTGTATCCCTCGTAATAGTGGAGGTGCACCACGGTCCCATACGATTCCGGCAGAGCCCGGACGGCGGTACGGATCTCGCTGCCGGAATCGATGGGCGCCGCGGCCTCCGCCGCCGCCTCCAGAGAGACTGTGCGCCGTTCCGCCCGGCGGCGGATATCACAGGCGCGCTGAAGGGTGGCGCGAATCAGCCATGCCTTTTCGTGTCCTGCGTCCTGGAAGCAGGGCCGGGCCTCCAGCAGCCGCAGAAAGACCTCCTGTACGGCGTCTTCCGCGTCGGCGGTGGAACCCAGGCGGGTACAGGCCAGCCGCAGCAGCAGCGGGCTGTATTCCGTCACAATCCGGCGGATGGTTTCATCGGTACCAAATGGAACCTGACTGTTCACGTGTCTCACTCCCTTCGCTTATAACACGTCTGAGACGCGGAAATTTTTTCACCGGCAGAAAACATTTTGTAGATTCTATCAAAGTTTTCAGGATTTTGCCGCCCAACTTCGAAAATGGAGAGAATATCTTTGTGAAATCCTACGAAATTCACAAAAACACTATGACAAATCTGAGGGTTTGTTGTATAATACTTGTATTTCACATTCGCCCCAGGGCGAGGGAAGGAGCTTCCGGTGAAGAAACAAGCGAACCTGCATCCCTTGGAGGCCAGCGCCGGCGTCGTGGCGCTGCCCCGCACCATTCACCTCATCCCCATGGACCATATCAATGGGTTCGACGTGCGCCCGGGCTTTTACGAAATCAACGGGGCCACGGCCATTCCCGGCGGCGTGAATTTTACCGTCTACTCCCACGGAGCCACCGCCGTGGAGCTGCTGCTGTTTCAGCGGGAGGCTCAGGAGCCCTTTGCCGTGTTGCCCTTTCCCCAGGGATACCGGATCGGCAACGTATACTCCATGATCGTCTTCAAGCTGGACATTGAGGAGTTTGAGTACGCCTACCGGGTGGATGGCCCCCACGAGCCGGAAAAGGGCCTGATTTTCGACAAGACCAAGTACCTTCTGGACCCCTATGCCCGGGCCGTCACCGGCCAGAGCCGCTGGGGCGTCGCCCAGGGCCTTCCCCAGCACTACAAGGCCCGGGTTGTAAAAGATGATTTCGATTGGGGAAACATGGCCCGGCCCTTGATTCCCATGGAAGACCTGGTGATCTATGAGCTCCATGTCCGGGGCTTTACCCGGCACGAGTCCTCCGGCGTGGCCCATCCCGGTACCTTCGACGGCCTGCGGGAAAAGATTCCCTACTTAAAGGAATTGGGCGTCAACGCTGTGGAACTCATGCCCATCTTTGAGTTTGACGAGATGCAGGACCACCGGGTGGTAGACGGCCAGGAGCTCTACAACTACTGGGGCTACAGCACGGTCAGCTTCTTTGCTCCAAATACCAGCTACGCCGCCAAGGTGGAGTACAACCGGGAGGGCAACGAGCTGAAAAAACTCATCCGGGCCTTCAATGAAAACGGGATTGAGGTCTATCTGGACGTGGTCTTCAACCACACCGCCGAGGGCAACGAGGACGGGCCCTTCTTCTCCTTCAAGGGCTTTGACAACAACATCTACTATCTCCTCACACCGGAGGGAAAATACTACAACTTCAGCGGCTGCGGCAACACCCTCAACTGCAACCACCCCATGGTTCACCAGATGATTCTGGACTGCCTGCGCTATTGGGTCACCACCTACCGCGTCAGCGGCTTCCGCTTTGATCTGGCCTCCATTCTGGGCCGGAATGAGGACGGCACCCCCATGGATAAGCCGCCCCTGCTCCAGGCCATTGCCTATGACCCTATCCTCAGCGACGTGAAGCTGATTGCCGAGGCCTGGGACGCCGGCGGCCTCTACCAGGTGGGCACCTTCCCCGCCTGGAACCGCTGGGCCGAGTGGAACGGCAAGTACCGGGACGACATCCGCCGTTACCTCAAGGGCGATACCGGCATGGCCCCCGCCGCCGCTCAGCGCATCAGCGGCTCCAAAGATATCTACGCCGCCGAGAGCCGGAAAAATGCCTCCGTCAACTTTATCACCTGTCATGACGGCTTCACCCTCTGGGACCTCTTCACCTACAGCCAGAAACACAACGAGAAAAACGGCTGGGACAACACCGACGGCGCCAACGACAACAACAGCTGGAACTGCGGCACGGAGGGCGAGACCGGCGACGCCGGAATCAACGCCCTGCGGCGGCGGATGGTGCGCAACGCCTTTGCCCTGCTGATGTGCAGCCGGGGAATTCCTATGTTCCTGGCGGGAGACGAGTTCGGCAACACCCAGTTCGGCAACAACAACGCCTACTGCCAGGACAACCTGACCAGCTGGCTGGACTGGCGGCGGCTGGAGGCCAACCGGGATATTTTCTGCTTCTTCCAATACATGATCGCCTTGCGGAAGCGCTATAAAATTCTCCGGACAAACCTCAGCGAGGGCTATTATTCCTTCCCCGATGTGAGTTTCCACGGCGTCAAGCCCTGGCACGGCCAATTCCAGGATTACGAACACTATGTGGGCGTTCTCTTCGCCGGGCAGGAGGCGGGCGGCGAGCCCCAGGTGGTGTATGTGGCGTCCAACGCCTGGTGGGAGCCTCTGGAGGTGGAGCTGCCGGATCTGCCCTCCCGGATGTGCTGGGAGCTGGCGGCGGACACCTGGGAAGCCGAACAGCGGCCTCAGATTCTGAACGGCCTGCACTTCTCCATCGGTCCCCGGAGCGTGAAGGTCTTTGCCGCCCGGCTGCGGTGAGGGAACCATGGATCTTGCGGAGCTCCTGCTGCTGCTTTTGGTCTTCCTCCTGCCCCTGCCATGCATAGCCTTTTGCCTCTGGGCAGCCAAGAACGCGGGCATCCGGCCCACGTCCTATTCCTATTATAAAAAGCTGTCCTATGACAACTGGACCGGAGTCCTGGACTCCCGGACATCAGCCCGTCACCGCAGCTGCTTCTGCTCCAAAAAGGGCGGCAGACGCTCCATCGAAGTGACCCAGAGCAGAGGCGCCATCACCCTGGAGTTCTACACAGCAGACGGACAGAGCCTCCAGACCTGGCGAACCGGGGACCCGGCAGCCTTCACGGTGGAACTTCCCCCTGGGGCCCGGGTCTACTGGCGGGCGGACCTGAACCATTTCACCGGCAGCATCTGCTTCCGCTGAGGGGCAACCGGCGGTTGCTTGACGGCCTGCCCTTTCTGTGGTAGGATAATCCCGCAAAAGGAGGCGGACCCATGAACTTCAAGGACAACTTCACGGCCCTGCGGAAACAGGCGGGGCTGTCCCAAAGCGATTTGGCAGAAAAACTCTTCGTCACCCGGCAGGCAGTTTCCCGCTGGGAACGGGGGGAGACCGTGCCGGCAATCGAGACCCTGCGGGCCTTATCGGAGCTCTTCGGGGTATCCATCAACCACCTTCTGGGCTATCAGACAGACTTGGTGTGCCAGAGCTGCGGAATGCCCATTGTCCCGGAGCAGATGGGACGGAGGCCCGATGGAAGCCTGAACGAAAAGTTCTGCAAATGGTGCTGGGACCAGGGCGTCTTTCAGAAGGACTGCACCCTGGAGGAGATGGTGGAGTGGTGCCTTCCTTACATGCCCTTCGGGGACCCGGACTCCAACCGGAAATTCCTCATGGATCTGCTGCCCACCCTGGACCGCTGGAAGACCCGGGAGACCCCTGCGCATCAAATCAGCTGAAGACCGGCAAGGCTGCCGGATAACAGCAGCAAAACGGACGGCCCGAGGGCCGTCCGTTTTTCCGGTCATTACGCTTCGCGTCACAGCAGATGCTTCGGCGGAGTCCGCTTCCTCTCCGCCGCGATTTCCTCCATCCGCCGCAGAATCTCCCGGCCCATGGCCTGAAAGTCCTGGGGCTCCAGGAACACCTTCGGCAGGTCGTCCGTAAAGGGCCCGCCCCACTGGAGGCCGCCCTCTTTCTTGGGCACAAGATGGACATGGAAGTGCGAGACCTTGTCGCCGTAAATGGCGTAGTTGATCTTATCCGCCTCCGCGTACCGGGACACCGCCTCGGCCACTAAAGAGACGTCGCCGAAGAAGCCATTGCGCTGCGCCTCTTCCAGCTGCCAGATTTCATCCTGGTGTCCCTTCAGAGCCGCAATGCAGCGGCCGGGGTGCTTCTGGTCCCGGAAGAGATACACATCCGCCCACTCCAGCTCTGCCAGCGGCAGCATCAAATCCAGAAGGCGCTGGTCCTTTTCGCAGTAAAAGCAGCTCATAGCTTATCTCTGCACCCGGCCCGTGCCGTCGCCGCCCATCAGCTTTTCCACGTCGGAAACACTGGCGCGGTTGAAGTCACCCAGGATGCTGTGCTTCAGGCAGGAGGCCGCCACGGCGAACTCCAGGGCCTTCTGCTTGTCGTCATAGGTGCTCAGGCCGTAGATCAGGCCGCCGGCAAAGCTGTCGCCGCCGCCTACCCGGTCCACGATATCCCGGATTTCGTATTTCTTGGAGACATAGAAGTTCTTCCCGTCGTTGAGGCAGGCGGCCCAGCCGTTCCAATCGGCGCTATGGCTCTCCCGCAGGGTGATGGCAATCATCTTCATGTTGGGATAGGCCGCCAGCACCTTGTTCCCCAGGTCCCGGTACTTTTCCCGGTCCAGCTCGCCGGACTCCACCACTACGTCCGTGGTAATCTCCAGGGCCTTCTGCACGTCCTCCTCATTGGCAATGGCCACATCCACATAATTGGCCAGCTCCCGCATGACCTCGGCGGCCCGCTTGCCATACTTCCAGAGGTTCTTGCGGTAGTTCAGGTCACAGGAAACGGTGATGCCCCGTTTCTTGGCCTCCTTCACGCTCTCCAGGGACAGCTCCATGGCGCTCTTGGAGATGGCCGGGGTGATGCCGGTGATGTGGAACCACTCCACGCCCTCCAGGGCCTTGTCCCAGTCGATATCGCCGGGCTTCGCCTGGGCAATGGCAGACCAGGCCCGGTCATAGACCACCTTGGAGGGACGCTGGTTGGCGCCGGTCTCCAGGAAGTAAATGCCCATACGGCCCTCGCCCCGCTGAATGCGGGACACATCCACGCCAAACCGCCGCAGCTCCTTGACGCACTCGTCGCCAATGGCGTTGTCCGGCAGAATGGAGAGGAATCCGGCGTCCTTGCCATAGTTGGCCAGGGAGACGGCCACGTTGGCCTCGCCGCCGCCGAAGGTGGCCTCCAGCATGGGAGACTGGAAGAAACACTCCAGGCCCGGGGCCTTCAGACGGAGCATGATTTCACCAAAGGTCAGAAATTTCATTGGACGGTCCTCCCTCTCACTTTTGCAGCAGGTGCACGGCAAAGCCGCCGAACTGCTTCTTCAGATACACCGCGGTCATCTTTTCACCCTTGTACTTGGCGGTGGATTCGTCCACCTCGAAACCCTGCTTCGCCAGCTCGGCAATGGCTCGGGGAATGGAGTTGGTACGGACGGCAATGTGGCCGTGATCTCCCAGGTAGGGGCTCTTCATGACCTCCACAGAACCGCTGGCAAAGTTGGAGCTGACGCCGGGCTTGGTCTCAAAGCCGAAGGCCTGGGCGAACTGCTCACACACCCCCAAGGAATCCGACTCATTGCCGGCATTCACGCCAATGTGGGCCACCTCAAAGCCAAGGACCGCCTTCCGGGCCTCTTTGCAGAGCTGGGTGATCTTGTCAAAGTTGTGGTTCCGGATGTCGTCCCGGGTGCAGACCCAGCTGCCGCCCACGGCATGGATGAAGGGCGCGGAGATATACTCGCCCAGATTCGCCGCATTGACACCGCCGGTGGGGATGAACTGAATGCCTACAAAAGGCGCTGCCAGGGCCTTCATGGCGGTGAGACCGCCGTAGACGTTGGCGGGGAAGAACTTCAGCACCTTCAGCCCGTGGGCCAGGGCGGCCATAATCTCCGTGGGGGTGACGCAGCCGGGGGTGACGGGGATGTTGTTCTCCAGGCACCAGACCACCACTTCCTCGCAGTAGCCGGGAGCCACGATGAACTTCGCTCCCGCCTCCACGGCGGTCTTGCACTGCTCCAGGGTGTTGACGGTGCCCGCGCCCACCAGCATGCCGGGGCACTCCTTGGCTACCGCCGCAATGGACTCCTGCGCGGCGGCGGTGCGGAAGGTGATTTCCATCACGTCAATTCCACCGGCCAGCATCGCCTTGGCGGTAGGAACCGCGTCGGCGGCATCTTCCAGAACGACAACGGGGACAACGCCCGCATTGCCCAAACGGTCAATGATTTCCATACAGCATTTCCTTTCCTGCCACAACGGGCAAGGTGATTTTTACAGCTTGTTCACGGGATACTTGGGGGCTTTGCCGGTGAGGACGTCTATGATATTCTGGGCGGCCTTGGTCTTCAGCTCCAGGACGCCTTCCGCCGTGGAGTAGGCGGTGTGGTCCGTGAGAACCACGTTGTCCAGCCTGCAGAAGGGAGAATCCGCGCCCAAGGGCTCGCGGTTGTGGGTATCCAGACCGGCGGCCAGAATCCGGTGGTTCTCCAGCGCCTCCAGCAGGTCCTCGTCCTTCACCAAGGGTCCCCGGCTGACGTTGATCAGAATGGCGGTAGGCTTCATCTTCTCCAGGGCTGCTTTGTTGATGATGCCTTGGGTCTCCGCGTTGGCATGGAGATGCAGGGAGACAAAATCGGACACCGCCAGCAGTTCATCCAGCTCCACCTTCCGCACGCCAATGGCCTTCAGGTCTTCGGCGGAAAGGTAGGGGTCATACGCCACCACTTCCTTCAGGTCAAAGCCGCTGGTCTTGCGGATGAGGGCCCGGGCAATGCGCCCCGCGCCGATCACGCCCAGCGTCTTTCCCTGGAGGCGGAAGCTGGGGGCCTGGAGGTTCCACACGCCCTCCCGGACCTTCCGGTCCCGCATAGACACGTGGCGCAGGCAGGTCATCATCAGGGCCAGAGCATGGTCGGACACGTCCTCCATACAGTAATCCGGCACGTTGGTCACCTGGATACCGGCGGCCGTGGCCGCGTCCAGGTCTACATTCTCAAAGCCCACGCCATAACGGCTGATGATTTTGCAGCGCTTCAGCCCGGCAATGGCCACGGCAGTCATGGGGGCCAGGTCCAGAAGCACGGCGTCGGCCTCCGCACACTGGGCGGCAATGTCCTCCGCGCTTTCGCAGCTGCAAAGCTTCAGCTCCGCGTCAATGGACTGGAGGAGCTTCCGCTCCACTTCATAGCTTGCGTGGCGTTCGTCACTGACACAGACGGTAAATTTAGCCATAACGTTTCTCCTTCTTTTCTCCGGCCGGAGGGCCGGCGTCTCCACTCAGCGCTCGGACTGGAAGCTCTCCAGAGCCGGGTCCAGCACCGCCAGATTATAGGCGCGGCTGGAGTGCCGCAGAGCGCCCAGGGCCCACATGTAGGCATTCCGGGTGCCGGGGCTGGCCACGGTGGGGTGATAGCCTGCGGGAGCCTGCACAAAGGTGCCGGAGTGGACGGTGTGCGTGACAATGTCCTCCACCTCGCCGCTCTTCAGATAGCTGATGTGGAAGCCGAAATGGGGCAGGGGCATCTGCATGTAGCAGTAGATCTCCTCCAGGTCCTTTTCGTGCTGGTGGGGAGGCCAGCTGGTCCAGGAGCCCTCGCCGCCCCACGTGACGCCGCAGATCAGCCGGGAGGCCTCATCCTTGTCGGAAAGGGTCATCATCACTTCCCGCTGTCCAATGCCGCTGCCGTGAATCTGGTGGATGTCTCCCAAGGGCTGGGAGATGTCGAAGGAACGGAAAAAGGGCTTGCCGTAACCCTCGCACTTGGCGCCGGCGATATAGAATACGCAGTCCTCCAGGGCGGTGATGACAACGGTATTATTCCCAGGAATATAAAAAGCATCGAACTGTTTCATGGTTTCATTCAGTTCCGGGTGGTCAGACAATTTCGCCGCACCCTCTATGAGAACCGGATGCAGCTCCGACTCCTTGGACTCCAGCTTGTAGGACTGGCCCTTGAGCAGGTTCAGCCGGTACATTTGGGTCTCTTTGCACTCACAGGTCTCAGGCGTAATGACAGCATGGAAGCCGGGCTCCTCCGGGGACTGCACGCTCCAGGCCTCCATTCTGACCTTGTTTTCCAAATTACTCATCGGGAAACCTCCTTCTCGGAGCCCTTCTGTGGCCCCATATTCATCAGACAAATTTTGATTGGTAAAAAGAGGCTGACTCATTTGCCGGAACGGGAGTCAGCCCAGAGGCCCGGAGTCCGGCGGGCAGCCGGACCCCAAGGCCAGGAATTACAGCAGGAAGGTACTCAGCTGCGGGATGAGCACCACCAGGAAGAAGACCACCACGTAGCCCACGAAGAAGGGAATCTGTCCCTTGGTGATCTCGCCCATCTTCAGCTTGGACACCGAAGCGGCCGAGAAGATATTGACGGCCACAGGCGGCGTCATGGTACCCACCACGTTGGAGATGGAGACGATCATACCGAAGTGAACGACGTTGACACCCAGAGCCTGGGCAATGGGCCACAGCATGGGAACCAGCAGCACGCAGGTGGCAATGCCTTCCAGGAAAGTGCCGAAAATCAGCAGGATGACCGCAATCAGCAGGCAGAACAGCGTGGCGGACAGATTCAGTCCCGTGACGAAGTTCACCAGCTGCGCGGAAATGCCGGAGTAGGCAAACAGCCAGGCAAAGGCCGTAGAAGTCGCAATGATGAAGAGCACCATGGCAGAGCTCTTGGCGGAGTCCACGAAGATTTGATACAGGTCCCGGAACTTGATTTCCCGGTAGATGAACATGCCGGCAATCAGAGACCAGACCACGGCAATGGCGGAGGACTCGGTAGGCGTCAGCATACCGGAGTAGATGCCGCCCAGGATGATGATGGGGAGCAGCAGGGCCGGAATGGCCTTGAGGAAGCTGATTACGAATTCCCGCAGATTAAAATGGATGTCGTCTTTGGGCCACTGTTCCTTGTGGGCGTAGAACAGCACCACAGCCGCCAGCGCCACAACAATCATGACGCCAATGGCCATGCCGGATTTGAACATATCGCCCACTGACGCGCCGGTAATGGTGCAGTAGACCACCATGATAATGCTGGGGGGAATGATGGGTCCCAGACCGCCGGAAACCACCAGCAGACCGGCCACGCGGGCCTTAGGATAGCCCATTTTCACCATGTCGGGATACAGCATGACGCCGATTGCCACCACCGTGGCCGGGGCGGAACCCGACAGGGCCGCAAAGAAGGCGCAGGCCAGAATCAGGGCAATGGCCATGCCGCCCCGAATGCCGCCGATAATGGACCGGGCAAATTCACAGATGCGCCGGGAGATGCCGCCTTTGGTCATCAGGTTGCCCGCCAGAACAAAGAAGGCGATCGCCATGATGGACGTGGAGTCCAGGCCGCCGAAAATCCGCTGGGCCACCGTGTTGGCGGAAACACTGATGGCCGGGTCCAGAAGAATCGCGGCCAGCGTCGCCGCGCCCAGGGACAGGGCAATGGGAACGCCCAGAATCAACAGGAGCGCGAAGCCACCGAACATCAGAATACCTGCCATTACTCCGTCACCTCCTCCTGTTTTTCCTCCGGTTCATCGGGCTTGTTGAAATTCAAAATCATCTGCACCAGAATCCCAATCTGAATCACCACAATCAGACCGAAGGCAATGGGCAGCGCGGCATAGGGCACCGCCATGGGAACGCCCAGGCCCGGAGAGGTCTGACCGGTCTGGAGCTGCTTTTGCACCATGCCAATGCCGGAGGACAGCATCACCACGGAAAAGGCAATGACAATCAGTTTGGACACAATCTGGAGGACCTTTCTGCTTTTGCCGCGGAACTTATCTACCACACCGGTGACGGCAATCTGAGACCCGTCCCGCAGGCCCAGCTCCGTGCCCAGCATGACCATGTACACCATGCAGTATTTCGCGGCTTCCTCGAAGCCGGAGACGGGAATCTTAAAGATGTTGCGGTTGACAACCTGGATGAAAATCGCGGCGATCATCACCACAAACGCCACCACCAGCACCAGGTCTTCCAGCCGCTGGAGTCCCTTCAGGGTATTTTTCATAGACGGAGCGCGCTCCTTTCTCTCATGTTCGCCTGTCAGCCGGTCTTTCCGCATAGACGGACAGGCAGCTTTTTACAGCAAACGGGAGCCGCCGCGTAGGGCGGCTCCCGTTCATTCCAGGGGTTTGAAATGGGGGAGAAATCAGGCGACGCTGGCAATCGCCTCGTCCACGGCGGCCTGCCAGGCGGGGTCGAAGGTAAAGCCCTTCTCCGCAGCCTTGGCCTGATACGCAGCCTGGAGCTCAGCAATGTCAATCTCGTGGAAGGTCACGCCCTCGGCCACCAGCTTCTCGGCAGCTTCCTCGTTGGCCTGGACCAGCAGGTCGCGCTCGAAGTCCACGCCGCGCTGGACGGCGTCCAGGAAGGGCTGCTGCAGGTCGGCGGGAATCTTGCTCCAGGCGTCTTCAGACATGCACAGGAGGATGTACACGAACGCGTGCTGGGTGTTGGTGATGTGCTTGGTGACCTCATAGAAGCCGTTGTTGTAGCAGTTGGCGGTAGCGTTCTCGGCGGCGTCAATGGTGCCCTGCTGGAGAGCGGTGAAGACGTCGTTGGCGCTCATGGCGATGGGCATGGCGCCGAAGGCCTCAAAGGCGGCCTGATGATACTGGTTCTCCATGGTGCGGATGGTCACGCCGGAGAAATCGCTCATCTTCTCAATGGGCTTCGTGGAGAAGGTGTTCCGGAAGCCGGATTCCATGTAGCCAATGACGTGGAGGCCCAGCGCGTTGGCCTTCTCTTGAATCAGGGCGCCCACCGGGCCGTCCACGGCGGCGTGGGCCTCGTCGGCGTTCTTCCACAGGTAGGCCTGGTCCAGAATGCTCATCTCAGGGATAAAGTTGGTCATAACAGAGTTGGCGCAGGTGGCAATGTCCAGGCTGTTGTCCATGGTCAGCTCCACCATGTCCCGCTCGCCGCCCAGAGAGCCGCCGGTCAGGACTTCAATCTCAATGCGGCCATTGGTAGCGGCCTTGACTTCCTCGGCAACCTTCAGGCCGCCCTGGGCATAGGGAGAGGACTCGGGGTCCACGAAAGCCATCTTGAAGCGGATGACTTCGCCGGAGTCGCCGGAGCCGCTGGAACCGGAATCACCGCTGGTGCTGCCGGAATCGCCGGAATTGCCGGAATCGCCGGAATCGCCGGAGTTCGAGCCGCCGCAGGCGGCCAGGGAGAGGATCATGACCGTTGCCATGAGCAGAGCCAAAAGTTTCTTCTTCATTGTGAAATCTCCTTTTCATCATGTTTACACCCGACTGCATCGTTCCTGCGTTTCCGTGATTCCCTCTGAATTCATCAGATGTATTTTGGATGGTTTTAGCATAACACGGCCAAAGTTGTCGGTCAACTATAATCTATAATTTCACAAACTTTCAGGCAACCGAACAATAATCCTAAAAAATACTTGTGCACATTCACAAAAACCGGGAAAGACGTACAGACTTCCTACCAAAGCCTGTACGCCTACCTTCACAAAATGTATGATGACTCTTTAGTGAAACTGCATATTTTTGGTAACGGAAGCCCGATTGCTGCTCAGATGAGCGATCATGCTGTAGCGGGCTCCGGCGGCGTCCCGGCGGAGAATGGCTTCCAAAATCTGATGGTGATAAATGTCTGTCATCAACCGGTGCTCATCCTTTGTGGTGGCAATGCTGACGGAGATGGAGGACGTAATAACTGGAATCAGATTCCGCAGAACCCGGTTGCCGCTGCATTCCGCCAGATAGCGGTGGAACTGCTTGTCCGCCTCGGAATAATCCTGCTGGTCCTGAATCAGGCGGCTGACCTCCTTGCAGTAGCGCTCCAGCTGCTCCAGCTGCTCCACCGTCGCGCTGCGGGCCACCACAGCGCAGATCTCCGGCTCCAACATTAGACGGATGTCTAACAAGTCCAGGGCTAAACCAGGGTCGTCTCCCATGAATGTCAGCCCCAGCGGATCTTCCGGCACGCCGTGCTTGTCGGAGACAAAGGTCCCCGCTCCCTGCCGCACCTCCAGAATGTTGCGGGACACCAGGCGGCGGGTGGCCTCCCGCAGGGTGCTTCTGCCAACCCCCAGCTGCTGCGCCAGATCGTATTCGTTGGGCAGGCGGTCGCCCTCCTTCATATCCTGGTCCAAAATCAGCTGAATGATCTCGTCCATCGCGGCGTCAACCAATGTCATGCCCTCTTTCCGTCTTTCCACGGTGGAACCTCCCTTGTCAAGTTGTTGTCAATGGAGAGGATTATACCACAAAATGTCCCAACAAGCAAGGAAAACGTCATGATTTTACTTTTATTGGATGTCGAAAAATTCCGCCAAGACGCAAAAAAGCGGGAGGACCGCCTCCGGTCCTCCCAATTTTACTCAGGTTCCGCTGCGGTACTGCTCCGTAGAGAGCTTGATTTCTACGCCGCCCTCCGCCAGAGGCGAGACCCGCAGCTGCAGCTGGTTTTCCAGAGGCTTGTCTCCGTCAATCCGGAAGGCACGGACCAGCTTTCCGCCCGCCGGCAGCAGGACGCCGGAGAAGGCTTCGCCGCCTCCGCCCACGGTGTCCAGGCGGGCGAGCCAGACCTCCGCGTCGGCCTTGCCGGTGTTTTCCAGGGTGATGACGGCGTACTTGCCCAGTTTGGTGGTGAAGCAGATGAGGCGCTCCACCTCCTGGCTGTCCTGGAACACCCGCTCCTTCAGGTCCACGCCGGACAGGGTGGCCAGGTTCACTTCCGCAGGGTCCACCTCCGTGTACATCCCCAAGGTCTTGCCGTACTCCGGCTCGTTCAGCAGGATGCTCCTATGCCGCGCCCAAATCTCCTTCTGCTGTTCTGGGTCCTGGGCATCAAGGCCCGGCTTTATGGCGGTGACCATGCCGTTTTCGTCGATGACCGGGACATCCCCGCCTATGATAATCCGCTGGCCGGAGGCGTCCGTGCTGGCGCCCAGCAGAAAGTCCGTCCGGTCCCGGGCGGAGAACACATCGTCCCACACCTCGGTGATCTTCCCGTCCGCGTCCAGATCCTTGTCCTTCTGGGAGCCGAACTCCAGCCGGTTGGCCTCCTCGTTGAAGCTGACGCCGCAGGTCACGTCGAAGAGCTCCGCCGCCGCGCCGGCCTCCAGGTAGTAGTGGGTCTCCCCCTTGCTGTCCGCGTAAGCCAGGACCTTGGGTGCCTTGCCGCCGCTTTCCGTGGTCAGCATCTCACCGGGGGCAATCTGCTGGCGCATGAACAGCCCCACGCCCACCTCCGCAGGCTCCGCCCCGCTGCCGGCCCCGGGCTTCTCACTGGCGAGAGACGCCGAAATCAGTCCAATCAGCAGCACCATCGTCAGCATACCGGCCGCAAAGGGCAGGTAATTCCGTCTTGCTTCCCGTTTGCCTCTCATGTTCAAAACTCCTTTACCATTTTAAATTTTCCGCTATGCGGAGCAGGTCGCCTTCCTCCAGCGCCGAGGAACTCAATTGGAAGCCATAGGGTCCGCTGCACCACAGCAGAATCCGCAGTCCGGTGTTCTCCGCCGCCAGCAGCAGGGCGTGTTCCCCGCCCACCTTGCACTCCCGGATGGTGAACGCCCCTTGCAGGACGCTGCTGTCATCCTTCCCGTAGTACTGTGTCAGCGTGAAGGACGGTTCCTCCGGCACCGGCAGGAAAAAGACGGTACGGAAGTATTCCTCCCCCTCCGAAATCCGGTCCAGCTCCCAGCCCTCCGGCACCCAGCCCGGTTCCAGACGATGGGGTTCGGCGGGCGTCTCGCTCTCTCCGGGCCGCAGCAGGTAGGAGGCATATCCATCCTCCTGGACGGCGTAAACCCGGTAGGTATCCTCCCGCCCGGCATAGACGCCGCTGACCAGAAGCATGGCCACCGCCGCCGCCAGCAGGGCGGTTCCCAGCCTCCAGCGCCGCTTCCGCCGCCGGAGAAGGGCTTCCATGGCTCTCTCAAACGCCGGGGAAAATTCATGCCCGCAGTGGGCGCGGTCCGGCAGGGTGCTCAGCCACCGCGCCGCCGCATCCTCCGCCGCACCGTACAGCATTTCGTCTGTAATTTTCAAACGGGTTCCCCCCTTTCCGCCAGCTCCGCCGCCAGTTTTTCCTTGGCCCGGCGAATGAGCTGGCGCACGTTGCCCGGCGTCGTCCCCAGGAACGCCGCCACTTCCTTGGCGGAATAGCCATTGTAGTACTTCAGCAGCAGCGCCTCCCGATACCGGGGCGGCAGCGCCGCCATAGCTCCCGCCAGAGTTCCGTCCGAGGGCGGGGACTCCTGCCCAATCTCCTCCAGCTCTGCCGCAGGATGGCGGGCCTTGAAGCGGTAGAGGTCAATGGCCTTCCGCTCCGCCGCCACCGCCGCCAGGGCCCGGGCGCCCGGTCCCAGCTCCGCCGGAAGATGCGCCTCACTCTCCGCCAGAGCAAGGAAGGCCTGCTGCACCGCATCCTCTGCGTCCTGGGGATTGCGGAGAATCCGGTTCGCCACATGGAACATCAATCCCCGATAGGCGGTATACAGGGCCTCGAACCGCGTCCGGTCCGTCTTGGTTTCCAAGGTCAGCATCTTGTTCCCTCCCTCTGCCCTTAGTAACGTTTCAGCACCGCAGAATGTGACAGTACCGCCTGAAATTTTTTTGCCGCCCGGACCGCAGCCGCCTCCCCTTGCAAAAAAGGGCCGGGGCTGGTATGCTGTTTTCAGACGGCTTCCCCCAGCGGGGCGGCTTCCAAAGGAGGCGCGGTATGGAATATATCCCGGCCAAAACCATTGTCAACCCTACGAAGGACTCCAGCTGGTTCGGCACAGCCTATACCATGAACCTCTATCGAGGCTGCTGCCACGGCTGCATCTACTGCGACAGCCGCAGCGACTGCTATCACAACCCCAACTTTGGCCAGGTCATGGCCAAGGCCGATGCTCTGCGCATTGTCCGGGACAACCTGGCCCGGAAGGTCCGGCCCGCCGTGGTGGGCACCGGCTCCATGAGCGATCCCTACAACCCCTTTGAGGAAGAGCTGCTGCTGACCCGGCACAGCCTGGAATTGCTGGAGGCATACGGCTTCGGCGCAGCCATTGCCACCAAAAGCGATCTGATTACCCGGGATACGGATGTTTTGGTCTCGATTCACCGGACCATGCCGGTCATCTGCAAGCTGACGGTCACCACCTGTGACGCCGGACTGGCAGAAAAGCTGGAGCCCTACGCCCCCTCTCCGCAGCGCCGTCTGGCCGCTCTGGAGGCGCTGAGCCGGGCGGGCCTCTTTACCGGCGTGCTGCTGATGCCGGTGCTGCCCTTCCTGGAAGACAGCGAGGAGAACATCCGGGAGGTGGTAAACCGGGCGGCGGACGCCGGGGCCCGCTTTGTCTACCCGGCTCTGGGCATGACCTGCCGGGCGGGTCAGCGGGAATATTTCTACCGCCAGCTGGAAGCGCAATTTCCCGGACAGGGGCTGGCCGCGCGCTACCGGAAGCGGTACGGAAACCGCTATTACTGCTCCAGTCCCAAGGCCCGGGTCCTGTGGACGGTGTTCGAGGAGGAATGCCGCCGCCGGGGTCTGCTGTACAGCATGAGCCGCATTGCCGCCGCCTCCCGCCGGGGACACGAGAACGGGCAGCTCAGTCTCTTTTGACCGGACAGAAAATTTTCAGCGGCGAATTGCCTTACCTGCTCAACTATGGTATAGTAGAGTTTATTATCGGGATTGGAGAGGGTTTCTCCATGAGAAAATCCTGGTGGAAGGTCCCCCCTGTTTTGTTTGGCCTCCGGGTGGCTGCGCTTTCAGACAGCCATCCGCCTGGGGCGCTTCGCCATTGTGACCCTGCCGGACGGGCCGGTATCGTCGGACTCCTCCCGTTGGATGCTGCTGTCCGGCGTTCTGTTCGCCCTGGTCCTGGCCGCCGGGCTCCTTCTCTTCCGCAGGACGGCCCGCCGGGAACTCTTTTTCTCCGCCTCCCGGATGGCGGCTCTGAATGTCGTGGCTGGCCTGCGCCTTACCTGTTCGTTCTTTTCGGGAAGAAAACCCCAGCCAAAAAAGAAGCGCTTTACGATAAGAAAGGATGATTGTCTATGAAACGCTGGCTCAGCGGCCTGTTGGCGGCGTTCCTGCTGCTCTCCCTGGCCGCCTGCAGTACGGACGCCGGTCTGCCTCAAGCCCCGCCGGAGGACGCCCCTCTGGAAGAGGCCCAGCCTCCGGAAACCGGAGACACCGGTTCTTCGGAGGACGCCGGATTCCCGGAAGACACCGGAGCCCCGGAGGACCCGGGCGGGGACACTCTGCCGGACGGCCTTACCGGCGCGGTGGCGCCTCCGGACACGCCGGAGGCTGTGGAACCGCTTCTGGCGGAGGACGGGAGCTATACCACCAAGGAAGATGTGGCCCTCTATCTTTACCTGTACGGCCACCTGCCGGACAACTTCATCACCAAGCGGGAGGCCCAGGAGCTGGGCTGGTCCGGCGGGTCTCTGGAGCCCTACGCCCCGGGGATGTGCATCGGCGGGAACCGCTTCGGCAACTACGAGGGCCTTCTGCCGGAGGCGGAGGGCCGGACCTACACGGAGTGCGACATTGACACCCTGGGGGCCAAAAGCCGGGGCGCCAAGCGGATTGTCTTCTCCAATGACGGTCTCATCTACTACACGGAAGATCACTACGAGTCCTTCCAGCTGCTGTATGGAGACGAGGGTTATGACTGAAATCCTTCTGCACGGCCAGGAAAGCCTGGAGGAAATTCACGACCGTTTCGCGGAGGCTCTGCGCCTGCCGGTGTATTACGGGCGGAATCTGGATGCCCTCTTCGACTGCCTGACAGATCTCCAGGAGGACGTCACGGTCCACCTGAAAGACCCGGCGGCCCTGGAGGAACGTCTTGGGCCCCGGGGCCGGGCCCTGACCGCTCTGCTGCGGCGGGCGGCGGCGGAAAATCCCCGGGTCCAGCTGCTGGAAGGCGCGTGAGTCCCGGGACAGGGGAAAAACAAAAAAGCACTGGGTGAAACACCCAGTGCTTTTTTTAAGCCGGAAATCGTTTCTCACTCCGGAATCAATTCCGCCCGAATATCCTCGTAAGGCCGGGCTTTTACCGGGCTCTCCGACGCAAACTCCGCAAACTGATTCGTCACCGGGGCGGTGTTGTCCATGTCGTCCAGCAGCAGGTCCAGACCGTTCCGAATCCGCTTCAGGTCCCCGTGAACCAGATACGCCGGCACCGTCCGGCCCAGGAAGGTCTCTTTGGGATACTTCTTTCCCTCCACCTTCAGATAGGCAGGGACATCCGCCACATAGAACTCCGCCCGGCGCTTGCCGTCCTGAAGCCAGACCATCTGATAGCGCCCGCCATCCTGTAGCAGCACCAAGTGCCGGGCCTCCGGCGTATCCGCCTCCCAGGTCAGCCGCAGGCGGGCCAGCTTGCCCTGCATGAAGTGAACCAACGCCTCGCCCGCCTGGCCATAGGTGCCGCTGCGGATTTCCGTCCGGGTCCGTTCCCCCTCCGTTGTCAGAACCTCCAGCGCCTGCGGATGCTGCCGGAAAACGAACTTGGCAAGAATGTAATTCCGCCCCCGCTCCGGCGGATAGCCCGCCAGCTTCTGTTGGGCCATGAGCTTCCTGTGCTTGGAATCATGGAGGTCCGTGTGGGAGGCCCAGAGCCACCGGTCCCCGAACCGGGTCTCCGGACGGCCCTGTTCCAGCTGGGCAAAGACCAGGTCCAGATTCCGGAAGATGCCGCCGGTATCCCGGAACAGGCAGTATGCGGGCAGCTTTCCCAGGCCGAAGGGGACGTACGCGGTGTCCTTCCAGTCTATGGTCTGGTAGACCTCCGGCTGGGAGAGCATGGTATACCAGGTACTGTAGAGCCGCTCAAAGAGGAAACAGGCGTATCCCGCCCGGTCCCAGACAAACACCAGGTCATAGCTGTACCAGTGGATTTCCAGCCGCCGCAGCTCTCCCTCCGCGAAACGGCGCAGCTGCTCCGCCAGCACTTCTTCCGGCAGGATGACATCCCCCTTCTCCGTCTCCTCCCCCTCCAGAAAGACCTCCGGTCCCCGCAGGGGCTGGGCGTAAGCCCGCATGGGCAGCTCCCGCAGCCGGGAGAGATGGAAGGATACCGGGGACACCACCTCATCCAGCAGCCGCCGGGCCACGGACAGGGCCGCGTCTTCGTCAAAAAGGCCTTCATACTCTCCCCGCGGCAGCGCCCGCCGTCCGCCAGCCGTCTGCTCAAACAGCAGCAGCACCCCTTCCCGGGGATACCAGGACGCGCCAAACAGCCGCTCCTCATCCTCGGCAAAGAGTTCCAGAGGCAGCGCCGCCAGGGGATCCCCCTCCGGGTCCTCCAGGGCGGGGAGACGGCAGAGGTAATCCGTCAGGCAGCCCGCCAGAAAAGCCTGTTCCTCCGCCGGGGCGGCAGTGCCCTCCAGACGGCGCAGCAGTTCCGGATACACCGTATCCCGCTGGCTGTAGAAGGCGGCGGTCATAGGCAGAAGATAGAAGAACGTATCCCCGCTCTGTTCCGCCAGCAGCTCCCACGGGAGGCACTGCTGGTAAACCGGCCGTCCCTCCACCCGGTATTCCAGATACCGCCGGTGAAAGCGCAGCTCAATGTCCGCCCCTTCCACAACCGTGGTGAAGGTCCGGGACAGCAGCGCTTCCCCCCACCGGGGCTGGAAGGGCAGGACCTGTTCGAGGTAAACCGGCAGAGGCATGCCGCTGTCCGGGTCTTTGGCGGTGTGGAACCCCACATGCAGCCAGTAGCGGAAAAAGGGCCGGTTGGCCAGCGGCGGTATGCCCTCCGGCACTGGGGCGCCGGCGTCCTCCTGGTTGCAGCGTTGGGTCTCCAGGTCCTGGAAGCTCTGCTTCAGCCACGCTTCCACCCGGCTCCGCATCGGCATGGCGGAATTGGCCTGACAATAAGCCAGCAGCCGCTGCTGGAAGCTCAGAGAGGGATGGTAAATGCCCAGCCAGTAATGCAGCAGCTGTTCCTCCACAAAGCGCTGGTCTCCCAGCGCCCTCTGGAAATCCTCCCGGGCAAAAAAGGCCTCGGTCTCCGCCGCCGCCCCTGCCGGGTCTCCCTCCTGCTCCAGCTTTTCCGCCTTCCAGCGGTATGCGTCATGAGCCTTGTTCAGCTCCCGGAAGTTCAGAACCTCTTCGTTGTCTATGCCCGGGACCCGTTCCATCACCAGTTCCCGCAGGGGCTGATACAGTACCTTCGCCCGGCCGAAGAGAGCCGTTTTCAGATTCAGCTTGTTCCACAGCATCCGGTACAGCGTCTCCGGCAGGTCTCTTCTCCGGAAAAACTGCTCCACAAGCCGCAGGCTGGCCGGGTGGCGCTCCACGTCGTTCCACTCCCGCTTGACGCACTTGTCCTGCAGATAGGCGGTGACATAGCGGCCCAGAATCTGCCCGGCCTCCTCCAAAGCCGCTTCGCTCCAACCGCTCTCAGCCAGGGTGCAGAGGCGGTTATACTCGAAGAAGCTGATGAACAGGGCCATGGCATCCCCCGCAAAGCGCTTCGGTGCGGGACCTCGGGCCGCAATCTCGAAGATGGACCGGATTCCCTCAAACGCCGCGCCCTGGGCCAGCTGAAACTGCAGGCCCTCCTGGGTCTCCTGCCGGGCGTACTGATAGGCTGCGGAAAGCCAGGTCAGCAACTCCCGGCTGGGCGGCTCCTCCGTCTTCTCAACTTCCGCCAGCAGCTGCGCCGTAAAATCCGGCTGGCGCATGACCTCCAGAAAAGCGGGGGAGGTGACGTACTCCATCCACCGGCGGGAATCCCGGCGCTGTTTGCCGCCATACAGCTCCGCGAAGGTCCGCACCGCCGGATGGTCCCGGTAGGGGTTTCCCTCCTCCGGCGTCTCGGGCTCCCGCAGACGCCAGCCGCCGGATTCCGGCTCTTCTTCCTCCATTTCCCAGGAACCGTCCTCCGGGTCCTCCGGCGAATCCGCTCCCTCCGCCCAGGCCAGCGCCGCCTGATAGGCCTGCCGCAGGCGCAGAAAGCCCTCCGGGTCCTCCTCCGGGTGATAGTTTCCCGTCAAGCGGGCGTAGGCCCGTCTGATCTCCACCGGGTTCCGGGTGGGCTCGATTTCCAGCATACTCCAAATCCAGTCCATGGCAATCTCCTTTACTCCTCCTCCGGCCAAAAGCCGAAGGGATCCCTGTGCAGCCACTCCTCCAGGCGGTCCAGGCCTTCTGCCAGAGCCCGCCGGGCCTTTTCCCGCTCAATCCGGTCCCCCTCTTCCGCTATCTGAAAGCGCTGAAGCAGCCAGGCGGCCTCATCCCGCCGGGTGGGGGGAAGCTCCTCGTACAGCCGCAGGGCCCGCTCCGTCAGCAGCCGGTCCCCTTCGTTCCGCGCGGCCAGCCGGACTTCCTCCAGCCGTGCCCGCGCCTGTTCCAGGGCCTCGCCGCTGAGCCGGAGACGGGGATTGAGAATCAGCCGGTCCCGGTAGTCCCCGCCGCTGCTGCGGGCGCTGACATGGAGCACCCCGTCAATGTCATACGTAAAGGTAACGCAGGCGGACTGCTCGCCCGGAGGCCCTGGCGGCACCTGCACCTCCAGTTCTCCCAGTTTCAGGTTCTCCGAAGCGTAGTAGCCCTCACCCTGGTAGATTTCAAAACGCAGGGCCCTCTGGTTGTGGAACAGCGTGTAGAAGGTCTGCTGGTGACTGGCGGGCAGCATACTGCTGCGGGGGATGAGGAACGCCATGTGCGGCGTCTTGTCGCGGGCGTGACTGTAGGTGGCCACCCCCAGGGAAAAGGGACAGACGTCCGTCATCACCAGGTCCCGCAGGTCCTGAGCCCGCTCCTTGATGCCCGCGCACAGGCCCACGCCCAGCGCGACGGTCTCCCCAGGCTGGGCGGCCACAGCGGGGCGGCGTCCAAAAAGCTCCTCCAAAAAATCGCCGAACACCGGCATCTGGGCCGACCCGCCCACCAGGACCACCTGATCCACCCGGCTTTCCCGTCCATGGTTCTGCAGCGCCCGGCGGATGACTTCCCCCACACGGCGGAACACGGGGGCGCACAGCTCCCGCAGCAATGGCCGGGTCAGGGTAAAGCTCCAGCGCCCCGTCTCCGTCTGGAGGGCCATTACCGCCGCCGGGGCGGCGGACAGCACCCGCTTCACCGTCTCCGCCTGCCCCAGAAGAGACGCCTGGGCGGCAGGAGGCAGCTCCTCCAGCACCAGCCCATTTTCCTGGCAGAAGCGGCGGGCAACCGCTTGGTCAATGTCGTTGCCCCCCAGGCGGTTGTCCCCGGCGATGGCCGTGATTTCTATGATATTTTCAAAGCACTCCACCAGACTCACGTCCAGCGTGCCGCCGCCGAAGTCCACCACCATCATCTGCCCGTCGCCGCTTCCCGCCGCCTGCCGGTGGTACAGCGCCGCAGCCGAGGGCTCGTTGATGAGGCGCTCCACCGTCAGCCCCGCCAGCTGGGCGGCCAGTTTCGTGGCACAGCGCTGGTTGTCGTTGAAATAAGCCGGGACACTGATGACAGCCTCCCGCACCTCCTCCCCCAGATAACGCTCCGCGTCCGCCTTCAGCTGCCGGAGAACAAAGGCCGACAGCTCCTCCGGCGTAAAGTCCCGCTCCCCCAGCCGGACGGTCCGTTCCGTCCCCATCCAGACTTTGAAGGAGGCCGCTGAGGTCTCCGGGTGGGTCACCAGACGTTCCGCCGCCGCCGCGCCGGTGAGAACCGTCCCATCCTCCAGAAGGCTGACGGCGCTTCGGGTCTGGTAAGCGCCCAAGCCGTTTGGAATCAGTTCCGCTCTGCCCTTCCGGAAGACACAGGCCAGACTGTTGGTGGTTCCCAGATCGATTCCAATCACTGCCATGCCGGATTCCCCCGTTTCCTGAAAATTGTCCCAAGCCTGGGTTTTCGGCTCTGATTATAGCGCATTTCCAGCGGCGTTTCAATCCCGTTTTTGTTCCGCCCGGTTTTCGTTCCGCAGCATAAGCAGAGCCCCAGACCGTGCGCACGCACCGTCTGGGGCTCAGAACAGCAGGACCTGGGGAACGCTCTTACGCCAGCAGCCGCTGAAAACGCTCCAGCATCACCGCCGTCTGTCCCCGGGCAGCGGTTCCCTGGGGGAGGAGGTCTCCCCCCTTCGTCCCCTGCAAAATTCCCTCTGCTGCGGCCCAGGACAGGGGTTCCCGGGCGTAAGCGCCAACTTGACCGAAATCCCGGCAGTCCTCCAGCGCCGCCCGTTTTCCGCTGTCCTTTCCCTGGAGAACGGCATAGCGCCAGAAAATCGCCGCCAGCTGCTGGCGGGTCACCGGCAGGTCCGGCCGGAAGGTTCCATCGGCAAAGCCTGTCACGACTCCCGTCTCCGCCGCCCAGGCAACCGCTCTGCCGTAATAGGCGGAGGAAGGCGCGTCCGAAAAGGCCGTTCCCCCTGCGGCGGGCTCTCCCGCCAGACGGTGGACAATCGTGGCAATCTGCCCCCGGGTCACCGCCGCTCCGGGGGAAAAGGTCCCCGGTCCGGTGCCCTTCATCAGCCCGGCGGCACACACCGCCTCCACGGCTCCGGCATACCAAACGTCGTGGGGCACGTCCAGAAAGCCCCCGCCGTTCCAGGCAGTCCAGGCACTCTCCGTCAGCTCTCCCGCCGCATCCTGGGACAGCTCCCAGAAGCCCACGCCGCCAAGCCCCCGTTTTCGGGCCAGCGCGGCTTTGGCGGCTATGGAGGCCGGGTCGTCATAGGAGAGGAAGGTCCGGTTTCCGTACAGATAGGGCGTCTCCGCCTCCGGGTGGCGCAGCTGGAGATAGGCCGTGTGGTTCAGGTACTCGCTTTTCACCCGGTTCCAGGGGATGGATTGGGCGCGGTCATAGCGGTTGTAGAGGCCGTTGTTCCGGCTGGACACCCCGTGGTATATGTAGCCGTAGAGAGGCATCCCCAATATCAGCTTTTCCGGCGGAACTCCCCGGTCCAGCCAGGCCGATAACCCGCTGTCCACACTGCTTCGCTGTTGGGGCGAGGCATCTGTGGGCGTGTAAAGGGGTGCGTTGAAGTCCGTATAACGGTCCCAGGGCCCGTGGACGTCGTAGGCCATGAGAAAAATATGGTCCACCTGCTCCGCCGCCGCCTGGGGCTCAATCTGATTCAGATAGCCGCTGCCCAGCGCCCCGGCTATGGTCAGCCGGTACTTCTGTCCCAGGGTCTCCCGAAGCGTTTTCAGCAGCAGCGTGAAATTCTGCTTGTCCTGAGGCCGGTGGACCGTACCGGCGGCGCCGCCGGAAACGGGATACTCCCAATCCAGGTCCAGGCCGTCCAGACCCGTATCCTGCAGCAGCTCCAAACAGCTCCGGGCAAAGATTCTCCGCCGGGAATCGCTGGAGGCCGCGTCGGAAAAACCTCCGGACCCGTCCCACCCCCCTACCGAGAGAACAATTTTCAGGTCCGGATTCCGGCTCCGCAGGGCGGCGAGACGCTTCAGCAGGCCCCGGTCCCGCTCCGGATTCTCCAGGACCAGAAGACCATTCTCGATTTTGGCGAAGGCGTAATTGATCTGGGTAAACCGTTCCGCCGGGATATCCTCTGGTTTGTAGCCCTGCCCGGCGGCCCAGGCGGCATAGTAGCCCACCGCTTCCCCGTTCTTTGGCGGCCCGGCCTGCCCCGGCTCGCTGAGTGCGGTCACAAGAAACAGGGCCAGCAGCAGGGCCCCCAGGCGGCGCTTGATACCCATTCGCACGCTCCTTTCCGGAAATGAAGTCCTCTCCATTGTACTCCGCCGCTCCGCTTCAGGCAACAGACAAGTTCTGGCAGAATTTCCAGGCTCTCCTGCACAAAACAGGACGGCGCAGACTGCGCCGTCCTGAAAATTTCAATATCTCAAGTTCCGCACTCCAGCGAAATCCGGTTGAACTGCTCCAGAATGTCCTCCATGGAGGTGGCCTGTTTCTCCGCTCCGGCCCGGTCCAACACAACCCGGCCCTGGTTCATCATCAGAATCCGGTCGCCGTAGGCCGCCGCGTGGCGGAGGTTGTGGGTCACCATCACGGCGGTGAGCCCTTTCTCCCGGACCACCTGATCCGTCAGAGCCATGATGACCTCCGCCGTCTTGGGGTCCAGGGCCGCCGTGTGCTCGTCGAGGATGAGGAAGCGCAGGGGCGTCATGGTGGCCATCAGCAGGGCCACGGCCTGCCGCTGTCCGCCGGAGAGAGACCCCATGCCCACGTCCAGCTTATCCTCCAGCCCCAGGTCCAGAGCCCGCAGCTTCTCCCGGTAGGACTCCGCCCGCCGCCGGTCCACCCCCCGCCTCAGACCAAAGGCCTTCCCCTTGTTGTCCGCCAGGGAGAGATTTTCCAGCACAGTCAGATGGGGGCAGGTCCCCGCCGACGGGTCCTGGTACACCCGGCCCAGCGCGGCGCATCGCTGGTAGTCCTTCTGCTTGGCGATGCTCGTTCCGTCCACCAGCACGTCTCCTCCCTCAATGGGAATCGTACCGCAGATGATGTTCAGCAGGGAGGTTTTGCCGCTGCCATTGCCGCCGACAACCGTCACGAACTGGCCTTCTTCCACCGTCAGGGAAAAATCCTGGAACAGCCGCTGCTCGGTCACCGTCCCGGGGTTGTAGATCTTCGTCACATTCCGCAGCTCAAGCATGGATGATCTCCTCCCCCCTCCGGCCGGACAGCACCAGCACCAGCAGAAACAGCGCCGCCGTCACCAGCTTCATCATGTTGGCGGGCAGTCCCGCGCTCAGGGCCGCCTGGACGCAGAGCTTGTAGAGGATGCTGCCCAGAATCACCGCCGTGGTCCCGGCGGGAACCGCCAGAAAACGCAGGGCCTTTCGCTCCCGCAGGGCCCGGGCCAGGGGCGACCCGGCGTAGAAATTCAGCAGGGACACGCCGATAATCACCGCCGCCAGACCGTAGACCAGCTGGCCGGTACCCATGGTGGCGGAGAAGCTCCGCTGCTCGTGGCAGACGATACAGCCCCCCAGGGCTACCAGGGCGTTGGACAGCACCAGGCCCAGCAGCTTCACCGCGCCCCGGTCCTTGCCCAGGGCGGTGACCAGTCCGGCGTTATCCCCCACCGCCCGGAGCAGCAGGCCGGATTTCGTCCGGAAATAGGCGTCCAGGGCCAGTTTCGCCGCCGCAACCAGCAGCAGGGACACCACCAGCTTCCGCTCCATCAGCGTGAGGTTCCCCAGCACCGCCAGAACGGGACCGGAGGTGAAAATCGTCTCCGTGCCCCGGTCCACCGTGAGATTGGACCCGGCAATCTGAAGGTTGATGGAAAACAGGGCCGTCATGGTGATGATGCCCGCCAGCAGGTTCCGAACTCCCAGCTTTACATGGACGAAGCCGGTGAACAAGCCCGCCAGCCCTCCCACCGCCAGGGCTATGGGCAGGGTCAGCCAGGGGTTCACCCCCTTTACCAGCAGCACCGCCGTCACTGCCGCCCCCAGGGGGAAGGTGCCGTCCACCCCCAGGTCCGGGAAGTCCAGAATAGAATAGGTAATATAGACGCCGAAGGAAATCAGCGCGTAAATCAGCCCCTGGGTCAGGGTGCTGACCAGCAGGTCCAGCATGGCAAACCGCCTCCTCGCAAGAATTAACGCACCGTGCTCCGCAGGGTCCCAATGCCCTCGATGCAGCACTCCACCACGTCGCCGTACTTCAAAAACTCCGGCGGGTCCAGGCCCATGCCCACACCGGCGGGGGTGCCGGTGGCGATGATAGTCCCCGGCAGCAGAGTCATGCCGGCGGAGAGCTCCGCAATCACCTCCGGAATGCTGTGAATCAGCCGCGCGGTGTTGGAACGCTGGCGCTCCTCCCCGTTGACCTTGCAGGAGATCTCCAGCGCCGGGGGAAACGCCTCTCTGTCCGCCGTGAGGATACAGGGGCCCAGGGGGGTAAAGCCATCCAGGCTCTTGCCGAAGTACCACTGCTTGTGGCCGGTCTGTATGTCTCGGGCGGACACGTCGTTGAGAACGGTGTAGCCGAACACATAGTCCCCGGCCTCCTCCGCCTTGACGTCCCGGGCAGTCCTGCCGATAATCACGGCCAGTTCCGCTTCGTAGTCCAGACGCTTCACCAGCCCCTTATAGCTGGGAATCACCCCGTCGGGGTCCCCGGCCCGGCTGACCCGCTTGGAAAAGTACACCGCCGCCGGTTTGTCCTTTGTGAAGGCCTCCGCGTCGTACTGGGCGGCCTCCTTGGCGTGGTCCTGGTAGTTCATGCCCAGGCAGATGACATCCTGCCGGGGCCGGGGAATGGGGGCCAGGAGGGTCACGTCCCCCAGAGGCACGCCCTGGATGTAGTAATACTCCCCCAGCTGGTCCAGGACTTTCGGGTTTGCGGCGGCGGCCTCAATCAGGGCGTTCATGTCCGGATAGGGCAGCAGCACCACTTCCGCGGCGGGCTTTTCCAGCGTTCCCCCCGCGGCCAGCAGCCCTACCCGCTCCTCGCCTCCGTACAGGCAGGTAATCAGTTTCATAACCGCGCGTCCTCCTCAGCCAACCACGTCAATCGCCTGGGCCGCGACATTCTCCGGCACCGCAATGCCCATGGCGGAAAGGACTTCGCCATTGAGGTAGAGGTCGAAATTCTCAATGACCTCGTAGGGCAGGTCCTGGCACTGGGCTTCCCCCCGGAGGACCTTGGCGGCCATCTGGCCGGTCTGAACGCCCAGCTTGCTATAATCCAGGCCCGCGCCTGCGACACAGCCCAACTTCATCTGCTCGATTTCCGAACCGTAAACCGGAACACCGGCCTCGTTGGTCTTCTCCAGAATGGCGGGGAGGACGCCAACAACGGTGTTGTCCGTCAGGTTGGACAGGCAGTCCACCCCCCGGGAGAGCAGGGTATCCACCGCCTGGGTGACCTCCGACTGGGCCGTGACGCCCACGGTCTCAATGGCAAAGCCGTACTCTGCGGCCTTTTCCTCGTAGACGCCCACCGAGTAGACGGAATTGGCCTCGCTGGTGGTATAGACGATGCCCACGGTTTTGGCGTTGGGCTGGAGGTCCCGGATGAGCTGGAGCTGACCCTCCACCGGCAGAACGTCGGAAGTACCGGTGATGTTTCCGGCGTCCAGGCTGGCCCCCACAGGGTCAGTGATGGCGGTGAAGATGACGGGGATGTCCTTGTCCTCGGCAGCGGCGAAGCAGGCCGTGGCGGAGGGCGTGGCAATGGCCACCATCATATCCACATTCTCGGCGGAGAAGGTCTGACCAATCTGGGTGGCAATGCTGTCGTCAAATCCGGCGTTCTGGTAGTGGATCTCGTAGTCCACGCCTTCTTTCAGGCCCGCTGCTTCCAGGCCCTGGAGGAAGCCGGTGCGGCAGTTGTCCAGGGAACCGTGTTCGCCGTATTGGGAAATGCCGATGAGGTACTTTCCGGCGGCGTCACCGCTGTCACCGGCGGCATGGTCCGTTCCGGCATCGCCTGCGGCGTCCCCGCCGCAGGCGGCCAGGGAGAGGGTCAGGGTCAGGCCCAAAAACAGGGCGGCAAGCCGTTTCATCGTTTTCATGGTAAATACTCCTTTCGCAGCGTCAGCGGCTGCTGTCAAATTCAAAGGTTCCAGTCTGGCAGAGCGTATACGGACGCCATCGTTTTGTCAGCAATCTCATAGAATCAGCCTTCTTTCTTCCGGTCTGCAGAGGAATTTATGGCTTTCTCCGCATGAAAAAAAGCCCTGTCCCTCCATTGGGACAAGACTTCCATCCTGCGGTACCACCCAAGTTGACGCCGAAGCGCCCGCTCGTCTCACGCACTCCTCAGAATGCGCGCCGCCCTGGTAACGGGCGCGGCCCCCGTCGGACGCTACTGGACTTTTCAGCCGTTCGCTCCGCCCTCACGAGTCCATTCGCCGGAACGCCTCCCGCCGCGCTTCCACTGTCCGCGGCTCGCTGAGGGGATTCCCTTTCCAGGTACTTCTCTCGCTCATAGGTTTTTCGGATTTGCCTGTATTATACGCAGGCGGCGCACACTTGTCAACCGTCGATTTGCACAAACTGTCTCCCGCAGTCTTGGGATTTTCGTGAGGAAGTCCTCCGTTTTTCCGCCTTTGCGAAAAAAAGCCGCGCGTCTCCCTGGGAGCCGCGCGGCTTTTTCAGGATCAGAACGCATACCCGGAATCAAAACTCCAGGTTCTTCCCCTCCTGGTCAAAGACATGGCAGACATTGCCGCCAAAGGTCAGATGAATCTGGCTGCCAGGGGCAAACATGGACTGGGCGCTGGAAAGCGTGGGCACAATGACCACTACGTCCCGGCCCTCCGCGTTGGCATGGAGGTGGACAGCGCTGCCCATCATTTCGCTGACGTCCACCGTCGCTGTGAGGGCATTGGCCGCGTCCTCCGTGAGAATCATATGGTCTGGCCGGACGCCCAGGGTAATCGTCTGCTCCGCCGTGTTCCGCTTGGACAGGGCCTCCTGCTTCTCCTGGGAAAGGGCCACCTTGATACCGCCCACGGACACCAGATAGCTGCCGTTCTCCTTCACCAGCTTGGCATGGAAGAAGTTCATCTGCGGCGTGCCGATAAAGCCCGCCACGAAGAGATTCGCCGGATGATCGAACACCTGCTGGGGCGTGCCGATCTGCTGGATAAAGCCGTCTTTCATGATGACAATCCGGTCACCCAGGGTCATGGCCTCGGTCTGGTCGTGGGTAACGTACATGAAGGTGGTGTTGATCTTCTGCCGCAGCTTGATGATCTCCGCCCGCATTTGGTTGCGGAGCTTGGCGTCCAGGTTGGAGAGGGGTTCGTCCATCAGCAGCACCTTGGGCTCCCGGACGATGGCCCGGCCAATGGCGACGCGCTGCCGCTGGCCGCCGGAAAGGGCCTTGGGCTTGCGGTCCAGATACTGGGTGATGTCCAGAATTTCGGCGGCTTCCTTTACCCGGCGGTCGATTTCCTCTTTGTCCATCTTCCGCAGCTTCAGGGGGAAGGCCATATTCTCATAGACCGTCATGTGGGGGTACAGGGCATAGGACTGGAAGACCATGGCGATATCCCGGTTCTTGGGCTCTACGTCGTTCATCACCTTGCCGTCAATCAGCAGCTCACCCTCGGAAATCTCCTCCAGGCCCGCCACCATGCGCAGCGTGGTGGACTTGCCGCAGCCGGAGGGACCAACCAGAACGATGAATTCCTTGTCGGCAATATCCAGATTGAACTCCTGCACGGCAACCACGCCCTGCTCCGTCACCTGGAGGTTGATCTTCTTCTCCGGTTCATTCTTCTTTTTCCGGGCCTTTTTCTGGCCGCCGCTGTGGGGATAAATCTTCTTGATGCTCTTCAGATTCAAAGTAGCCATAGCATGTTGCTTTGATGGAGGGGCCTCCGCCCGCTCCGCCTCATCCCGGGACGCCAGTTCCCGGGACTTTACGGCAGGTCTCCACACTGCCGCACCGCAAGCAGCGGTTTCTCCTTTTTATCCGGTGCCGGAGGCTATGGGAATGGAGTAGCCCCTGCGGCCCTTGAATTTAACGTGGAACCGCGTTCCACGGGGAAAACCGGAAGCGCTCAGGCCGCCGGACCGGAAACCAGCCGTCCCCGGAAGAGAATCGCGCGGATGGACAGGTCCGTCTGATTCAGCAGCACCAGACTGGCCTCCTTCCCCGTGTCCAGGGTTCCAACCCGGCTGTCGATTCCAATGGAACGGGCGGGGTTATACGTACAGGCTCGGACGGCGTCCGCCAGAGGAATCCCAAAGGAAACGGCGGTCCGCATACAGTCCATCAGATTCGTGGCGGAACCGGCAATGGTGCCGTCCTCCAGGGTACACAGGGGGCCCTTTACGTTCACATCCAGACCGCCCAGGGTATAGGCTCCGTCAGGCATTCCCGCCGCCCGCATGGTGTCGGACACCAGCAGCATCCGCGCCGCGCCGAAGAGGCGGAAGGTGGCCCGCACCACACTGGGGTGAATGTGGACGCCGTCGCAGATCAGCTCGGCCTGCGCCTTGGGATGGTCGAAGGCCGCGCCGATGACGCCGGGATTCCGGTGGCCCAGCGGCGGCATGGCGTTGTAGAGATGGGTGGCGTGGTCCGCTCCCGCCTCGAAGGCCGCTTTCGCCGTGTCATAATCCGCCGTGGTATGACCCAGGGAGACGGCAATCCCCATCTCCACAGCGGCCCGGATGAATTCCAAAGCTCCCGGCTGCTCCGGGGCCACGGTTACCAGTTTTACGCAGCCCTCCGCCGCCTCCTGGAGGCGCTTGAGCAGGGAGACGTCGGGGTCCCGGAGGTAGGCGCCGTTCTGCGCGCCCTTTTTCGCGGCGTTGAGGAAAGGCCCCTCCAGGTGAACGCCTGCCACTTCCGCGCCGCCGGTGTTCTGCGCCCGGTGCGCGGCGGTGTTCCGGCAGATGGCCAGCAGCTGCTCTTCCGGCAGCGTCATCCCGGCGGGGCAGAGGTAGCCCACACCCTGGGACAGTTCATAATCCGCAATCTTTTGCAGGCCCTCCGGCGTGGCGTCGCTGAAATCCTCTCCCACGCAGCCGTGGAAGTGGACGTCCACCAGAGCCGGGATGACCCAGCATCCGGCTGCGTCCAGAACCGCCTCTTCGCCGCTGGACGCCGCCAGCAGAGGTCCGTCTGTACAGAGTTCCCGGGAAACAAAGCCCGCTTCCAGGTCAAAGACCTGGCCGTTGATTATCCGCATACCGCTGCTCCGGCGGCCTTCAGCTTGCTGCCCGCCGCCTCGTCGCATACCAGCACTACATTGGGATGGAGCTGAAGAATGGAGCCGGGGCACCGGGGCGAGATGGGCCCGCAGACCGTGCCCAGGATGGCGTCGGCCTTCTCCGCGCCGCTGGCTACCAGCAGCACCTTCTTGGCTCCCATGATGGCGCCGATGCCCATGCTGATGGCCTGCTTGGGCACGTCGTCCCGCGTGGCAAAGAAGCGGGCGTTGGCGTCAATGGTGCTCTCCGCCAAATCCACCACATGGGTCTCCTTCACGAAGCAGTCGCCGGGCTCATTGAAGCCGATATGGCCGTTGCGGCCAATACCCAGCAGCTGGAGGTCCACGTAGCCCAGGGAACGGATATAGGCGTCATACCCGGCGCAGTGGGCGGCGGGGTCCGCCGTCAGGCCGTCGGGCACCCGGGTGTTCTCCGGGAGAATATCCACGTGGTCAAACAGATGAGACTGCATGAAATAACGGTAGCTCTGGTCATGCGTGGGCTCCAGGCCCTTGTACTCGTCCAGATTCACAGAACGGACCTGACGGAAGCTCAGCAGATTCTGCTTCGTCCACTCCACCAGATACCGGTACGTTCCCTCCGGGCTGGAACCGGTGGCCAAGCCCAGCACGCAGTCCGGGCGGTGGATGATCTCCGAGGCGATCACTGCGGCGGCCCGGCGGCTCATGGCGTCATAGTCCTTCTCACAGTAAATTCTCATACGGGCATTCTCCTTTCATCCCTCAGCCCCGGCCCGCAGGCAGGCTGGCCGCGGCCATAGACTGACCCACCCGGCGGAACTTCTCGTCCGGCAGGGTCAGCTGCATCTTTCCGGCGCAGTCCGGATACTCCTCGTCCAGTACCTTGCGGCAGACCTCCAGAAGCCGGTCGCCGCCCTTGCCGCTCATGACCCGGCCCAGCAGCAGCACATAGCGAAAGCCGTAGAGGCCGTAATAATAGGCCAGGGTGTGGCCCAAATAGCAGCCAATGGATTCGTAGACCTTGGCGGCTCTGGGATCGTCCGCCTCCATAAGGGCCTGCACGGCCTTCAGCTTCTCCGCCGGGGAAGCGTTCTCATCCAGGGCAATCCCCGCCCGGGGAGCCAGCTTGATAACGCCGTCCTGCGAGAAATACTTTACGCCGCAGCCAATGTCGCCGCTCCACTCGTCCTCCATGGCCTCCGGATTCACGTCCACAGGGACGAAGGCCAATTCGTTCAGCCAGCCGGTGATGCGGCCCTGGCCGTCCACGTAGCCCACCGCCTCGCTGGTGCCCATGGCAATGCCCAGGACATTGTTGTCCTCCAGGCTCATCGCGCCCGCCAGGGCGGAGACGTCGCCGTCGTTGACCACGGCAAAGGGCACGTCGCCGAAGGTATCCCGGATGGCGCGGATATAGATGTTCTTGACCTTGTCCTCATAGAGCTCCCGGGGGACCTTGAGGAACAGGGAGGCGCTCATGGTCCGGTCGTTGATGTAGATACCGGCAGAGCTGACGCCCACGGCGTCCACCCGGGGCATATGCTCCGCGGCGGACTTCAGGGCGGCCACAATGCCGTCATAGTGGTACTGGGGATCGGCGGTGATTTTCGGGTACCAGACCACCTCCTCGGAGAAGACCGTTTCTCCGTCTATCACCGCGGAGACCTTCCGGTCGGACCCGCCGGCGTCAAAGCCAATGCGGCAGCCCTCCAGATGGCCGCCCATGGCTTTGGGAGCATCCTTGGCCTCCGGGACGGCGTCCGTCCGCACCACCTCAAAGGGATGCTCGTAGACGTTGGCCATAAAGTCCCAGTCAAAGGCCCGCTGTCCCGCCTGGCTGTAAACGCCGGAGAGATATTCGTACATCTCCGGATCATCCACATACACCCGGAACCCGCCCTGGGTCCAGAGGATGGTCTTCACCAGCCGGTCCACGTAGCAGCGGTCGGCCTGGGCCATCTCCGGTGTGCCGTGGATAAAGGTCCGGCAGGAGGCCATCTGACCGTCTGCCCGTTCCACGGCCAGGGCCACCGGTTTTTTCGCGGTCTCCAAAAAGGCTCGGTTGAATTTCAGAATGGGCATAAAGTCCGGATCCAGCTCCGGCACATGGTCCACCTGAAAGGAAATGCCAAAACGCTCCATAGTTCCTCCTAAATGTGTGAACTTGCGACGGCTGCCTCTTAACCCTTGACGCCGCCGGAAGCCAGTCCGCTGACCAGATTCTTCTCAATCATCATGAAGAGAATCACCACCGGGATAATGGCAAAGATGGAGGCGGCGAAGAGATACTGCCACTCAATGATGTTATAACCGTTGAACACATTGATGCCCACCGTCAGGGGCTTATAGGTGTCGGTCGAAATCAGGCACAGGGCCACGGTGTATTCGTTCCATGCGTTGATGAAGATGAAAATCAGCGTCGTGACAATGCCCGGCGCGGCCACAGGCAGCAGCACCCGCAGCATGGCCTGCACCCGGTTGCAGCCGTCAATGGTGGCGGCCTGCTCCATCTCGGCGGAGATGCCCATAAAGGTGCCCCGCAGCAGCCAGACGGTAAAGGCCTGGTTGAAGGCGGCATTGATGAAGATCAGGCCCCAGATGCTGTCCGTCAGGCCCATGGTCATCATGACCTTATAGATGCCGATCAGCAGCACCACCGGCGCAAACATCTGCGAGACAATGACGAAGCCCAGAAAGGCCGTCTGTCCCTTGAACTTCATACGGGCCAGGGCATAGGCGGCGGGGATGCCGCAGAGCATGGCAATCAGGGTAGACCCGCCGGCAATGAGGACCGAGTTGAGGAAATAACGTCCCATAGGCGCCCGGGACCAGATGTCGATAAAGTTGGACCACAGGGCGTGAACCGGGAGCACGGTGGCTTCCACGGCGAAGATTTCCGCCCGGCTCTTCAGGGCCGTGCAGAGCATGGCGAAATAGGGGTACAGGGTGATGACGCATACGTCCAGCACCACAAAGTACAGCAGGACCCGCAGGATGGCCTTCTTCACAGAGACCGGCTTTTTCACGGCAGACTCGTTCATCAGTTGTCATCTCCTTTCCGCAGGGTGTAGATCATGTACACACTGGCGCACAGCAGCAGAATCAGGAAGCCGATTACGGACACCGCAGCCGCTTCGCCCTGCCGGCCGTTGTAGAAGGCCAGCTTATAGAGATATGTCACAAGGGTGTCCGTGTGGTTGGCAGGGTCGCCCTTGGTCATGGTCCAAATGATGGGGAAGGAGTTGAAGACGTAGATGATATTCAGCACTGTGGACACCGTCAGAGAGGATTTCACCAGCGGCAGGGTGATGCTGAACAGCTTCTGCCAGTAGTTGGCCCCGTCCACAGTGGCCGCCTCATAGAAGGAGGTGTCAATGCTCTGCAGTCCGGAAAGGACGCAGAAGGTGACAAAGGGAATCGTGACGAAGATGCCGCAGGCGATTTCCCAGGCAAAATAGATTTCCGGCGTGGAAGTCCAATTCACCGCCCGGTCAATAACGCGAAGTTTTAACAAAAGTGTATTCAACGTACCGTAATCGGTGTTGATAATAAAATTCCAGACACTGGCCTGAATGACCAGCGTGGTCGCCCAGGGGAAGACCACAATGGCCCGGGCGATTTTCCGTCCCCGGAACTGATTGTTCAGCACCAGGGCCAGCATGAAGCCCAGCACAGTGGAGATTACCACCACGGCGATGGTCCACACCAGGGTATTTTTCAGCACCAGACCGAAGGCGGGATTGTTGATTACGCTTTGGAAGTTTTCCACACCGTTGAAGCCCTTGATCCGCCCTGCCCGGCTGACATCGCTCATGGACATCTGGAACACGGTCACAATGGGGGTGAGGATGAAAATGGCCATCAGGATGATACTGGGGGCAATCCAGATATATGGTTCCACCGCGCGGAAGATTTTTTTCCCAGAGGATTTTTGATTCTGCTCCACGGAGACACCTCCCTGTTTTATTTCTGGTCTTTCTGTTCACAAGAAGAGGGGACCGGGCCAAAGCGACCCGGCCCCCCCGGCTGTCTGTCTCTTTTCCGAATGGCCTTTTAGCCGGCAATCTGGCTCTGGAGCGCGTCCAGCAGCTCCTGAACGTTGCCGCCCAGCAGCGCGTTCTGCTCCACGCTGATGACGCCCTGCTTCACGTCGTCCCACTCGGCCTTGGCAGTGGGATAGAACTTGCAGCTGCCCACGATATCGACCCAGGCGGCCATGCGCTCGTCGGCGGCAGCCACGATCTCACCGCCGCTGGAGGTGGCGGGCAGGAAGTCTTCCATCAGAACCCAGTCGGAGTACCGCTGATCCTCATAGAAATAGTCAAAGAAGGTCTTGATGGCCTCGATCTTCTCGGGAGAATGACCGTTGTCGAAGCACATGAAGCGGTCCATAACGCCGGCGGAAACGGACTCCTTGCCGCCGTTGGTGGGAATAGGAGCGGTGGCGTAATTGACCTCAAAGCCGTTGGTCTTGACATAGGTGGGGATGGAGTTGGGTCCGATCATCATGGCCAGCTGGCCCGCGCCGAAGAGGTCCTGCAGGGTGTAGCGGGTCTCATTGGCGGGGTCGGTGTTGGTGTAGCCCTTCTCCACCAGGCCGATGGCGTATTCAATGGCCTCCACGTTCTCGGGGCTGTTGAGGGTCCAGTTGCCGTCGGCGTCGGTGAAGTCGCCGCCGTTGTTCCAGATGTAGTAAGCGAAGGCGGCCTGGCCCTCGTCGGTGGTCATGTCAATGCCCCAGGGATAGATGTCGGGGTTATAGGCCTTGATGGCGGCGCAGGCGGCCTCCAGCTCTTCCCAAGTGGTGGGAACTTCCACACCGGCGGCCGTCAGGATATCCTGGTTATAGTACAGGGCGCGGGCGGAAGCCAGGTCGGGAATCGCCCAGATGGTGCCGTCCACTTCGGACTGCTCCAGGAAGGCGGGATAGAACTTGGCATAGGTCTCCGCAGAGACATACTCCTCTGCCGGGAGCAGCAGGCCGTCGTCCTGATAGGCGGCGAACACGTCGATATTCAGGATGTCGGGGGCCTGGTTGTTGGACACGCGGGTGTTGACCACAGTGGCAATGTCGTTCCAGGAGATTACCTCTACGGTCAGGTTGATGTTCTCATACTCGGCGTTGAAGGCGTCCTGGAAGTCGGCCCACCACTGGGTGGTGTTCTGACCGTACTGAGCGGCGACGACATTGATGTCGATCTTCTCGCCGGTCCCGGCGGGGGCGGCGTCACCGCTACCGCTGGGAGGGGTCGTACCGCTGTCGCTGCCGCCGCCGCCGCATCCGGCCAAAGCCAGAACCATTACCAGGGCGAGCAGCGCTGCAAGAAACTTTTTCATCGTCATTCTCCTCTTCTTCTAAAAATTACTGCTGTGCGGGCCGCACAGCGGGGGCTATGGGAAGAATCCACAAAGGCCCCCTCTTTCTTAAAATTATACTTGTATATTTTGTAAATAATAGAGCATTCCGTCCGGTTTATAGAAAAATCGTCCGTTTTGCGGAGAATAATCAAAAAAGGCGGCACTTCGACAAAAAATTAACCAACCAGCCGGGGCATCCGGCTGGCTGGCTTGTAGGAATTAGCTGAAATCTGTGGGCGTATTCCGGCAGTTTTTCCGGTAGGCGCTGGGCGTCATGCCCGTGACGGTGCGGAACACCTTGGAAAAATAGTTATAATCACTAATACCCACGGCCTCCCCCACGGCGGAGATGGGCATGCCGCTCTGCAGCAGCAGCCGCTTGGCGGCGTTGATCCGGCGCTGCGTAATGAGCCAGGAGAGGGTCCGCCCGCCGGAGAGCTCCTTCGCCAGGGCGCAGAGCTTTGTCCGGCCAATATGGAGCTGCTGGGAAATGGACTCCAGGGAAAGCTTTTCCATGTAGTGCTGCTCCAGATGCAGCTCCAGCTTCTGAAGGTCGCTCTGCTCCGTCTGGAGGATCATGCCCTTGAGCTGAATATAGGAGGACAGGGCCTCCAGCGTCTCCGCATAGGCCCGCACCTCCCGCTCGGAGTACTGGCGGAATTGGAAGAAGGCATCCCGCAGGGCCGCCAGGTCCCCGGGGTACCAGTCCAGAGTCGCCATCGTCTGCGCCCACTGCTCCTCTCGTGGACTCTCATCCAGATAGCAGCCGAAGGCCAGATAGGCCAAGGGCCGCTTTTTGTCAAAGAGGGGCATGATGGCCTCGCAGATGCCGGCATGGCAGCGGTAGAACTGAAATCCTTTTTCCGCCGTGTAATGGCGGATTTTACACATGTCGCAGGCAACGCAGCGGGCGTGGCCCTCCGGCAGGTCGTTGAGCATCCGGCAGAAAGGCGGATGGCCCCGGAAGAGGTTGATGTCCCGTCCCTCCGGGTCCAGAATGTTGGCGGGCAGGCCGGTGAGGATGTTGAGATTGGCAATCAGCTTGCGCAGCCGCTCTTCGTCGAACCGGATATTCATGTCTGATACTGCTTTGCGATTTTTTCCAGTTCTTCCCAGTGAGCCTCCATATCAGAGACCAGCTTGAACTGGGTGCGGCAGCGGTCCAGATTCTGCCCCTCCCGCTGGGTATGGAAATAGTGGTCCCCCTCCAGGTAATCCGTCAGAAAACGCATTCCGCACTCCAGGGTCATCAGCTTGGCTCCCCAGGGCAGGTATTCGATCTCCGGATTGGTCAGCGCGCCCCCCGCGCCCTCCAGGAAGGCGCCGGTGTAGGCGGCAAAGAGGTCCACGTCCAGATTCACCTTGCTCAGGTCCCGCTCATCCTCGGCGCTGTGGTTGGCGCCAAACCGGATGGAATCGCCGAAGTCGTAAATTACCAGTCCCGGCATGACGGTATCCAGGTCAATAATGCACACGCCCTCCCGGGTTGTCTCGTCCATCAGGACGTTGTTCAGCTTCGTGTCATTGTGGGTGACCCGAAGGGGCAGCTTCCCCGCCCGCATGGCCTCCAGGGCCACGGAACAATCCGCCGCCCGGTCCAGCACAAACTGAATCTCCGGCCCGCAGTCCTTGGCCCGGCCCAGGGCGTCCGCCTCCAGGGCGGCCCGAAACTTGACCAGCCGGTCCTCGGTGTTGTGGAAGTTGGGAATGGTCTCGTGAAGCGTCTCCGCCGGGTAGCCGCCCAACAGCTGCTGGAACCGGCCGAAGGCCCGTCCGGAGGCGGCAAACAGCTCCGCCGACTCCGCCGACTGATAGCAGATGGTATGCTCCACGAAGGGATACACCCGCCACGCCCCGCCTTCACTGTCCGTGAAAAAGGCCTCGCCGTTCCGGGGACGGAGGACGGTCAGGGCCTCCCGGCTCCGGTCTCCGCCGTCCTGCGCAATCCGCCGGCCCAGAAACTCCGTCACCCCCAGGATGTTCTCCATCAGCTCGTCCGGGTGCTTGAAGGCGGCGGCGCTCATCCGCTGAAGGATGAAACGGCGGCAGGGGCCCTCTTCCGGCTGGGTGTGGACACAGAACGTGTCGTTGATATGGCCCTTGCCGTAGCGCAGGGCGCCGGCCACCGGCGCGCCGAAGTCAAAGCCCGCCAGAGCCTCCTGCAGTCTCTCTTCTGCGGCGCTCATCTCAGCCCTCCCACAGCCGGTCCGGATAGAGGCCGGCCTTTGTCTTTTCCGCAATGGCGTTCACCACCGTGGGCTTGTCCTCCCGGTAGGTAACGCCGTACCACTTGTCCTCGCTCCGCAGAACCTTCACCCGGGCCTTGCCCTCGTCAATGAGCTGGCTGACCACCGTGGGCAGGAAGTATTCCGCTTTGGCGGGGTTTTCCGCCAGGGCCTTGTCCAGGAAGGCGGGGAAGCGGTTCCAGGCCTCGTCCAGGAAACTGCGGGTAAAGCCCCACATGTTCATGGAGACAATGGTGTCCCCGGGCAGGTCCGTCCAGGTTGCCCCGTCGTCCTCGGTATAGCGGGGCGGCTCGCCCTTCTCGATTTTCGTCCGCTCGGTCACCCGGGTGAGGAACTGGTCTTCCGTCTCCTCGCAGACGCCCCGGGCCACGGTGCCGTTCTCCGTGACGGTGTTCTTCAGCAGGTAGCCCACCATGACATATTCATAAAGCGCCCCGTCGGCGTGGGAGGAGAGGTAGGCGTAAATCTCCCGGAAGGCCTCGGGACCGTAATAATCGTCGGCGTTGATGACGGCAAAGGGACCGTCCACCAGCTTCCGGGCCGCCAGGGCGGCGTGGGCGGTGCCCCAGGGCTTCTGGCGCACATCCGGAACCGCGTAGCCCTCCGGCAGGTCCTCCTTCAGCTGGAAGGCATACCGGACGTCCATCACCTTGGACACCCGGTCGCCAATGCAGGCCTTGAAGTCCGCCTCAATCTCCGGCTTGATGACGAAAATCACCGTCTCAAAACCCGCCCGGCGGGCATCGTAAATGGAATAATCAATGATGAGCTGGCCGTGATTCCCCACAGGGTCCAGCTGCTTGAGGCCGCCGTACCGGCTGCCCATGCCGGCGGCCATGATGACCAGAACAGGCTTGCTCATTTGGAACCTCCCTTATATCCGTTGGGATTCATGGACTGCCACTTCCAGGAGGAAGCGCACATCTCCTCAATGCCCAGCTCCGCCTTCCAGCCCAGCTCGCTCAGGGCCTTGGCGGGGTCAGCGTAGCAGGTGGCGATATCGCCGGGGCGGCGGGGGTCCATCACGTAGGGCAGGGTCTTGCCGCAGGCCTTTTCGTAGGCGTGGAGCACGTCCAGAACGCTGTATCCGTTGCCGGTGCCCAGGTTGCAGATGAAGAGGCCGCAGTTGGTCTTCAGCTTCTTCAGGGCGGCCACATGGCCCTTGGCCAGGTCGACGACATGAATGTAATCCCGGACGCCGGTGCCGTCGGGGGTGTTGTAATCATTGCCGTAAACATGGACCTTTTCCAGTTCCCCCACCGCCACTTTGGCGATGTAGGGCACCAGGTTGTTGGGGATGCCGTTGGGGTCCTCGCCAATGAGGCCGCTCTCATGGGCTCCGATGGGGTTGAAGTAGCGCAGCAGGGCCACGTTCAGGCTGGGGTCCGCCGCGCAGTAATCGGAGAGAATGCGCTCCTGGAAGAGCTTGGTGGTGCCGTAGGGATTCGTGGTGCCGCCCACGGGGAAGTCCTCCCGGATGGGCACGGTGGCCGGGTCGCCGTAGACCGTGGCGGAGGAGGAGAAGACGAAGTTCTTCACGCCGTGTTTCCGCATGGCCTGAAGGAGGTAGAGGGTGCTGATGAGGTTGTTGGAATAGTACTCCAGAGGCTTGGCGACGCTCTCGCCCACGGCCTTGAGCCCGGCGAAGTGCATCACGGAGTCAATGTCCGGGTGCTGGGCGAAGAGGGCTTCCACCTGCTCCATATCGCAGAGCTCGGTCTGGAAGAAGGGAATCTTCTTTCCCACAATCTTTTCCACCCGGCGGATGGCCTCCTCGCTGGAGTTGTAGAGGTTGTCCGCCACAAGAACCTCATAGCCCGCCTGAATGAGTTCCACGCAGGTATGGCTGCCGATATAACCCGCGCCGCCGGTGACAAGAATGGACATAAAAACCGCTCCTTTCAATACAGAAAAATCCGCCGCTCATTTGAAAAATTTTCAAGTTCCATCTGTGTTTTATTGTAGGCCCGCCAAGCGCGAATGGGAAGAGACGATTGTACTCATTATTAGTAATATCGTCCGCATTGTGAATTTATTATACTAAAAATCTTTTTGTCCGTCCGGAAGAGAAAAGATCTGTACTGCCGTTCCGGCGCTTGCCTGGGCCGGAGGGATGTGCTATACTGAACAACTGATACCTCCCTCACGGAAGACAACCATCTGGACCGAAGCCGCTTCGCCTTTTGTGACGGGTCCGGCGAGACCGTTATGGGTTTGTTTAAGCGGCGGCGTTTCACGAAGAAAGGAGCCGAACATGGACGGCTGGTTCACCCTTGACCAAATAGACTCTCAGACCTACTGCATCAGCGAATACCGGCACTGGGAGGAGACCCACTGCTACCTGCTGAACGGAACCGGACGAAGCCTGCTGATTGACACGGGCCTGGGCATCTCGGACATCTCCCCGGAAATACAAAAGCTGACCGCCAACCCCGTTACAGCAGCCGCCACCCACATCCACTGGGATCACATCGGCGGCCACAAATCCTTTCCGGATTTCTGCGCCCACGCCGCGGAGCTGGACTGGCTGAAGGGCGGTTTTCCGCTGTCCCTTGAGACCATCCGGGAGATGGTTCTGGACCGCTGTGACCCGCCCGCCGGATTTGATGTGAGAAATTATGAGCTCTTCCAGGGCACGCCTTCCCGTCTTCTGGCGGACGGGGACGTTCTTGACCTGGGAGACCGGAGGGTTACGGCGCTGCACACGCCGGGCCACTCCCCCGGGCACCTGTGCTTCTGGGAGGCGGAACGGGGATATCTGTTTACCGGCGACCTGGTTTACAAGGATGTCCTCTTCGCCTATTATCCCTCCACGGACCCGGAGGCCTATCTCGCCTCCCTGGAGAAAGCCGCGGCCCTGCCCGTCAGGCGGGTCTTCCCCGGGCACCATTCCCTGGACATACAGCCGGAAATCCTGACCCGGATGCGGGACGCCTTCCGCCAGCTCCAGTCCGGCGGAAAGCTCCGTCACGGCAGCGGCAAATTCGACTATGGCGACTGGGGCCTCTGGCTGTAAGACGCGGGACGTTCCTGAACCACGCCGCCCTGCGGGTCCGTTCACAAAAGATTTTCCCGTACCGGCTGGAAATTCCGCCGCCGGTATGATATAATCCCTTCCCACAAACCAAAAAGGAGGGACCGCCATGCAGCGCCCCCTGGCGGATGAAATCCGCCCCAAAACCCTGGACGAGGTCGTCGGCCAGCGCCACCTTCTGGCCCCCGGCGCAGTGCTCCGCCGTCTGATTGAAGGCGGCACGGAAGCCAACATGGTCTTTTACGGTCCCTCCGGCACCGGCAAAACCACCATTGCCAACCTTGTCGCCCAACAGACCCACAAGACCCTCTACCGCCTCAACGCCACCACCGCTTCCCTGCAGGACGTCAAGGCAATTCTCGCCGAGACGGACACCCTGCTGACTCCCGGCGGCGTGCTGCTGTACCTGGATGAGATTCAGTATTTCAACAAAAAGCAGCAGCAGAGCCTTCTGGAATTCATGGAGAACGGCAAGCTGACCCTCATTGCCTCCACCACGGAAAATCCCTATTTTTATGTCTACAGCGCCCTCCTTAGCCGCAGCACCGTCTTCGAGTTCAAAGCCGTGTCCCCCCAGGAGGCGGAACCCGCCGTCCTCCGGGCTCTGGAAATCCAAAAACAGCGGTCTCCCCTGCCGCTCTCCTGGGAGGAGGGCCTGCCCCTGCAGATCGCCGCCGCCTGCGGGGGGGACGTGCGCAAGGCCATCAACGCCGTGGAACTCCTCAGCAGCGCCGCCCGGCCCAGGAACGGCGGTTTGTTTCTTTCCAGAGAGGACGCCGCCCAGGTCTCCCAGCGCAGCGCCATGCGCTATGACAAAGGGGGCGACGCCCTGTATGACATCGCCTCCGCCTTCATGAAATCCCTCCGGGGCAGCGACCCTGACGCCGCGCTCCACTACCTGGCCCGCTTCCTGGAGGCCGGGGACCTGGTAACCCCCTGCCGCCGCCTCCTCTGCTCCGCCAGCGAGGATGTGGGTATGGCCTATCCCCAGGCCGTGGCCATTGTGAAAGCCTGTGTGGACACCGCCATGCAGCTGGGTCTTCCGGAAGCCCAGCTGCCCCTTGCCCAGGCCGCCATTCTCCTGGCCACCGCCCCCAAGTCCAACAGCGTGACGGAGGGAATCGGAAAGGCCCGGGCGGACGTCCGGGCGGGCCGCACCGGGGACGTGCCCCGGCAGCTTCAGAATGTCCACGCCGACACCACCGGTTTCGACAACCAGCAGCATTACCGTTACCCCCACCTCTTCCCCGGCCACTGGGTGGACCAGCAATACCTTCCGGACGCCCTCAAGGACGTGAAGTACTACCAGTGGGGGGAGAACAAAACGGAACAGGCCGCCAAGGCCTACTGGGAAAAGCTCAAGGGGAAGGACTTGTAAACACCGTCTCCACCGGCTCCCTCTCGTAGTCCGGCGGGGAGTAGGTCCAGCGCTCCAGGACGCCGCCGGTGATCTGATACCGCAGAGGCTCCGGCGGTGCGGGAGGCAGCTTCTCGATCACCTGAAGCTTCACCTTCATCCGGTCGGACCGGATGCTCTTGATGTACACCGAGACGCCGTCTCCCGCGGTCAGAGGCACCCTGGTCTCCGCCAGGCCGGAGAGGTTGGGCGCCAGCTCGATAAAGCTGCCGTACTCCTTCACCGTCCGGACCACGCCCCGCACTGTCTCCCCGGGCCGGAAGCGGCTGGCGTTTTCCAGCCAGGTCCCCAGCAATTCCCGATGGGTCAGCGTAATCCGCCGGGCCTCCCGGTCGAAGGCCCACACCGCCGCCCGGATTTTCTGCCCGGTCCGGAACCGCTCCCGGGGATGGGCAATGCGGGAGACCGAGATGTGCTCAATGGGCAGCATAGCCACAATGCCGCAGCCTATGTCCACAAAGGCCCCAAAGCTCTCCAGGCGGGTGATCCGCCCCGTGAGGACGGCCCCCGGCGTCAGATGCTCCAGGAAGTAATCCATGGCCTGCTCCTGGGCCGCCCGGCGGGAGAGAACCGCAACGGGAGCGCCCTTTTCGTCGGCCTCCAGGGCGGTGACGGTAAAGCAGGTGGGCTTTCCCACCCGGGAGAGCACCGCAATCTCCCGTTCCGCCCCGCTCATCCAGGGGGCCACAGCCTCCCGGCGGGGAATCTGCCCCTGGATCCCGCCCAGGGAGAGGTACAGGGTGTGGTCCACGCCGCAGCGCTGGACAGGGGCTTCGAAAACCGCGCCGCTTTCCTGGGCTTCCCGCAGGCCGGCAAGGGTAAACGCGGCGGGAGGGCGAAGGCCCTCTGGTGGATAGAGTTTGTTTTCCGGCATTGACAATCGCATCCTATCTGCCGCAGTTGGCGGCATTGACTTTGTATGCTATACTATATGCGGAAAACCGAAATGATTGACAGGAGGACAGGATGGACCTGCGTCTGCACCAACATGTGGAACTGAAAAAGCCCCACCCCTGCGGAAGCACCCAGTGGGAGATTCTGCGGGTGGGCATGGACATCAAGCTCCGCTGCCTGGGCTGCGGCCATGAATTGATGCTGCCCCGAAGCAAAGCGGAGAAGAGTATTCGTAAAATCCTGACAAAGGAGGAAGAGGTGTGAACAACCGGCTGAAACGGACGGTGGCCATGCTGCTGGCGGTGGTACTGGTTATCGCTCTGGTGGCGTCCCTGGTTCTGCCCTACATTGGTTTTATCGCCTGAAGAAAAGCGCGAGGCTGCCGCCCCGCGCTTTTTTATTCTTCCGTTTGCTGAAAGGCGGCGGTCCGGACCGCCTCTCCGCGTCCATTGCCGGCAATCCCCGCCAGCACAAATACGGAAGCAAACACCGCGTCTCCACCTTTTCCGGCGCATCTCCGGAACCGGGCGGTCTGGCATATCAGCCGCCTTCCTTCCCGTCTTCCCCGGCGAGGACAAGGGGCTTCTCCAGCCGCCGGAACGTAAAGGTCCCCAGCGCCAGCAGCGTCCCGTCCCCGCCGGTAACCCGAGCCTCCAGCACCGCCAGGGTCCGCCCGGCCTGAATTTCCCGGGCTTCCGCCGTCAGCACCTCTCCCTCCCGGGCGCTCTTCAGAAAGCTGAAGGAGGCGTTCACCGTCACCGCCGCCGTGCCGCAGGCCGCCATAGCGCCGCCGCAGGCGGTGTCCGCCAGGGAGAAATACACGCCCCCATGGGGGAGCGCCAGAGGATTCAGATCCTCCGCCGTCACCGTTTTCACCGCCCGGGCATATCCGGGGCGAAGCGCCTCCAGGTGAATTCCCAGACGCTGGATGAAGGGGTTATGGCTGTTGCGGAAGGCCCGAATCCGTTCACAATCCATGGGGTTTTCCATAGCAGAACCCTCCTGATCTCTCACTGGCGCAGCGTGAACTGCCGCCCGCTGGAGCGGATGTCCCCCTCCTCCCGCAGGCGTTTGAGCTCCCGCATCATGGCGCTGCGGTCCGTGGCAATATAATCCGCCAGAGTGCTGAGGGAGAAGGGTAATGTGAAGGTGGCGCTCCCCGTCTCCCGAGAGAGCTGGCGGAAATAGCACAGCAGCTTCTCCCGGATGGAACGCCGGGAGAGCACATCCACCCGCTGCGACAGGGCCTGAGCCTTGTCCGATATCAGCCCCAGCATATTCTGCACCAGAATGCTGTGGCGCAGGCAGGCGTGCTCACAGCGGCTGAGAATATGGGCGTAATCAATAAAGAGCACCTCACAGGGGCGGCGGCAGACCACCTCCAGCCGGTCCCCGGTGGCCCCGGCGAAGGCCAGGGTCTTTCCGAACACGCCGCCGGTGTTCAGGTCCTCCAGCACGGTGGAGACCCCTTCCTCGTCAATGCGGATCAGGGAGGCCTGTCCCCGCTCCACCACGCCCACGGCGTCGCTGGAAAAATCGTAAATCAATTCGTCGGCCCGAAAGGCCCGCTGCACCGCCCTGAAGCAGCGCAGTATCTCCTGATAGTCCTGGTAGCTGATGTCCCGGAACAGCGGACTCTTTTGCAGTTCCTGCTCACTGAGCATGGCGCGCCTCCTTATCCTGTTGCATATACCACATCATTCAGCTTATCATACCAGCTTTGGCCAGCGGTGTAAAGGACTTTTTTCGAATTTTCCCCCCTTCCGCCTTCCGCGCCGGCCGCCGCCGTCTGTCATCCTCCCGTTCTGGTCCACTCGCTCCTGACCGCCTCCCAGGTCATCCGTCCGTCCAGGTATTCTTCATCCCGCACCCATCTGCAGTATTCCATATAATAAATACAGTCCAGCGTCCGCTTTTGGCCGTCATACAGAACATACGGATAAAGAAAGGTTCGGCCGCAGGAGGCATCCCGCGCTTCCGACTTCGTCTCCTCCACATATCCCTCCTGCAGCAGCAGGTTCCTTGCGCCTGTATACGAGAGCGCTTTTAAAAAAGAGAGTGATAAAACCGCCATTTCGCCGCCTCCTTCTCCCAGGCCTTGAACGAGGCCTAACCTTATCATGGATTATACCGCCGCCGTCTGGAAATTTCAACCTGCGGCGTGTAAAATCTCCCGCGCCTGAGGCCCGGCGGCGAGGAATGGTTTTCTGTCCGGAGTCCCCGGTCCCGGCTTTCTTTTTCCCGCCGGCATGGGAACATCCGGGTCCTCTATGTCCCCCGGAACCGGCTGTGGAATTTACAATTTGTTTATATCCTTCCATTGACAAGAAAAGTCTGGGGTGGTAAACTCGTTTTAGCACTCCAGGAAACGGAGTGCTAAACCATTGAAAAAACCTGCCCCGCGGACCCATCCCGGGGCGGGACGTATGGAGGCTATCGTGGAGCTTTCAGAGCGAAAACGGCAGATTCTGAAGGTTGTGGTGGAGGACTTCATCCGCACCGCCGAGCCGGTGGGGTCCCGGGTCATTGCTGCCGAAATGGGCGGCAGCATCAGCTCCGCCACCATCCGCAACGAGTTGGCGGACCTGACAGAGCTGGGCTATCTGGAACAGCCCCACACCTCCGCCGGGCGGATGCCCTCCCCCAGGGGCTACCGGCTGTACGTCAACGAGCTGATGGAGGAGCAGCGCCTCTCCCTGGCGGAGACGGAACGCATCAACCGCTCCCTGCAGATGAAAATGGAGGAGCTGAACCGGCTGCTGTCCCAGGTGGGCCGGGCCGCCGCCGCCCTGGTGCGCTACCCCGCCTACGCCGCCGCCGCCCGGCGCACCTCTGTCACCGCCCGGCGCTTCGACCTGCTGGCGGTGGATGGGCAGAGCTGCATTGTGGTCATGATGACCAGCGACCAGCGGGTAAAAAGCCAGCTGCTGCGGACCCAATTAAAGGTGGACCCGGAACAGCTGCCCGCTCTGGTAAACCTGCTGAACGGACACTTTACGGGCGTCTCCGCCGGAGAGATGAACCAGCGCCTTCTCCCGGCGGCGGGGCAGCTGAGTCCCCAGCTGTTTTTGCTGCTGTCCCAGGTGGTGGCCTACGGGTCCGAGGCCCTGGAGGCCGCCGGCCAGCGGGAGATCATCACCGCCGGGGCCAGCCAGCTGCTGAAGCTTCCGGAATTTCAGAACGCCGGCAAGGCCCATCAGCTGATGAGCTTTCTGGCGGACAGCAAAGAGGACCTTCCCATGCCGGAACACCAGCCGATGGAATTCTTAATCGGCCCGGAAAATGTCAGCGAGGCCCTGAAGGACGCCAGCGTGGTGGTGGCCAGCTACGACATTGGCGGCGACATGCGGGGTTTGATCGGCGTGGTGGGGCCCACGCGGATGGATTACGCGGCGGTGGCCGCCCGGCTCTCCGGACTGGCCGAGGGCATGGCCCGATTTTTTGGAAAACAGGAATTACTCCCGAAGGAGGATGAATCATGAGCGAGGAAAGCAAGCAGCCCCCTGTGGAAGAGGAAACCGGGACGGAAACGCCGGTCCCCCAGGAGGAGAAAAAGAGCCCGGAGAAAAAGGGATCCGGCAAAAAGAAGAAGGCCTTCACCTTCACCCAGGAACAGGTGGAGCAGATGGAAGAGGCGGCCAAGCAGCTGGAGACCACCCAGGACCAGCTCCTGCGGCTCTCGGCGGAGTATGACAACTACCGCAAGCGCACAGCCAAGGAGAAGGAAACCCTCTACCAGGACGCCAAGGCGGACACCATCCGGGAATTTCTGGCGGTCTATGACAACCTGGAGCGGGCAGCCGGGGCTCCCGGCGGGGAGGACGGCCCGCACAAGAAGGGCCTGGAGATGATTTTCACCCAATACAAGGAGCTTCTGAAAAAGCTGGGCGTCACGGAGATTGCGGCCCAGGGCCAGCCCTTTGACCCGGAGCGCCACGAGGCGGTGCTGCACATAGAGGACGAGAACTTCGGGGAAAATGAGGTATCTCAGGTCTTCCAGGCGGGGTTCCTGCTGGGCGGCCGGGTCATCCGCCACGCTGTGGTCCAGGTGGCCAACTGACCGGTTCCGCGCACAAGATTCCATTTTGATTTTCATATAGATTCAGGAGGCTGTTCATTATGTCTAAAGTAATCGGTATTGATTTGGGAACTACCAATTCCTGCGTAGCCGTCATGGAAGGCGGCGAGGCCGTCGTCATTGCCAACGCCGAGGGCAACCGCACCACCCCCTCCGTCGTCGCCTTCTCCAAGACCGGCGAGCGCATGGTGGGCCAGGTGGCCAAGCGGCAGGCCATCACCAACCCGGACCGGACCATCTCCTCCATCAAGCGGGAAATGGGCTCCGACCACAAGGTCGGCATTGACAGCAAGAATTACACGCCCCAGGAGATCAGCGCCATGATTCTCCAGAAGCTGAAGGCCGACGCCGAAAGCTATCTGGGCGGCGCCGTCACGGAGGCCGTCATCACCGTCCCCGCCTACTTCACCGACGCCCAGCGGCAGGCCACCAAGGACGCGGGCAAAATCGCCGGTCTGGACGTGAAGCGCATCATCAACGAGCCCACCGCCGCGGCCCTGGCCTATGGCGTGGACAAGGAGCAGAGCCAGAAAATCATGGTCTACGACCTGGGCGGCGGCACCTTCGACGTGTCCGTGCTGGACATTGACGACGGCGTGATTGAGGTTCTGGCCACCGCCGGCAACAACCGCCTGGGCGGCGACGACTTCGACGAGTGCGTCATGAAGTGGCTGGTGGGCGAGTTCAAGCGCAGCGACGGCGTGGACCTCTCCAATGACAAGGTCGCCATGCAGCGGCTGAAGGAGGCCGCCGAGAAGGCCAAGATCGAGCTCTCCGGCGTCACCTCCTCCAGCATCAACCTGCCCTATATCACCGCCGACGCCAACGGCCCCAAGCATCTGGACGTCACCCTCACCCGGGCCAAGTTCAACGAGCTCACCGCCCATCTGGTGGACGCCACCATGGGTCCCGTGCGCCAGGCCATGAGCGACGCTGGACTCAAGCCCGCCGACCTCTCCAAAGTACTGCTGGTGGGCGGCTCCAGCCGTATCCCCGCCGTGCAGGACGCCGTGAAGAGCTTCACCGGCTCCGACCCCTTCAAGGGCATCAACCCTGACGAGTGCGTCGCCATGGGCGCGGCGCTCCAGGCCGGCGTTCTCACCGGCGATGTGAAGGGCCTTCTCCTGCTGGACGTGACTCCGCTGTCCCTGGGCATTGAGACCTACGGCGGCGTGTGTACCAAGCTGATTGACCGCAACACCACCATCCCCGTGAAGAAGAGCCAGATCTTCTCCACCGCCGCCGACAACCAGACCAGCGTGGAAGTCAACGTCCTCCAGGGCGAACGGGAGATGGCCGCCGCCAACAAGTCTCTGGGCCGCTTCCACCTGGACGGCATCGCGCCCGCCCGCCGGGGCGTGCCCCAGATCGAGGTCACCTTCGATATCGACGCCAACGGCATCGTCAATGTCTCCGCCAAGGACATGGGCACCGGCGCGGAGCAGCACATCACCATTACTTCCTCCTCCAACATGAGCAAGGAGGACATTGAAAAGGCCGTGAAGGAGGCGGAACAGTTCGCCGCCCAGGACAAGAAGCTGAAAGAGGAAGTGGAGACCCGGAACCAGGCGGACCAGATGGTCTACCAGTGCGAGAAGACCCTCAGTGAAATGGGCGACAAGATTCCCGCCGACGAGAAGGCCAAGGTTCAGTCTGCCGTCGACAAGCTGAAGGAGACCCTGAAGGGTCAGGACATTGCCGCCATCAAGGCCGACACCGAGGCTCTGACCCAGGCCTTCTACGCGGTGAGCGAGAAGCTCTACCAGCAGACGAATCCCCAAGGCCAGCCCCAGGGCGAGGCGGGTCCCGCCCAGGAGGGGCAGTACTACGACGCAGACTACAAGGTCGTGGACGAGGACGACCAGAACAAATAAAGCCGCCGCAATCGGGGACGGGGAGGAATCCCCGCCCCTTTGCGCGGCGTTCCGGGGAATTCCGGAGACCGGCGGGTCCCTCCCGGGCCCGGTCCCCCATTTCCCGGGGATTCAGGAGGCAATATGGCTGAACAAAAACGCGATTATTACGAAGTGTTAGGCGTGAACAAGGGCGCTTCTCCGGAGGAGATCAAGAAGGCCTACCGGAAGCTGGCCAAGGCGAACCACCCGGACCTGAACCCCGGAGACACGGCGGCCGAAGCCCGGTTCAAGGAGGTCAACGAGGCCTACGAGGTCCTGGCGGACGAGAACAAGCGGGCCCGGTACGACCAGTACGGCCACGCCGGCGTGGACCCAAACTTCGGCGCGGGAGGCGGGGGCTTCGACGGAGGCTTCGACTTCGGCGACCTGGGGGACCTCTTCGGCAGCTTTTTCGGCGGCGGCTTCGGCGGCGGACGGCGGAGCAACCCCAACGCCCCTCAGCGGGGCGAGAGCATCCGAACCTCTTTAATCCTCAGCTTTGAGGAGGCCGCCTTCGGCTGCGAAAAGGCGGTTACCATTGAGCGGATGGAGCCCTGCGGCGCCTGCCAGGGCAGCGGCTGCGCCGACGGCACCGCCCCGGAAACCTGTCCCGACTGCCACGGCACCGGCACCGTCCAGGTGCGGCGGCAGACGCCTATGGGGGTCTTCGCCACCTCCTCCCCCTGCTCCCGCTGCGGCGGCAAGGGGAAAATCATCCTCCAGCCCTGCAAGGAGTGCCGGGGCAGCGGCGCGGTGCGGCGGCGCAAAACCATTCAGGCCAGCATCCCCGCCGGTATCGACAACGGTCAGACCATCTCCATCCGGGGCCAGGGCAACACCGGGAAAAACGGCGGTCCCTCCGGGGATCTGCTCATCTCCATCACCGTCCGGCCCCATGAGCTCTTCCGCCGGGAGGGCACATCGGTTCTCTGCGAGGCTCCCATCTCCTTTGCCCAGGCGGTTCTGGGGGCGGAGCTGGAGATTCCCACCATTGACGGCAAGGTGAAGTACGACCTCCCCGAGGGCACCCAGAGCGGGTCCACCTTCCGCCTCAAGGGCAAGGGAATCCCCTCCATCAACGGCCGGGGCCGGGGCGACCAGTATGTCACCGTTTACATTGAAACCCCCCGGAACCTGAACAAGGAGCAGAAAGAGGCTCTGAAAAAGTTCGCCGAGACCATGGGAGACAACAATTACGAGGAGCGGAAAAAGTTCTTCGGCGGAAAGAAGAAGAGGTAAGCTATGTATCTGGCGGACTATCACACCCACTCCCGCGTCTCCCCCGACGGCAAGGATTCCATGACCGTTCTGGCGGAGGCGGCCCTGGAGGCGGGCCTTCAGGAGCTCTGCTTCACCGACCACATGGAGCCCATTGCCTGGGGCACGACAGACCTGCGGGACCGCTACGACTGGAGCCTGCTGGAGCCGGAGTTCCGCGCCGCCCAAGAGGCCCTGGGGGACCGGATCGCTCTTCGGCTGGGCATTGAGCTGGGGGACGCCTGCTGGTCCTTCCCCCACACGGAAATGCTGCTGGAAAGTGCGCCGCCCCTGGATTTTGTCATAGGTTCGGTCCACATGCTGTCGGAGCGTTTTCAGGGAGTTGACCTCTATTTCTTTGAGCCCGAAACCGAGGAGGAGGCCTACGCCGGCATTGCCGATTACCTGGGGCAGGTGAAAAAGATGGCGGAGTGGGGGAAGTTCGACGTGCTGGGGCACCTGACCCTTCCCCTGCGCTACCTCAACGAAAACCGGGGCTGGCAGCTGAGCATGGACCGGTTCCACAGTGAGATTGCGGACGTCTTCGCCGTTCTCAGCCGGAAGGGCATCGGTCTTGAGCTGAACACCAACCGGGGCGGCCTCTTCCTGCCGGATGGGAAATGGCTGCGGCTGTATCGGGACATGACCGCCGATCCCATCGTCACCCTGGGTACCGACGCCCACTCCGCAGCCTTTGTGGGCCGGGCCATCCGGGAGGGGCAGGAACTGCTGCGCGCCTGCGGCTTCACCCAGTTCTGCACCTTCCGGAACCGGGAGCCCGTCCGGCACAATCTGGTCTGAGGAAGCGCCTTCCTCAGAAGGACAAAATTCCCCGGAAACCCCCGCCGCCGTCTTGACTTTTCCGGCGGAAATGCGGTAAAATAGAAATCGTTAAAATTCTGAACGGCAAGGAGAATGGTCATGAAAATCGCATTGGGTTCCGATCACGGCGGATACGATCTGAAGGTACATGTCATGCAGGTCCTGGAGCGCCTGGGCTACGAGTACGAGGACTTCGGCTGCTTCGCCAAGGAGCGGTGCGACTACCCCGATTTCGGCGCCGCCGCCGCCCGGGCTGTGGCGGAGGGAACGTGCGGCCGGGGCATTGTGATCTGCACCTCCGGAATCGGCATCTCCATTGCCGCCAACAAGATCAAGGGCGTCCGCTGCGCTCACTGCGCCGACAGCCTGCAGGCCGAGATGGCCCGCCGGCACAACGACGCCAACCTGATGGCCCTGGGCGCGGGCTACACCGGCCCGGACCTGGCAGAGCGGATGGTGGAGGTCTTCCTCTCCACCGGCTTCGACGGCGGACGCCACACGGACCGGGTGGCCAAGCTGATGGCCCTGGAGAACTGACGCTCCGGCAGACAGGCGAAAGGAGGGAACGGACATGGCAGGAGCCAAAGGCTACAGCAGTTACCGGGGCCGGGGGGCCAAGTGGAAAATCGTTTTGGCAATTTTTCTGGTGCTGGTCATTCTGGCGGCCGGAGCCGTCCTCTACCTCCAGCGCAGTCTGATTTACGACGCCGATGGCCGTCCCCAGCTGCCCCTGCCCTCCTGGCTGGACAACGAGGCGGGAGAGCCGGATCCCCCGGATGAGACGGACCCGCTGGAGGGACTGGACGTCGTCATTCAGCCGCCGGAGCCCCAGGCCCCGGCAAATACCAAGGCGGTCTCCCTCCCGGCTCAGGCGCTGACTATGGCGGACTGGACCGCGTGGCTGGAGGCAGGGCAGGACTGCAATGCCGTGGCCGTCCGGCTGAAAACCGCCAACGGAACGGTTTATTTCCCTTCCGAGCACGCCGTCTCCGGCGCGGTACAGACGGCGAAGGAGCCGGGGGAAACCGGTGCGGTTCTGAAGGCCATCACCAGCCGGGAGGAGCTCCACACCATTGCCAGCCTGGCCTGTCTTCAGGATATCAAGGCCGCCAATGCCGACGTGGAGGGCCGAGGGCTGAAAAATACCGGCGGCTATATCTTCTACGACGGCAACAACAGCCTCTGGCTGGACCCCTCCAAGCCCGCCGCCCGGGAATATGTCTGCGCCCTGGCGGCCGAAATCGCGGAACTGGGCTTTGACGAGCTGCTGCTGACGGATGTCAGCTATCCCACTGTGGGCAAAATCAACAAAATCAACTACAACACGGAAGTTCCCCTGGCCGACAACCTGGACCTGCTCCTCCGCGACCTGCGGGCGGCGCTGGAGCCCTACGAAATCCTCCTGTCCCTGGAAGTACCGGAGACGGTCATCACCGAGGGCTTTGACGAGGTAGCCGGGCTGGACCTGAGCCGTTTGGTTCAGCAGGTGGACCGTATTTACGCCGCTGCGGCGCCGGAACAGGCGGAAAGTCTTTCCCGCCTCGTGGCCCAGGCGGCGGGACCGGAGAGCACCACGGACTTCGTCCCGGAACTGACGGAGGACACCCCCGATTGGGAGGGCAGCTGTTTGATTCTGTCTTCATAACGGACCTGAAAGGAAGCAAGGGAACTCCGATTCCCTGCTTCTTTTTTGTCATTTTCTACAAACTTACTCCTTCCCGTCCTTCCGGGGAAGTGAAAACCCCGTTTTTTCCCCGCCGGGCCCCGGCGATTTCTGTCTCCCTCCGCTCTGGAAAAGGAAGGTATTACGCATCCCCCGCCAGCGCCCCGCCCCCTGTCCCTCCCGCCGCCGTGCCTTTCCGCCGCCGATGGCAAAAAGGTATTACGATTCTGCCCCCTCCCTTTGGAGACCCGAAAACCTCGCTTGATTTTTTTTGCCGTTTCCGTTATGATATTTCAGACATATCCTGTCAAATTTCTCCGGCCTTCCGCCGGAAATCCAACGGAGGTATTTCATGAAACGAACGATTCTCTGTCTGCTGGCTCTGCTGGTCCTCCTGGCGGCCTGCTCCTCCCCGCCCCCGGCGGAAACCGCCCCTTCCCCTGCAGAGGGAACCGAACCGCCTGCGGCAGACTCTGCCGGCGCGGACGATACCGGCGCGGACGCCGCCGCCAGCACAGCGGTGACCTTTACCGACGCCCTGGACCGGGAAATCACCGTGGACCGGCCGCAGCGGGTGGCCGTGCTCATCGGCAGCTTTACGGATATCTGGGTTCTTGCCGGAGGGCAGGATCAGCTGACCGCCTCCGCCGGGGACGCCTGGGTGGGACAGGGCCTGGACCTGCCGGACACCGTGGCCAACCTGGGCGGCTCCCGGGACCTGAACCTGGAGCTGCTGCTGGACTCCGACCCGGATTTCATCATTGCCAGCGCCAACACCAAGACCGGCCTGGACCTTCAGGAGTTCCTGGACCAGACCGGCGTGCCCTACGCCTACTTCATTGTCAACACCTTTGAGGACTACCTGGACATGCTGAATGTCTGCACCCAGATTACCGGATGCACGGAGAACTACCAGACCTACGGCCTGGACGTGCAGAAGCAGGTAGAGGCCGCCCGGGCTATGGCCGACGGTTCCGCCCCCCGGGTGCTCTATGTCCGGGCCTCCGGCTCCAGCGTCAAGGTCAAGAACAGCGAAGACAGCGTCCTGGGTGAGATGCTGGCGGACCTGGGCTGCGAGAACATTGCCGACAGCGCCACGTCCCTGCTGGAAAACCTCAGCATGGAGGTCATCCTGGAGCAGGACCCGGACTACATCTTCGCCGTGGTCCAGGGCACCGACAACACCGATGCGGAAAACATGCTGAACAACACCCTGCTGACCGACCCCGCCTGGAACACCCTGACCGCCGTGCAGAACGGCCGCTTCCACGTCATGGACCAGGCCCTGTATAATCTGAAGCCCAACGCCGAATGGGGGATTGCGTATGAAAACCTGGCCCGCATTCTCTATCCGTAAACACCCCGCGGCCTTCTGCCTGCTACTGGCCCTGCTCACGGCGGCCGCCGCCCTGGCCGGGCTGTGCATCGGCGCGGTGAATCTGCCCCTCTCCGCCGTGTGGTCCGCCCTGCTGGGGCGGGATACCGGTTCCACCGCCGCCCGAATCGTTCTGCTGACCCGGGTCCCCCGGGTCTGCGGCGGGCTGCTGGCAGGGTCCGCCCTGGCCGTGTCCGGCACGCTGATTCAGACCGTGCTGAACAATCCCCTGGCCTCGCCGCACATCATTGGCGTCAACGCCGGAGCGGGCTTCCTCACGGCTCTGAGCACCGCCTTGATTCCCGCCGCCGCCTGGAGCGCGCCGCTGGTGGCCTTCCTGGGCGCTTTCCTGGGCGTGGGGCTGGTGCTGGCCCTGTCGGAACGGGCCGGAGCCTCCCGGATGTCCCTGATTCTGGCAGGCGTGGCCATCTCCAACATCTTCACCGCCGGAATCGACGCCATTGTCACCCTCTCCCCTGACGCGCTGAACGGCTACTCCGATTTCCGCATCGGCGGCCTCAGCGGCCTGACCGCCGCCCGGCTCTTCCCCGCCGGAGTGGTGATCGCGGCGGCGCTGCTGCTGGCCCTGGCTATGGCCGGACAGCTGGACATCCTGGCCCTGGGGCAGGACACCGCCCAGAGCGTGGGCCTCCCCGTCAAACGAGCCCGGCTGCGGCTGCTGCTGGCGGCGGCGGCTCTGGCGGGCGCCACCGTGAGCTTCGCGGGGCTTCTGAGCTTCGTGGGCCTGCTGGTGCCCCAGATGATGCGCCGGATTCTGGGGGGGGACAGCCGTCCCCTGCTGGCGGCGTCCGCTCTGGGCGGCGCTCTGCTGCTGACCCTCTGCGACCTGCTGGCCCGGACCCTCTTCAATCCCTATGAGGTGCCTGTGGGCATCGTTTTGTCCTTTGTGGGCGGCCCCTTCTTCCTCTGGCTACTCTTCCGGCAGAGAGGAGGGCGTATCCATGATTGAAGTGCGCAACCTCGCCGCCGGCTATCGGGGCGTCCCTGTGCTGAAGGATGTCAATCTCGTCTTCCGCCCCGGGGAGGTCCTGGTGCTGGCTGGGCCCAACGGCTGCGGCAAGAGCACGCTGCTGCGCACCGTGGCGGGCCTTCAGCCCCGCCTGGGAGGCGAAATCCTCTTTGACGGCGCGGACCGCAGCACCCTTACTCCCCGGCAGGCGGCGCAGAAGGCCGCGTTCATGCCGCAGAGCCGGAACGTACCCAGCATCACCGCCGGGCGGATGGTGCTCCACGGCCGGTTCCCCTGGCTGCTGAGCTATCCCCGGCGCTACCAGAAGCAGGACAAGGCGATTGCTTTCGAGATGCTGTCCCGCATTGGGGCGGCGGACCTGGCGGAGCGGTCCATGGAAGAGCTCAGCGGCGGCCAGCGGCAGAAGGTCTATCTGGCTATGGCTCTGGCCCAGAAAACGGAGACCATTTTCATGGACGAGCCCACCACTTATCTGGACATCCGCTGCCAGCTGGAGACCATGGACCTGGCCCGGGAAATGGCGGCGGAAGGCAAATCCGTGGTGCTGGTGCTCCACGACCTGTGTATGGCGCTGGGCGTCGCTCACCGGCTGGCTGTCTTCCATCAAGGCGGTATGGCGGCCCTGGGCACGGCGGAGGAAATTTACCAATCCGGCGTCCTGCGGGAGGTCTTCGGCGTGGCCCTGGGCCGGGTGGAAACCCCGGGGGGCTGCGAATATTACTATCAACGGGAGGTTGTCTAATGGCCTATTTTCCCTTTTTTGCGGATATCGAGGACCTGCCGGTCCTCATCATTGGCGGCGGCACGGTGGCCCTGCGGAAGGCGGAGGTGCTGCTGCCCTACGGTCCCCGGCTGACCGTCGCCGCCCCGGAAATTCTGCCGGAGCTGGCAGGCATCCCCGGCCTGACCCTGCTGCGCCGCCCCTTCCAGCCCGAAGATCTGGAGGGCATAGCTTTCGCCGTGGCGGCCACATCGGACCGGGAGGAGAACCGGCGCATTGGCGCCCTCTGCCGCCAGCGGGGCATTCCCGTCAACGCGGTGGACGACCGGGAGGCCTGTGACTTCATCTTCCCCAGCCTGCTCCGGCGGGGTCCCATGACGGTGGCCATCTCCACCGGCGGAGCCAGTCCCACGGCGGCCTCCACCCTGAAGCGGCAGATCGCGGAGCTGCTGCCCAGCTGCCTGGAGGCGGTTCTGCTGGATTTGGACGCCAGCCGTCCCCAGGTGAAAGCCGCCCTTCCCCCGGAGAAGCGTCCCGCCGCCTTCGCCGCCCTCTACCGGCGTTCCATGGAGCTGGGCCGTCCCCTCACCGAGGCGGAACGGGCCTCCGTGCTGGAGGGACGGAAGCAGACCGGCTGCGTGTGGCTGGTGGGCGCGGGCTGCGGCGATGCGGACCTCATCACCCTCCGGGGACTCAACCTGCTGCGGCAGAGTCAGGCCGTGGTGTACGACGATCTGATTGACCCGGAGCTGCTGCGTCTGGCTCCCTTTGACGCGGAAATGATCTACGTGGGCAAACGAAGCGGACGCCACTCCGCCAAGCAGGAGGAAATCTGCAAGATTCTCATTGACCAGGCCCGCCAGGGCAAACAGGTAGTCCGTCTCAAGGGCGGGGACCCCTTCGTCTTCGGGCGGGGCGGCGAAGAGCTGCTGGCGCTCCAGGAGGCGGGCATTCCCTGCGGGGAGGTGCCGGGCATCTCGTCGGCCATTGCGGTTCCCGCCGCCGCGGGAATCCCCGTCACACACCGCAGACTCAGCCGCTCCATCCACATTGTCACCGGACACACGGCGGATACCGCCAACTGCCTCCCCGAGGACCTGCCCAAGCTGGCAGCCCTTCACGGCACCCTGGTATTCCTCATGGGGCTGGAACAGCTGCCCCGGCTGGCCCAGGGCCTTCTGGACGCCGGAAAAGCCCCGGAGACCCCCGCCGCCGTTCTTCCGGCCCACTCCGCGCCTGTGCGGGCTCCTCTGTCGGAAATCGCGGAACAGGCCCGGCAGGCCGGCGCGGTCTCCCCGGCGGTCATTGTGGTGGGCGAGACGGCAGCCATGGAGCTCCCCACTTCCGTCACCTTCCCGGAGGAGGCCTGAAGCGCCTTTTTCGCTTTCAAGAAAACCAAAACCGGCGGAGAGAACCCATTCTCTCCGCCGGTTTCTTCCTTTCACGGACCTGCGAAACGCCCCCGGTTACGCGGGTACGGCCAGCAGCTTCACGCCCAGCAGCGCTGCCACGGGCTCTACAGGGGCATACAGCACGCCGCCGCAGACGGCCCCCCGGACCTCCTGTCCCCGGCCTTCCATCTCCAGACGCAGTACTGTTCCCGTGCCGCGAAGGGGCCCGGCCTCCGGAACTTCCGCCGCTTCCAGGTTCCCGGTCCCTTCCAGGTTCTCCGTTTCTTCCGGCTCCTCGGTCTCTTCCGAGTCCTCTGTTTCTTCCAAATCCTCTGCCGCGCCGGTGTCCTTTGACTCCGGCAGCATCCCATCTGCTGACAGTTCCGGGAACTGCTCCAGCAGCAGAGACAGGGGGACATAACACTCCCCGTCCAGGGAGAGGGCGGGCCAATCCAGATCCTTTCCCCAGAGGGTGAGAGTTCCTTGGAAGAGTTCCAGCGTCAGGGCGCTTTCCTGCAGGGCATACAGGGCCTGGGCCAGGCTGGCCCGGGTGGCGTAGGTCCCGCAGGCGTACGCCAAATCCCCCTCCGTGAAGGAAAACGTTTGGTCCTCCAGCCCCATGCGGGCCAGAACCTGCGACAGCGCCCCCTGGGCCTCCTCGCCGGAGATGTACCGTTCCGGGTTCAGTCCCTCCGGCAGCAGGCCGGCGGACTGGGCGGCAGTCAGGGCCTCCGGAGCGTCACCCGTCTCCCTGATTCCGCTGAGGGTCAGAATTGCCCCGGCGAACTCTTCTATGGGCATCCCGTCCCGGGGAGAAAAGGTATGGCTGCTGGTTCCCGACAGGACGCCGTTGGCGGACAGGGCCTCCAGCTGGAAGGCCAGAGCCCCGCTGTCTCCCAGGTCTGCATAGCCCTCCAGCGCCAGGGGCTCCCGGCTGGCGTAGGCGGGAACCGCGTAGCCGTACAGGCGGGAATCCTCCAGGAGATAGCGGTTGACCGTCACGTAGTCCGGCGGGTCCAGGGCGCCCTGGCGCTGGGCCGAGACCTCGGCGGCGGGCACGTCCCGGCGGTTGGTCAGGGCGTTGCCCTCTACGGTAAAGACCTGTCCGTTTTCCGTATACAGCACCAAGCCTATGTGGTGAATAACCCCCCGGGTATTATAAAAGAACACCAGGTCTCCCTGCTGGGGTATGTACTGGCCGCCCCGGGCGGCGCTGGGCTGAAACTGCTCCTTCTCCCGGAACATCCGGTAGTGCTCTCCGCAGCTGATGGAGGCGGGAAAAATCTCCGCCGGAACCCCCGCCTCTTCGGCGCACCAGGAGACAAACATGTCACACCAATGGCCCCGGGGATAACCGTAGCGCTGGCCGAAGAGGGTGTATCCCCGGTCTCCTTCCGCGTAGCCCATCATAGAGAGGGCCTTCGCCACCACCTGGCCGGACTGGGAAGGCTCTTCCAGCGCCGCCGCCGGCGTCAGACACAGGACCGCCGCCAGCAGCAGGGACAACATCTTCTTTTTCAAGAGACCACTCCTTTCCTCCGCAGCGGAGGCATCTTTATCCCGTTTATAACCAGCGCAGTTGAAAAGCGGCGGTTCGCGCCTGGCTTCCTAGGAAACGCAACTGCGCTCTGCGCAGCGGCGGACCCCTGGTCCGCCGGTTGAACAGGAGTGGGGACTCCTTTTCAGCTGCGTTGACTATATCATACCACACTTTTGAGGCCGTGCAACCCCAGATAGAAAAATCCTTCGATCTTGACGAAAAAATACCGGCAGAGCCCCGAAATCTTCGGAACCCTGCCGGTGTTGTTCTATGTCTTTGGAAGGCCGCCGCGCTCCGTTCCGGTTCCGGAAAGCGGATCAGAGCTCACAGAGCTTCAGCAGGTCTTCCCAGTTCCGGTCGACTTCCTTCTGAACCTCTTCGATCATCCACTCGTTGCCGGGCTTGAACATGTGGGCGAAGCGGCCCTGGGCCTTGAGGTACTCGACGACGGGCTTTTTCTCCTTCGGCTGGTAGCTGAGGATGTATTTGCCCTCAATAACTTCGTACAGCGGCCACACGCAGGTCTCCACCGCCAGCTTCGTGATCTCCATCAGCTTCTCGCTGGGATACCGCCAGCCTCTCGGGCAGGGGGCCATCACGTTCAGGAACGCCGCGCCGGGGGTGTAGATGGCCTTGTGGGATTTCTCCGTGATGTCCTTGAAGTTGCCCATAAAGGTGGTCTGGGCCACGTAGGGAATCCCGTGGGCCACCATAATCTTCGTCAGGTTCTTCTTCTGCTGGGGCTTGCCGGGGACCACCTTGCCCACCGGCGTCGTGGTGGTGTCGGCAAAGTGGGGCGTGGAAGAGCTCCGCTGGATGCCGGTGTTCATGTACGCCTCATTGTCGTAGCAGACGTAGACCATGTCGTGGCCCCGCTCCATGGCCCCGGACAGGCTCTGGAAGCCGATGTCATAGGTTCCGCCGTCTCCGCCGAAGGCGATGAACTTGTAGGTCGCGTCGATTTTGCCCCGCTTTTTCATGGCGTGGTAGGCCGTCTCGACGCCGGAGAGGGTGGCTGCCGCGTTCTCAAAGGCGTTGTGGATGAAGCTGTCCTTATAGGACGTGTAGGGGTACATGAAGGAGGAGACCTCCAGGCAGCAGGTGGCGGAGCAGACCACCGCGTGGTCCTCCGGCTCCAGCGCCCGCAGCACCGTCCGCACGGCGATGGGGCAGCCGCAGCCCGCGCACATTCTGTGACCGCCGGTGAAGCGGTCTTCCTTCATGACATTTTCTTTCAGATTATAGGCCATGTTGACTGTTCCCTCCTTACTCGCGCACGTCCAGGTACCGGTAGGTCTCGCCCACGTCCCCGGTCTCCGCGATCTTCTCCAGGTCCGCGAAGACCTGCTGGATGCTCTCCACCCGCACGTCCCGGCCGCCCAGGCCGTAGATGTAGCTGATGCCCTTGGGGCCGCTGACTCCATTGGCGTACAGGCCCGCGCAGGTTTCGGCGAAGATGGGGCCGCAGTGGGCGTTGAAGCTGTCGTCCTTGTCCATAGCGGCAAAGGCCTTCACGTTTTTCAGGGCCTCCGCGATCTCCTGGGCGGGGAAGGGACGGAAGGAACGGATTTTAATCATGCCCACCTTCCTGCCCTGGGCCCGGAGCTGCTTGATGGCCTCCCGGGCCGTTCCGGCAGAAGAGCCGATGATGATAATCGCTTCCTCGGCGCCGTCCATCTCGTACTTCTCAATCAGGCCGTACTGACGGCCCGTCCAGGCGGCGAACTCGTCCGCCACATCCTGGATGACCTTTTTCGCGTCCAGCATGGCCTGGGCCTGCTGGCGCTTGGTCTCCATGTAGTAAACCGGGGTGCTGTAGGGACCCACGGCAATGGGCTCGTCCTTGTTCAGGAGGTAGTGCTGGGGCTTGTACTCGCCCACGAACTTCCGCACCGCCTCGGTCTCCTCTAGCTCAATGTTCTCAATGGCGTGGGAGGTGATGAAGCCGTCCTGGCAGATCATGATGGGCAGGGACACCGCCTCGCCGATGCGCATGGCCTGCAGGTAGTTGTCATAGGCCTCCTGGTTGGTCTCGGCGAACAGCATCAGCCAGCCCGCGTCCCGGACCGCCATAGCGTCGGAGTGGTCGTTGTTGATGTTGATGGGGCCGGACAGGGCGCGGCAGGAAACCGCCAGGGTGATGGGCAGGCGGTCGGAGGCGGCTACGTACAGCATCTCGGCCATATAGATCAGGCCGCAGGAGGAAGTCGCGCTGATGGCCCGGCAGCCGGCGGCTTCCGCGCCGATGCAGGTGGACATGGCGGAGTGCTCGGATTCCACGGCGATAAATTCCGTGTCTACCTCGCCGTTGTCCACGTAGGCGGAGAAATACTGAGGAATTTCGGTGCTCGGCGTAATGGGATAGGCTCCCATGACATCGGGGTTGATCTGCTTCATGGCATAGGCAACGGCCTCGTTGCCGGACAGTCTTTCTCTGATACTCATTTCTCCT
>JAAWLO010000158.1 GCA_022797935.1 Oscillibacter sp. | reverse complement strand
CCCTGCCGCTCCAGCGCCTCCCGGACCGCCTCCACCGGCAGATGGTAGCTGAAGACCGGGTCGTAGGTGTCCCGCTGGCCCAGCTGGTGGACGTAGGTCTGGAAAGCAAAGGTATTATGCAGCTTACAGACCACCAATCCCCCCTTCTTGCAGAGGGCAAACAAATCATTCAGCAGCTTCTGGGGCTCGTGGTACTGGTTGACGGGCCGGTCCGCCGCGACGCAGTCGAAGTACTCCCGGGGGAAGGCGTCGGCCAAAAACTCCTCCCGGTCACAGAGGACGTTTCCCGTGCAGATGGTCTTCAGGTCCTGCCAGTACTTCGGGTCCTGGGTGAAGGCGGACAGCTCCGCCGTGAAAACGCCCTGTTTCCGCAGCCAGTTCTTCACGTCCAGCACCGGCGTGCCGCAGCGGACATCCACTCCCAGAATCCGGGCCGTGCCGGTGATTTCCAGGGGCGGAAGGTCCGGGAGGTAGGGGCTGAGGAAGTTATTCACATCGTCCCAGGCGTCCACGCCGAAGTGCTTTTCCCGGAAGTTCCGGCGGCCTATGGCCAGGGAGCGCTGGAACTGCGCCGGGTCCTTCCCCTCCCCGCCCCGGACGTCGTGGTCGTGGCAGATCCAGGTGTCGCCTGCCACGACGGTGCGGTAGCCCAGGCGGCGGACCGCAAAGGCCGTGTCGTCGTCCAGGAAGTCATGGAAGTATCCCACGTCGCCCACAGGCCAGCCGCAGGCCAGGAACACTTCCTTCCGCAGTACCGTCCCCAGGGTGATGATGCGGAGGCGGTCCTCCCATTTCCGAGGGTTGGAACGGTTGAACTGGGCCGCGATTGCCTGCATTTCATCATAGGTTTTATACGGAAAATCCAGACACTGGAGGTTGGAGCTGTTAGAGGTCATGGGGGTAACCATGCCGATTTTCGGGTCAGACTTCATACAGGTCAGGAGGTTTTTCAGCCAGTTTTCCGTGACAATCAGGTCGTTGGGTGTGATACAGACGAAGTCCCCCAGATCCCGGAGGGAGACCGTGGTGTAGGCATAGGGCGCTCCCAGGTTCTGGGTGATACGGATGACCCGCTTCTTCTCGCACTGCACACTGCGGAAGTAGTCCAGGGTGCCGTCCTCTGAGCCGCTGTCAATCAGAATCAGCTCATAATCAATACCATCCGTATAACGGAGAATGCTTTCTACACAGCGTTTTGTCTTCTCCAGACGGTTCCAGCCCACCACCAGAATGGACACCTCTGCCGCCGCCGCTTGGCGGTACATGCGGGCTATGGCCTGCCGGTTCTCGAAAAGGTCGTTTTCTACCCCGGTGAGGCGCTTCATCCCGTCGGTGTTTACCGTCAGAACGGATTCCAACTTACCACCTCCCATTACAGAAATTCCCGATGCGTCACCGGAAGGGAAAGGGAATGAAGCGTCCGGTTAAACACATCGTTTCGGCACATCACAGGGCAATCTGAGCAGTCTGTCGCTTCATAAACCTCCCGGATACGGGCGCTCCGGAATATATCCTCTAAAGAAACTGTTTCACAGATTTGACCCAGGTAATACGCCTCCTCCTGCCGGTGATGAAGACAGGCAAATACCTTCGCGTCCGCCGTAATCACAGTGGAGAAAAACATACCCCGGCATTTGACGTAGTCCCTCCGGCCGCTGTAAGTCATCTCCCGATACTTCTGCAAAGAGGCCCGCACCCCGAAGTCCGGTGTTTCATAGCGTTCCTTCAGCCGCAGATACTCCTGGGAAATGTCCAGCAGGTCCCCGGTGAAGGGCCGGAACTGGGCAAAATCCACTCCGCTTTCCCGGGCCAGCCGGACAAAGTCCTCCATCTCCCCCGCCGTCTCCCGGCTGGTGAGAAAACCCACACCAAAGCTCACCGGACTGTCCAACTCCCGTTTTACCCGGGCAAACAGCTTGATATTTTCTACGGTCTTCTCAAAGGCCGCCGGAGGCATTCCGTGGGTCTTGTTGTACAACGTTGCACTTGCGGCATCCAGGCTGATGCGAAAATACTCGCAGTTCTCTGCAATCAGCACCGCCAGCTGCTCCGTCAACGCCAAACCGTTGGAATTCAGGCCCAGTTTCATGCCCCTGCTCCGCAAGGTCCGGACCGCGTGGGAAAACTGTGGGCTGACCAACGGTTCTCCGCCGCCGGACAGAATGACTCCCCGGTTTTCCATGGCTGCCAGGCTCTCCGCAATCAAGTCCACCTGTCGCTGCGACAGCTCTGCCTGATTCTCCTTCACCCCGCAGCAGCCAGGACAGCGGTTGTTGCAGCGGTTAGTCAAGTCCAGCTCGGTTACAATCAGCGTCTTGTGTCCATTAAAAAAGTAGTTCAGCTTGTCCGGATAACTCAGAATCTTTTCATCTGCATTAAAATGATTCACAACCGTTTTCACTGTTTATCTCCCCTTTCCAGTTTTTTCGTCACAGACGTTCCTCCGCCACCCGTCTGAGATATTGTCCGTATTCCGTCTGTTCCATGGGCTCCGCCAGGGCCAGCAGGGCTTCCCGGGTAATATAGCCCATGCGGTAGGCGATTTCCTCGATGCAGGAGATGTACAGGCCCTGCCGCTTCTGCACGATGGACACGAAGTCCGCCGCCTCCAGCAGGCCCTCGTAGGTCCCGGTGTCCAGCCACGCCATACCCCGGCCGAAAAGCTCCACCGTCAGAGCTCCCCGCTCCAGGTAGACGTTGTTCACCG
>JAAWLO010000157.1 GCA_022797935.1 Oscillibacter sp. | reverse complement strand
AATTAGAAGCGGAAAAAGGTGTAGGAGTGTCGTTTATTCCTTGACTACTCCTACACCTTGACCGTTTAGGCCTTGGAAATACGGGACTTTATGCTTCTATTATAGCATTGCTGCTTTGAGATGGCAAGACGAAAGCGAGAAGGGTAGGAACCCGATGTTCCTGTAAAATCCCCCTTGCAATTCCCCAGCTGATTTTGTATAATAAATTGTCATTTTATTTTACAATAGGAGGACTTCGCTATGGCGGACGAAATCAAAGCGCCGGAGCTGGAAAGCCGGAACTTCATTCACGCATTTATCGAGGAGGACATTGCCCCCGGCGGGCAGTACGAGGGTATGACGGTTCACACCCGTTTCCCCCCGGAACCCAACGGGTATCTCCATATTGGCCACTGCAAAGCCCTGACAATTGACTTCGGTACCGCCGAAAAGTATGGCGGTCTTTGCAACCTCCGCATGGACGACACCAATCCCACCAAAGAGGACGAAGAGTTTGTAGAGGCCATCAAAGAAGATATCCACTGGCTGGGCTTCGATTGGGGCGGCCGCTTTTTCTATGGTTCGGACTATTTTGAGGAGGATTACCGTCAGGCAGAGGGCTTGATTCAGAAGGGTTTGGCCTACGTCTGCCAGCTGACTCCCGAGGAATTCAAGGAATTCCGGGGGGGCGTGGGAGTCCCGGCCCGGAGCCCTTACCGGGACCGTCCGATTGAGGAGAGCCTTGATCTCTTCCGCCGGATGCGCGCCGGGGAATTTCCCGACGGGGCCATGACTCTCCGGGCCAAGATTGACCTGGCCAGCGGCAACTTCAACATGCGGGACCCGGTGCTCTACCGGATCAACCACCTGCCGCATCACCGCCACGGAACCAAATGGTGCATTTATCCCATGTATGACTTCGCACACCCCATTCAGGACGCGCTGGAGGGCATTACCCACTCCCTCTGTTCCCTGGAGTTTGAGGCGCACCGGCCTCTGTACAACTGGGTGGTGGAGCACTGCGACCTGCCCGCCAAGCCCCGGCAGATTGAGTTTGCCCGGCTGGGCATTGACCATACCGTCATGAGCAAACGGAAGCTTCGCCGTCTGGTGGAGGAAAAACGGGTCTCCGGCTGGGACGACCCGCGGATGCCGACCCTCTGCGGTCTTCGCCGCCGGGGTTATACACCCCGGTCCATCCGGAATTTCTGTGAGCGCATTGGCGTGGCGAAATCCGCCAATGTGGTGGAATATGGCTTCCTGGAGCACTGCCTTCGGGAGGATTTGAACGCCGTTGCGGAGCGGGTTATGGCCGTCCTGCGGCCTGTGAAGCTCACCATCACCAACTATCCGGAAGGAAAAACGGAGACCGTCACGGTGGAGAACAACCCTGTGGACGCCTCCGCCGGAACCCGGGAAGTTCCCTTTTCCCGCACCCTTTGGGTGGAGGCGGACGACTTCCTGGAGGTCCCTGTGCCCAAATACAAGCGGCTTTATCCGGCTGGACCGGAGTGCCGCCTCAAGGGAGCCTATCTGATTCGCTGCACCGGCTGCGTAAAGGATGCAGACGGGAATGTGACGGAAATCCTTTGCGAGTATGACCCGGAAAGCCGGGGCGGCGACCCTGCCGACGGCCGGAAGGTCAAGGGCGCTACCATCCACTGGGTGGACGCTGCCACCGCTGTCAGCGCGGAGGTCCGGCTGTACGACAACCTCTTCTCCGATGAAAATCCGGACGCTGCCGACAAGGATTTCATAGAGTGCTTGAATCCCAACTCCCTGGAGGTGCTGAGCGGCTGCAAAGTAGAGGCTTCGCTGGCGGACGCAAAAGCTCCCGCGAATTTCCAGTTCCTGCGGCAGGGCTATTTCTGCCTGGACAGCAAGGACAGTGCGCCGGGCCATCTGGTGTTTAACCGGAGTGTCAGCCTGAAGGACAGCTTCAAAAAGTAAAGCCGGGAATCAGAGGGCGTTCTCCCGGCAGCACCAGACTTGACGGATTCAGCGTAATTTGCTATGATAAAGGCGAAAGGAAGCCAATATCTCAGTCATTCACAGCCAAAACAGGAAAAATATCTGCTGACTGCTTGGGCCGGATCCAAGCAGTCATACTTTATCCCCGGCAGATGGATTCCAAGGAGAGAGGTCCCCCTTGCCGCTGAACGCCTGACTGGATTGGTTTTCCTTAAAATAAATGAAAGGAGAAGTGCTTTGAAACTGGAAACCATACAGCAGAATGCCGCCGCCGCAGTGGTTGTAACGGCGGAAAGCCCGGTCATCACCGATGTACAGTCGGCCTTGGACTTGGCTATGACGGTGAAATATGAGACCGGCTGCGCCAACATTGCCATTGTCAAGGAGGCTGTGGCAGAGGACTTTTTTGTGCTGAGTACCCGGCTGGCCGGGGAAATTTTGCAGAAGTATACGAATTACGGAATCCGTCTGGCTGTTTTCGGGGACTTCTCGAAATATAACAGTAAGGCTCTGCGGGATTTCATATACGAAAGCAACCAGGGAAAATCCTTTTACTTCCAGCCGGACCAGGCCGGCGCCATAGACAAGCTCTGCGGCCCGAAACCGGCGGAGAACCCCTGAAGAAGTGTGCGAACAGAGCCGGATGCTTCGTTTTCTCAAATTCCAGACAAAACGCCGCCGCCAGGAATGTCCCTGGGGCGGCGTTCTGCATTTCCGGCAGAATTGCGGAAGAAACAATAGAAGCAGAGCCAGCCTTTTGGACCAGCCCTGCCCCTATTGTTTGGAAGATTGGATGAAAAGAAGTTTTGTCTCTTGCAAGTATTAAGATACAGGAGAGTTGTTAAGGAAACCAGCATCAATTGTTACAAAA
>JAAWLO010000027.1 GCA_022797935.1 Oscillibacter sp. | reverse complement strand
TCTACGAAGAGGCATTTGTCATTGGTAAGGCAAAATCGGCGTAAACACGCTGAATATCATGGTAAACTGGTATTATAATTGAGGGTTACCAAGGTATTCTCCAATTCCGCGATTCTGGAGGCTATCGAGCAAAAGCGGCAGATTTCCAGAGCCTCCTATAACTATCACACCAAGCTCACCGTTCTCGCCACCGCCACCCCCGTGTTTCACGAAGACGGGTCGGTCAAATACGTCTTCAACAATGTCCGGGACATCACCGCCTTGAACCGCGTGCAGCGCAGCTTGAGGGATAAGGAGGCCCTTATTCAATTGCAGAACCAACAATTGGAAAATATGAAAATGCGCCTGGGCATCAGCGCGGTCATCGCCACCAGCAAGGCCTTCACCGAGGTGGTGGAACTGGCCCAGCGCATCGCGGTTTTTGACGGAGCCACCGTCCTGATTCTGGGAGAGTCCGGCACAGGCAAGGAGATCATTTCGGAACTGATTGTCAACAACAGCCCCCGGAAAAGCGCGCCCTTTATTCAGGTGAACTGCGGCGCGATTCCGGAAAATCTGGTAGAGTCCGAGCTGTTTGGCTATGAGAAGGGCGCTTTTACCGGCGCGGACAACCGGGGACATCAGGGTCTTTTTGAAATGGCCAACGGCGGCACGATTTTCCTGGACGAAATCGGCGACCTGCCGCTGCACATGCAGGTGAAGCTTCTGCGGGTACTCCAGCAAAAGCAGGTCATGCGCGTGGGCGGCAGCCACATGATCGACCTGGACGTTCGAGTCATCGCGGCAACCAACAAGAACCTGGAGGAGATGGTACAGGCAGGAACGTTTCGGGAAGACCTGTACTACCGGCTGAATGTGGTATCCCTGGTGATTCCGCCTTTGCGGGAGCGGAAGGAAGATATCGTCCCCCTGATCAATCACTTCCTTCTGGTGGTCAATCAGAAATATCACACGCAGAAATCCATACTCTACGATACCATTGACGCCTTTGAAAACTACTCCTGGCCCGGAAATGTCCGGGAATTGGAAAACATCATTGAAAACCTGGTCATTACCACGCCGGGAGATATTATCAAGCTGGAAAATCTGCCGGAGAAATTCCGCCGCAGTACCGGCGCATCGGAACCGATCTCCTCCGGAGACGAAATCCTCCCCCTGAAAAAGACCGTAGAAAAGGCAGAATATCAGGCCATCAACCGGGCCATTCAGCAGTGCGGTTCCGTGCGCAAGGCGGCGGGAGCCCTGGGAGTGGACCCCTCTACAATTGTCCGGAAGCTGCAAAGCTACAAGGAAAAGACAGAAGAAACCCCCTGACGGCGGCCCCCCCGTCTCTCTGGCAGTCTCTTTCGGACGAAACCAAACCACAGCAGGCCTTTTTTCAGTTTTCCAGCGGAATGCCGGCGGTGGTGTTCCCTATTTTTTTGCCGCCGGAGGATTCGGCCGCTCTCCAAATCAAAACGGCATTCCCGTACTGGAACGGGAATGCCGTTTTCTGCTTGGAGAAAATCCGTTTTTGCCAGATGGAACATGAGCGAAACAGGGCTTCTCTCGCCGTTCTTTTCTCGTTCAGGCCGCGGCTTTAGGGCCAGCGAAAGCCTCAGAGATGGACGCCCTCCAGTTCCGACGCCCGTTCCAGGGCTTCATCAATGTTGGCCGCAAAGTTTTCCGCACCCACCTGCTCATACAGGCCAGACTTCCGGAAAACGGAGAGGGGCTGTTCGTTTACATGGGAGAAAATCACCCGGATGTCCTTGTCCCGGCATTCCTCCCAGAGACGCTGGAGGCTGTTCAGGGCTGTGATATCCATGGCAGGAACTGAGCGCATCCGTACAATCAGCACATGCCGCCCGGTGTTCCGCTCCATGTGGGGAATTTTGTCCGCCGCGCCGAAGAACATGGGGCCGCTGATCTCGTAAACCATCACATGGGCGGGCACAGGCTTCAGCCGTCCCTGGCCGTCCCCGGTGTCCTCTACATATTCCCACTCCTTCACCACGGCCACATCCGCCATACGCTTCATGAACAGCAGGCAGGCCAGGGACAGTCCCACCACAATGGCTACTACCAGATCAAAAATCACCGTCAGCAGGAAGGTTACCGCCAGGACGGCCACATCGCTCTTGGGGGAGCGCTTTATCACCTTCACCACCGTTCGCCAGCCGCTCATATTATAGGCCACCTGAAAGAGGATGGCCGCAATGCAGGGCATGGGAATCAACGCGGCGTAAGGCATCAGCAAAACCAGCACCAGCAGCAGCACCACGGCATGCACCATGCCTGCCACAGGGGAACGGCCGCCGTTTTTGATGTTGGCCGCCGTCCGGGCAATGGCTCCTGTGGCGGGGATTCCTCCAAACAGGGCCGAGGCTGCATTGCCTGCGCCCTGGGCCACCAGCTCCATGTTGGAGTTGTGCCGGGCGCCAATCATCTCGTCCGCCACCACAGCGGAAAGCAGGGATTCGATGGCCGCCAGCACGGCAATGGTAAAGGCATCGGGCAATACCTCCGCCACCGTACCATAGGACAGGTCCGGCAGCACCAGCCGGGGCAGGTCACTGGAGATGGTATAGAGATCCCCAATGGTATTCACCGGCAGGGCCAGCAGCTTGACTGCCGCCGCCGTCACCACAACGGCAATCAGGGAGGCAGGAATCTTCTGGAACCATCTCGGCCAGAGGATCAGCACCGCCAGAGCCAGGCAGCCCACTCCCACGGCGGCCCAGTTCACCGTGTGGAAGCTCCGAATGACCTCTTCCAGCTTTTCCATGGTCTCCACCGGCGCAGTCCCGAAGGTCAGGCCGAAGAAGTCCTTCAGCTGGCCAATGAGAATGGTGACGGCAATTCCGGCGGTGAAGCCGGTGGTGATGGTATAGGGAATGAATTTAATCATGCTGCCCATGTGAAGCACACCCATCAGAATCAGCATGACGCCCGCCAGAATGGTCGCGGCAGCCAGCCCCTCCAGCCCGCTTCGGGCCACAATGCCCGCCACAATGGTGGCAAAGGCAGCGGTCGGACCGGCGATCTGCACCTTGCTTCCGCCCAGAGCGGAAATCAGAAACCCGGCGACAATGGCGGTATAAAGTCCCTGCTCCGGCGCCACGCCGGAGGCCAGCGCCAGCGCTATGGACAGCGGCAGGGCAATAATGGCCACAATGACGCCGGCGGTCAAGTCCTGTACAAACTCTTTTCGGGAATAGTGTTTGAGGGAATGCAGCAGCTGCGGGGTCAGCTCTTTCATAAAGATCTCTCCTTCTCCGCCAGCAGGCCCGACGCCTCCGGCGCACCAAAATGGAACTGTGAGGGCAGTATAGCACAATCCCTTTGGCAAAACAACGGTGTTTCCACCAAAAATTCCGGTCCTTCCTTATTCTTGAAAGCTGCTCTCCGACGCCCCGGCGCCCGGGCCGCCAAAGCCTATGGCCCCGCTGCCATACTTCCGGCGAATGCCGTCCATGGCGGCCTCCAGCCGTTCCTGGCGGTCCCGGTCCTCTGCCGCCGCAAACAAATCCGCCTGCTCATAGGTATCCCCCTCCGGCGTCAGGTGCATAGCCGTCACCGTCAAGGCCCGGATCGGATTGGGGGGCTTCCACAGTTCCCCCGTCAATGCCAGCGCGGCAGCAGACAGCTCCCGCATCAGGTGGGTCGGCGTTTCCAGCTGCCTCTGACGGGAACGGTCCTGGAAAGCCGGGTCGCGGACCGTCACATGAACGCCTCCGGCGTAAAGCCCCTTGCGCCGCAGACGGCTGGCCACGGCGTCCGACAGAAGATGAATGCCCGCCGTCACCTGCTCCCAGGCCGTGAGATTCTTTGGAAACGTGGTTCCATTGCCCACAGACTTCACCGGCTCCCGCTTTCCGCGGGCCCGAACCGGGTCCTGGTCCAGACCGTTGGCGTAGTCGTGGAGCTGGCCGCCCAGCTTCCCCATCCGTTCTTCCAGAGCCCTCCTGGGAAAAGCGGCCAGGGCCCCGATGGTCTCTATGCCATACTCCCGCAGCAGCTTCCGGGCCGCATTGCCCACGTAGAGCAAATCCCCCACCGGAAGCGGCCAGACCAGTTCCCGCCAATTCTCCCGGGAGATGAGGGTGGTGGCGTCCGGTTTGCGGTAGTCGCTGCCCAGCTTGGCAAACACCTTATTAAAGGAAACCCCCACGGACAGCGTCAAGCCCAGTTCCCGCCGGATCCGTCGGCGCAGAGTATCCGCCAAAGCCATTGCGTCTCCGCCGAAGAGGTGAAGGCTGTGGGTGATATCCAGCCAGCTCTCGTCAATGCCAAAGGGCTCCACCAAATCGGTATACGCATCATAGATGGCGTTGACCCGTTGGGAGTATTCCCGGTAGCGTCTGTGATGCGGCGGCAGAAGCACCAGCCCGGGACATTTCTGCCGGGCCTGCCAGATGGTCTCCGCCGTCTGGACGCCAAAGCGCTTGGCTGCGTCGTTTTTCGCCAGGATGATTCCATGGCGCGCGGAAGGGTCGCCGCAGACGGCGGTGGGAACCTTCCGCAGCTCCGGATAGTTCAGCAGTTCCACGGAGGCATAAAAGCTGTTCAAATCGCAGTGGAGAATGATGCGGTCCATAACGGCCTCCTTTCCATCCTCTTTGAAGAACACCTGTTTTCTTTTATTGTAGCACAGCTGTTCCGTTTTGAAAAGAGGAAATCTTCCCTTGTTCCGGATCAAAAAGAACGGATGCCGCAGCATCCGTTCCAAAGAAAGTCAGGTCAAGGCCGCCAGCTCCCCGGCCACGCGCGCCTCGCTCTCCCGCATAGCTTGAAGCGTCTTATCCATCAGCGTCTCCAATTCCCAGCCCAGACGTTCCGCGCCGGTCTTCATGACGTCTCGGGAGCATCCGGCGGCAAACTTTTTATCCTTGAACTTCTTTTTCAGGGAGGAAACCTCCATGTCACACACGGACTTGCTGGGACGCATCCGGGCAGCCGCTCCAATCAGGCCCGTCAGTTCATCTGCTGCGAACAGGACCTTTTCCATCTCGTGGGTGGGTTCCACGTCGGAGCAAAGGCCATAGCCGTGGCTGCACACAGCGTGGACCAGTTCCTCGCCGCAGCCGATTTCCGCCAGAAGTTCCGGGGCCTTTTTGCAGTGCTCCTCCGGCCAGCCCTCGAAATCAATGTCGTGAAGCAGGCCGGCGCAGGCCCAGAAGCCTGCTTCATCCCCATAGCCCAAGTCCCTGGCGTACCAGTCCAGCACTGCCTCTACCGTAAGGGCGTGCTGAATGTGGAAGGGCTCCGTGTTATACTTGCGCAGCAGTGTCAGGGCTTCCGCCCGTTCGGGGTAGGTTTTCATGACTGTCTCTCCTTATCAATCAAATCGGTGCCTCTATGATGTTCCGCCGGATCTGGGTCTCCATCCAAGGTAACGAAATAGTCGTAATACGGCAGCAGGAATGTATAACCCTGTTTGAGGTGTTCTGCCAAAGCGGAAGAAAACAGCTCCTCTGCCGGCTTCTCGCTGTGAATCAGGGAAAAGGACCTGGCCCGGTACCAGGGCTCCAGCAGAGGAACCGGCGCGGCAGCCTTGGGCCGCTTATACTCATCCGTTTCCAGAATAAATTCCGTCTGTTCTGCCAAAGCGCGGCTCAGCGCCTCCATAGGACGGGAATCCCGGTCCATGCGGGCCCGCAGACGGGCCATGGTAGCCGGCCGGGCCATGTAATACCCCAGGCCGTAGCTCCAAACATCCGGGGCCAGCTCGAACCAGAATGTAGGTTTGGCTGTCCACTGTTCCGCCGGTTCTTCCACGGAAAACCACAGCCTGTCCTTATAAGGGCCCCGGCCATGAAGGCGGCGGGCGTCCCGATAGATGCGGGAAACCTTGTGAATCAAATTATAATCCGGGCGGCAGCCCCGGAGAAAATCGTAAATCTCACCGCCCAGAACCTGCATGGGCCGGTAGAGTTGGGTAAGGTAGTCGTCCTTGTGAGACGCAAACCAGTCGCGCTGGTTGTTAAACCGGATTCCCCAGAGGAAATCCAGCGTCTCGCCGGTAAAACCCGTAAACATGATGCGCCTCCCGATCCGTTAATCAGTCCCCCGCAGCCTGGGAGTCCGGCGGTTCCCCATAGGGGATGCGATAGGGTTCCCAGCCCCGCTGGGCCAGCCGCTCTTCCAGCCAGTTCCGCAGGGCGGCAACGCCTTCCTCCGTCCAGGGAAAGGTCTCCGTTTCCACATCCTGGGCCAGGGGGAAGCTGACATTTTCATAAACCCAGGCCTGAACACTGCCGTCATCCCGCTTCCCCTGGCTCTGAAAACGGTAACGGAAGCTTCCCAGACTGCCGGGAAAAACGGAGGCACGGCGAAAGAAGTCCGGATTCAAAAAAGCAAAAGGATTCTCCATCTCCTACCTCCTATGGTTCCATGTGCGTCCGCAGGGCTTCCAGATTCCCCCGCATGAGGGAGATGTAGGTAACCCCAGCCTCCAGGTCCGCCTTGGAAACGTTGTGGCAGGTGTGGAACTGGGCGGTTTCGGTTCCTGCGGCCTCCGCAATGCTGTCTGCCACCAGATGATTGGAAAATTCAATGTACCAGACAGCGGGAAGATCCCGGGCCTTCTCTGTCAAAAAGGCAATCGTAGCGGCGGAAGGCTCTGTCTGCGCGCCGCATCCGGGAAAGGCGGCATAGTAATGCAGGTCATAAGCCCGCGCGAAATAGAGAAGCGGAAAACGGTCGCCAAAAACAATCGTGCGGTGGGGCAGGCGGTCAAAAAAGGCTGCGAAATCCCGGTCCAGGGCCTCAAGTTCCTGGGCGTAGGCTTCGGCCTGGGCACGGTAGGTTTCCGCATGGGCAGGGTCCAGGGCGGCAAGCGCAGCGCCGGTCTGCCGGGTGATCGCCGCCGCGTTCCGGGGGGCCGTCCAAACATGCTCATCCATGCCGATGACCTCGCCCAGGTGGCCTTCCGCGTCCTGCGGCTCCTCGTGTTCATGGTCGTGCCCGCCCTGCATTCCCTCTGCGCTCTCCTCCTCCAGAAGGTCCACACAGTCGACCATCCGCAGCGTCTCCCCCTCCGGCTGGATGGCCTCGAGAATGGTATCAACCCAGGCGTCCGATTCACCGCCCAGGTAAAGAAAGAGATCGCAGCGCTGCACACGAAGAATATCCGCAGGCGTGGGCTCATAGGAGTGACTTTCCGCCCCCGGAGGAAGCAGAAGCGTGACATCCGCCAAATCTCCGGCGGCGGCCCGGGCAAAATCATAGGCCGGGAAAATGGCGGCGACAATTTGCAGCTTGTCCGGATCTTCCGGTTCCGCCGCAGGGACACAGGCGGAGAGAAGAGCCAATACCAGCAGGAGCGGAAGGAGCTTTTTCACTTGGAAGCCCCCTTTCAGGCAGGAGATTCGATGCTTTTCAATATACTACCCGGCGCAGGAAATTGCAAGAGGAAAACCGGCGCCGGCCGCCGGCTTGATTCATGAACCGGCGAAAGAAAGCTCCCCTCTGGACAGCAGAGGGAAGCCGGTCTTACCGCGTGTATCAGAATGTCACCGTTTCCTGAGCCGGTTTCTGGCAGGGCGCAATCGTCAGCACGTGCATGACAGGACCCTTTCCCCGGTAGGCGTCGTGGTCCTCCGCCGCCATCCGGGCCGTGACCTCCACCCAATCCCGGTTACTATAATCCTCCAGGCCCGCCCCCTGGGCCACCAGGCCCAGGAACTGCACATCGTTTTCACAGCAGACCATGGCGAACCGGCCGGGGCAATGAACGCCGGGATATTTTTGGGAATGGCACATCAGGAGCTTCATGTGGACTTCCTTTCCGTCATAGCGGTCCGGGTTGTCCATAGCATCCACATACCAGATGCCGAAATCCTCATCGGGAATGTCGATCACCGGCTGGTCCAAGTCGAAGGGACATTCATCGCCGGTAAGATAATCCTCACTGGAGCCATCTTCGTTTTCCAGATAGATGTCCGCCCGGCGGTTCACCATCCGCAGATTCCGCTGCCGGAGGGAATCCCGGAGTTCCGGCGTACACCGGTTGAAAACCAGCAGGTCCGCGTTCAGAATCTTCTCCATCATCAGCTGTCCCATGTTCCGGGCGTAGAGCTCAAAGGTGGAGGCCTCCACAAAGGTCATGATCTGATACAGCACCCAATTGGCCGGCAGGACGTCCCGGTAAAGGCGTTCCAGCTGCCACATGCCGTTGTACTCAATCAGCACCTGGCGGGGACGGTACTTCTTCTCCAGAGACTTCATATGGGAACAGGTCAAATCCGCCTCGTCCTCAATCTCTACGACGGTGACATTGTCCAGCGCTTTGGGGTTGTACGTCTCGTCCCCCTCCTCACAGCGCAGAAGGAGGGTCCGTTCCTGGCGGGCGAAACCGTCCTCCAGAATACCGTTGATAAAATTGGTCTTGCCGGCGTCCAGAAAGCCGGTAATCAAATAAACGGGAATATCCATGATAAAACTTCCTTGTCAGGCGGTTCCAAGACGCCGTTTACAGGCCAAAGAGCTCCGCCAGTTTGTCCTCTTTCAAATCCGCGCCGATGACGCAGAGCCGGCCCGTGTAATCCGGACAGCCTTTCCGGACCTCATGTTCCTCAGGAACGTAGTCGAATTCAATCCAAGCGCCGCCCTCGCCGTTGACGATTCCCTTTGCCCGGAGAATGCTGCCGTAAGCGCCGGAATCCAAAGCCGTGAGAATGGCCTCTATGCCCGCTTGGGTGAAGGCCTTGGGGGTCTCCCTGCCCCAAGAGGTGAAAATTTCATCCGCGTGGTGGTGATGGTGGTGGCAGGAGCAGCTGGGATCGTCACACTCGTGGTGGCCGTGCTGGTGCTCATGGCCATCATGGTCGTGATGATGCCCGTGGTCATGCCCGCAGCAGCCGTGCTCCTCATGGTCATGGCCGTGATGGTGTTCCGCATGCTCATGAGCGTGGTCAGGGTGCTCGTGGTCCTGCTCATGATGATGGTGCTCATGGTCCTGATGATGCCGGGCGTGCTCCGCCTCCTCCGCCTCGTGCTCTGCCCGCATTTTCGCCAGAAGCTCATCCGCCAGGGAAACCTTCTCAATGGCAGAAAGAATCGTCTTGCCGTCCAGGCTGTCCCACGGCGTGGTGAGGATCGCGGCGTCCGGATTCTTCTCCCGCAGCAGGGCGGCCGCCGCCTCCAGCTTCTCCTGGCTAAGCTTCTGGGTACGGGAAAGAACAATCGTCCCGGCGGACTCAATCTGGTTATTGTAAAACTCGCCGAAGTTCTTCATGTAGACCTTCACCTTGGAGGCGTCGGCCACCGTCACAAAGCTGTTCAGCTTCAAGTCCGGCGCTTCGGCGGCGGTATTCTCCACCGCAACGATCACATCCGAGAGTTTTCCCACGCCGGAGGGCTCAATCAGGATCCGGTCAGGCCGGTACTGCGCGGCTACATCCTTCAGGGCCTGGTTGAAATCCCCCACCAGAGAGCAGCAGATACAGCCGGAAGACATCTCGGAAATCTGGACGCCGGACTCCTTCAGAAAGCCGCCGTCGATGCTGATTTCACCAAACTCGTTCTCAATGAGAACCAGTTTTTCCCCCTGGTAGGCCTCAGCCAGAAGCTTTTTGATGAGGGTGGTTTTTCCCGCCCCCAGGAAGCCGGAGATAATGTCAATCTTCGTCATGGTATCAAGTCCTTTACAATCAATTTATTCAGGACCTATCATATCACTGAATCTGAAAATTGCAACACCCATGCAAAAATTTAACAGTCTGCACATGATTCACAGGCTTTCTGGCCCGTCGCCGTTTTCCTCCCGGGCCTGGTTGAGGTAGTCATTCTCCTGGGTCTTCCGGCTGGGAACGAAGTCCAGCGCCGCGCCCCGTTTCTTTCCCTTACTGCCCGCATAGAAGAATCCGGCTGCCGAAAAGACAACCGCGCCAAGAAAGTTCACGAAAAGGTCCTTCATAGTGTCAATGAGGCCGATATCCAGATAACCGCCCACTCCCAGACTTTCGCCGTTGACCAATACATCCTGAATGCCCTGGACCGGCACAACCTTATTGGACCGGGTAACGTCCAGGCTGGCGGAATAGATGGCGTTGACGACGGTGTCCCGCTGCATGTCGGTGTGGAAAAACAGATCCATGCCAAATTCAAAGAACTCCCACAGCACGCCGATGGTCATGGAAAAACAAAAAGCCACCAGTGCCAGAAAGACTGGAGAGAGGTCGAAGGTCAGGCGCTCATTGTCGTTGAGGAGGACCACCATGGAAAAGCCCACCGCCGCCGCCAGAAAACCGTTGAGGGTGTGGAGCATCGTATCCCAGTGCGGAACCACAACGTAAAAGGCGTTGACCTCGCCCAGGACCTCCGCCGCGTAAATGAAGCAAAGCACCGTAATTTCCAGCGCCGGGGGAAGTTCAATGTGAAGCTTTACCTGGAGCCAGCTGGGCACGTAGAGCAGCAGATAGGCCAAGGCGCAATAAAAGGCGCTTTCATAGTTGCCCAATATAATCTGACGCACAAACGTAACGATCACCAGCAAGCGCAGGGCATAAAACACAATGAACGAGCTTTTGTGCTCTCGAAGCTCTTTTTCGAGAGCCTGCCGGAAATTTCGTTTTTCTCGCTGCCGGGTCTGCTTTTTGGTAAACTTAGACAAACATAGCGCCTCCTTCAGGGTCAAAATACAATTTCGTTTCCCCCCCGGGGAAAGCTTGTGCCTTTAAGGAACAGAAGATACCGCAAAACGGCCCCGCCGGCAAGCGGGACCGTCCGTCCGGCGGTTATCCGTCTCTATCACCAACGGTGGTAGGACCAGGACTGCTGGGGCGTCATGGCAAAGTAGCTGTCACTGCCAGCGCTGCCGCTGTCGCCCCAGGTGGCGTCAATGTGGCAGAGAACACCGTCCAGCGTGGCCACGGTCCAGATATGACTGTCGTTGGCCTGGGCGGTGCAGGCAATGCCCTCCAGCTTCAGGAACAGGTTATAAGCCCCGGTATACCCGTCACAGACGGCAGACCCATTGGCAAACAGGCTGTAGGGCACGTGGCTGATGGACTCCGCTCCGGCCTGGTAGTCGTAAACACAGTTTGCGCAGATCCAGTCATAGTAAACCCGGGCCTTTTCCAGCTCCGTCATGCCGGGCCGGAGTATTCCCTCCTCCCACAGCCGGTCGTGCACGGCGATGGCAGCCTCCATAGCGGCGGCCCGGAATTCTTCCGTTCGTTTTCCCGCCCCGGCGGCAGAGAAGCTGAGGGTCACAATCCCGGCGGTATGGGTGCAGTATACGGTGTTGTACCCTTGTTCGCAATAAGTTTTGATGACAGAGAGTACTTGGTCCATCAGCTGCCGTGCGCGGCTGTCGTCAATACCAGGGTAATAAAGCACCAGCTGGCTGCTGTTTCGGGAGAGCATATAGCGGACCGCCTCATCCAGCTCCTCCCGGGTTGTGGGCGAGAGGACCGGCTTCCCCGGCTCCACCAAATCGGACAGGGTCAGGCCCTGGGCGCTGTAGAGGGCGGAGAGATCCCATTGCGGCTGGACCCGCAGGGCAGGCTCCACCATTCGGGTGAGCATGGCGGCAGCGGCGCCTCGGGTAACCGGCTCGCTGGGCCGGAACGCTCCGGTTCCGGTAGAACCCATAGAGACGCCCCGGCGGTAAAGCTCCAAGATATCCTGGTAATAAGGGGTATACTCGTTGACGTCCGTGATAAAGCGCCGGCTGGCGTAAGCCTGGGTAACCAGCTCGTCATGAACCCTGGGAAGGACCTTCTCCGGCAGGATGTTCGCCAGTACGTGGGCCACCTGGGCCCGCGCGGCAGGCTGATACAGGCTCCCGTAATCCTCCAGTTCCAGCTCCAGTACCCCTTCCTCCTGAAGGTAGCGGAGATAGGCCAGGGCGATGGGTTCTGTCTCTTGGCGGCAGGCCAGGGCGGTTTCCGCGTCTCCGGTGCGGTAGAGTCCCCGGATACGCCCAGCGAAGATGATGGCCTGTCCCAGGGTAACCGGATCTTCCAGCCCGAAGGTCCCGTCAGCCTTTCCGGACGCCAATCCATACTCATAGAGCGCGGCCACATTGTCATAGAAACGGGAATCCGGGGTCAGATCGGAGAATTCCCCGGCATAAGTCCGCTGGCGGATGAAGCCATCCTCAGCTTGGGCGGAGAGCACCGGCATCAGGCACAGGACCAGGCACAGGGCCAGGAGTTTACGTTTCATGAAGCTCCTTTCCATTGCTGAATGGGGGAGGCGTCAGGAAAGGATGTTCAAATCCTCCGGCAGACGGTCCTCCACATAGGGATTCAAGTACTGATTGATTAGGGCCAGGACCTCTTCCTGGTTGAGGTAGATATAAGGGGATTTCCAATCGCCAGGCAAGGTGCAGAAGTCGATTTTTTCCGGACCCATGCCAATGGCTTCCCCTCCCAGCCAGACGAGGTTGCCAATGGTCAGATCGGTCTCCACATACTGCTGGAAGATTTTCATAAACTGGTCCACCTTCCCCAGGTTGGAAATGGTGAGCGTCTGCTTGGCCACGGCCTTCAGGAAATCCTGCTGGGTCTGCATCCGGCCAATGTCCTCGCTTCCGTAGCCGGAACCATCGTTGTTGTGGCGGAAGCGAACGACTTTCAGGGCTTCTTTCCCGTTGAGATGGCGCATTCCCTTGGAGAAGTGGATGGACAGATTCTGGTATGGGTCGTCGTAGTCCATATTCACCGGAATGTAAAAATCCACACCGCCGATGGCGTTCACCAGGGCTTCAAACGCCTGCAGGTCCACCAGGACCGTATAATCTACGGGAATGCCCAGCTGATGGGAGACGGTCTGCGCCATGAGCTCCATACCGCCGGAGTTGTAGGCGAAGTTGATTTTCCTGTTTTTTCCGTTAATGTGGGCTTTGGTATCCCGGGGGATGCTGACGCCGTAGATATAGTCGTTTTCCGCATCCACGGCAACCAGGATGTTCGTATCGCTGCCTCCGTTGCCGTCGTCCACACCGGAGACAAGGATTGTGTAAAAGGAGGGTTTGCGCTCATAGTGGGAGCGCAGGGCATCGGCTTCTTCGCCGGTAAGGTCCGGAGAAACGGAGGGGTTGTCCACCGTTTGGGTAAAGCTGGGCTGTTCGGTCCGCTGTTCCGGGGCCCGGATGTAGACGCGGACCGTGGCGTAGGTGATGGCAATCAGCAAAAGAAGCAGCAGCAGCGTCCCGCCTCCCCGGCGGCGGCGCTTCTGCTGGCGGCGTCCTCTTGGCATGGGAACCTCCAATTGCGCCAGTCGGCGCGGTATCAGAAAAGTAGATGGAACGGGGCGTTCCGGCTTCCCTTCCAGGCAAGAAAAACCGGTTCGCTTTATTATAAAACCTGCGGGCCAAAAACACAAGAAAAAAAATAAAAAGGGCGTTTTTTTGTTTTCCAGACAGGAAAAACGCCCGTCCGCCGCCGGACAGGGGAAAAGCCGTCTCCGCCCGGCAAAGCAGATTTGACAGGCGGAGTTCCGGCAGTCAGGACGCAGGATGCGCATCCTCTGCATTTGCCGCCAGCTGTTCCAGCAAAACCTTGATGTCTGCCAGAAGCTGGTTCTGGTAAGAAAGGGCGCAGCGGATGTAGTGCAGCGACGGTTCCGGCGTCCGCGGCGTCTCCTCAATGGGGTGCGGCCAGCGGCGGACCTCCGGTTCCGTATAACTGGGAACACCCGGTTCCATCCCGCCCCCCGCCGGAGGGCGGTTGGATGGGACGGCTCGGACGGTGCGCCCTCTGCCCCTTGGATGATTTGCCATAAGAAAGGACCCCTCCTTCTTCACAATCGTTTCGCGAAGCCCGCGGTTCCGGCTGCGCAGGACCCGCTGTCTCCGAGGCGTATTCAGGAACCCGGATCACCCCGGTATTTTTTTCGGGTGGCAATGCCGCCCCGAATGTGGCGCTGCGCTTTATTGACGTCCAGAACTTCTTTGACCTGTAAGTACAGCGGACGGTTGAACAGGGGCAGCCGTTCGGAGATATCCTTGTGGACGGTGCTTTTGCTGACTCCGAATTTCTGCGCGGCGGCCCGGACCGTGGACCGGTTTTCTATGATGTAAAGAGCCAGGCGCTCTGCCCGCTCCTCCATGTTTCCCTTCAAAACACCCTCACTCCCTGCCTCTTGTTGCTCCATCCTATGCGCCCCGGCGGCGGGATATGCGGGAGAACCATAGAGAGACCGGGGGAAAAGTCCCTCTTGACGAACCGGGGGGCCTTTGTGATATAGTCAACGCAGTTGCGTTTCCTATGAAGCCATGCGCCGGCCGCCGCTTTACGGCTCGAACCGCCGCCTGAGCGGCGGTTCGTTGAAAAGAATCCCACGGGATTCTTTTCAGCTGCGCTGGCTATATGCTGGACAGGAACACTCTGGTCTGTAAGGAGGAACGATATGAAGCATCGTGTTTTAGGAAGAACGGGTATTCTGGTGGGAGAAATCGGCGTGGGCTGTGAGGGTTTTCTGGGCAAGACCTTCGAAGAGGGAAAGACGTGGCTGGACATTATGGAGGCCGCAGGAGCCAACTGCATAGACCTTTATACGCCAAATCCGGATGTTCGCTCCCATCTGGGCCAGGCCCTCCGGGGGCGGAGAGAGAACTTTGTCCTCCAGGCCCATCTCTGCTCCGTATGGAAGGACGGACAGTACAAACGCACCCGGGACATCGCCGAGGTCCGGGCCAGCTTTGAAGATCAGCTCCGGCGGCTGGAGACAGATTATCTGGACATCGGAATGATTCACTACGTAGACTCTCTGGCGGACTGGGAAACCGTCCGCAAGGGTCCGGTGCTGGAATACGCCCTGGCTCTGAAGGAAGCGGGAACCATCCGCGCCATCGGCCTCTCCAGCCACAATCCCCAGGCGGCCCTGGCGGCGGTGAACACGGGCCTGATTGACGTACTGATGTTCAGTGTAAACCCCTGCTATGACCTTCAGCCCGCCGGAGAGGACGTAGAGGAACTGTGGGCTCCCAAGAATTACACAGGAGAACTGGTAAACATGGACCCGGAACGCCAGAACCTCTATGAAACTTGCCAGCGGCTGGGGGTTGGCATCACGGTGATGAAAGCCTTCGGCGGCGGAGACCTGCTCAGCGACACCCTCTCCCCGGCCGGAAAAGCGCTGACCGCCTTCCAATGCCTTCAATACGCTCTGGACCGCCCCGGCGTGGCCTGTGTGATGTCCGGGGCCCGGAGCCTGGAGGACCTGAAGGCCAGCCTCGCCTTTGAAGAGGCTGCGGAGGCAGAACGGGATTACGCCGCAACGCTGGCGGCCCTGCCGAAAATCAGTTGGACGGGGCACTGTATGTACTGCGGCCACTGCGCCCCCTGTCCGCAGGGCATTGCCGTGGCGGACGTCACGAAATTCCTGAATCTGGCGGCCGCTCAGGGAGAAGTCCCGGAAACGATTCGGGAACACTACGCCCTGCTGCCTGCAGGCGCTGGGGCCTGTATTGCCTGCGGGGCCTGCGAAAAGCGCTGTCCCTTCCAAGTTCCCATTATGGAGAATATGCGCCGGGCGGCGGCGCTCTTTGGGCGGTGAGACCATGAACCAACGCATCCTATTGGTTTTGGACGGCCAGGGCGGCGGCGTGGGAAGCCAGCTGGTAAAGCTTCTGAAGCCCCGTCTGCCTGCGGACTGCACCCTTCTCTGCGTGGGTACCAACGTGTCTGCCACCGCCGCTATGCTGAAGGCCGGCGCCGTCCAGGGCGCTACAGGCGAAAACGCCGTGGTATACAATGCCGCCCGGGCGGACCTGATTCTAGGGCCCATCGGCATCATCCTGGCCAACGGCATCCTGGGCGAGGTTTCCCCCGCTATGGCCGCCGCCGTCTCCGGCGCACAGGGGAAAAAGATTCTGGTTCCCTCCGCTTCCTGCGGCGTACAGGTAGCGGGAACGGAGGAACTGCGTCTGGAAGAATACCTCCGCCGGGCAGCCGGCCTGGCGGCAAAGGAGCTGGGTCTGTGAGCGGCGGCTTTCTGGAGATTGCCCGGGAGCACTGGGCCCGCTATCCGGCCATGGAGCCCCAGGACTTCGCCAAGCTGGCCTATCAGAGCGAGTTCGGCCCCGCTCACATGGCGCAAAGCCCCGACAGGGTCCTGGCCGCTCTTCTGGCGGAACGGAAGGAAGCGGAATCCGGTCCCCGGGCGTTGGAACCCATTGGAAACGGCCTGTGCCGGTTCCATATCACCCAGGCCCTTTCCACCCTGTCAGAACTGCCTTTGGTCGGGCGGATGTTCACACAGACCACCGTCTCCCGGGAGGGGACAGAGGCCGGGCTCTCCCAAAAACTGGAGCAGCTGGCCGCTCTTCCCCTTCCCGGCCTGAAGGAATTCCTGGAGGACTGGCGGCGGGAGGGTTGTCCGCCTGTCCGTCACAGCGAAGCCTTCCGGAATGCCTACAACCCCCACTATCGGATTCTGGAAACGAAGCTGGCCGGGTTTCTTCCGGCGCTGGTTCCCATTGACCGGCTGTCCCGGGAGCATTACGCGGCCTATCTGCGGCTGTCCCGGGACCGGGACAGGCTGCCGGGTGAGCGCTCCGGTGCTTACATGCGCAGAAACGGAATCCGACCCTTCCTCGTCGCCGTGGACGGCCGGTGCGGCAGCGGGAAAACTGGCTTTTCCGGCATTGCGGAGCAGCTGATTCCCGGATGGAAGCATGTGGCTCACATGGACGACTTCTACCTCCCCTGGGAGAGACGCGCCCCGGACTGGATGGAAATTCCCGCCGGAAATATGGACTTGGACCGGCTTCAGCGGGAAATTCTGCTTCCGGTCCACTCCGGGAAGCCCTTGGCGTATCAGCCCTTCTTCCCCAGCAGTCCGGTGCTGGACGAGTACGGAACCCCCCTTGAAACCGACCCGGATGACGTGGAGCTGATTCTGGTAGAGGGCACCTACTCCCAGCACCCATCTCTGGCGAAATACTATGACTGCCGGATTTTCCTGACCTGTGACAAAGAGGAGCAGACCCGCCGTCTCCAGGCCCGGGAAGGGGACTACTATCCCACTTTCAACCGGGTGTGGCGGGCGCTGGAGGAGCGGTATTTTGCCGCCTGCGGCACGGAACAGGCGGCGGACCTTGTGGTGGATACCACCGGCTTTTTCACCTCCGGGGTAAACCGCTTTCAAGAGTGACCGCTGCCGAACCTCTTTAAGAAGCGCTTTCCAGCCGCCCAGCTACCCAGCGCCGGAAATCCGGAGACCTGACGGATGAAACGTCTCCTCCAGATAAACAAAATCCATACGGTCCGGTTCCATATCCAAGGCTTCCGCCAACAGCTCCGTAACAGCGGAGCGGCGGGACTGCCCGCAGTACACCGCTTTGGAAAAGAAGCACAGGACACCGGCGGCGCCTTTCAACGTATGCTGAACGGCACAGCCGCAGAAAACATCTTCATCATATATGGCATACAAGGCCTTTTCTTGACACAGCAGTTGGAAATAAGAGACCTTTGCCTGACGGGCGCAGGCCCACATCAGTTGACGGGATTCCGCAAACCCTCTGTGCCAACTTGCGGGTTCGATTCGCAGCATAATTACCTCCGTATTGGTTAGGTCTTGTTTGAAAAATGGCCTAATTCTGATTCCCAGGATACGCCTGGATCTTTAAAAGGATATGAACGAAGTTCAAAAGATTTCTTAAATTTTTCCAGCCTCCATTTCCGCACCATCCTGTCCCCCGAAACCACATACTCTATTCAAAACGCGGACAGCCCTTCTCCAAGACTGTCCGCGTTTTCAGCGCCGCTGCCCTCTTTGATTTTCCTACCAAACCAGGCAGATTCTCCGGCTGCCAGTTCCTCAAAAGCATTATACGGCAGGAAGCTCCTGGCCCGGGAAGAGCTCCGAGCAATTCGGGACGTTCTCCACGGTACCGTCCGCCTGGACAATCACTGCCTTCCAGCCATCAGCTGCCCAGCTCCGGCGGCTGGCGTTCGAACCGCCGGAACCGGACGCCGGGACGCTGGATGCAGAAGCCGGATTGGCTGCCGGCTGCGCAGGCCAGGAAGCCGCTCTGCCCGTCTCCACACTTTCCGCCATGCGGAGCATGGTCTCTTTCGTCAGCTTATTGCCCTGGATACGGAAACAGATATCCGTTTCAGGGTCCGTCCACATAAGGGTACTCCAGGTTTTTTCCGTCGGAATCTCCGCCGTCCTGCCGCTGACCGGGGAGGTAACGATGATGCCTGTTTCTTTCGGGTCCCCCAACCAGAGCCGGGCCGGTACGCCCCGCACCGTCACCGTTTCCGGCATTCTCTCCGGGGCGGACAGGGGCTGTCCGGCGTAGAGGAAACGAATATCGGGAGGTCCGCCGCTGTCCGATACATAGCCCGGCATGGTCGTGTCGCGGTAAATTTCCCCGTCCTGGGCCGGTGTCCAGCCCAAGCGATAATCCGGCAGGGGCGCGCGGAGTTCCGCGACACTGTTGGCAACCTTTTCGATCTCCGCTTGGGTCAGGGAACCGCTGTGGAGCAAAACGAACAGGTTCCCTCGCGCATCCTCCCAGGCCAGGGCCGCCCTCTGATTCATCTGCCAGAAGTCTGCCGGATATCCCTGGATTTTCAGTTCCTTTTTCGCTGTCTTCCCGTCCTCAAAGTCCATCCACTGGCAGAAGCCGAAATCGGAAGGGGCACAGAGACTCATACTCAGGGTTTCCTCTCCGCATCGATATACCCAGTTCGTCTCCGGCCACACGCCGTCTCTGGCAGCCCCATATTCCAGCGTCCATCCCTCCGGCAGCCAGGCAGGCTGCCAAACAGGGGCTTTCGCGTCTGGCTCAGCGGCCTTGGAGCCTTGCCAATAGATACTGCTGTGTTCCACGTATACCTTCCAGCAGCGGGCACTCTTGGCGGGAGCCGCCAGGGCCGGGGTACACAGCCCCAGCACGGCGGCAGCAGCCAGCAGCATGGATGCGATTGTTTTTTCATGATTACCTTCCTTTCCTATCCGGCGGAAACAGACACGCTCTGTTCTGCCTGTTAAACAGCGGGGAAAAAGAACTTCAACATTTTCTTCCAGTTTATTTCCGCCTCCTATTCCTCCCCTAGCTGTCCCAAGGGGATTTCCACCTCTCCCCACAGTACCGCCTCCGCCTGGCTGAGGTCCACAGGCTTCACAAAATCCACCGCCGCTGTGCAGCCCGAACCCATATCGCCCATCGTCATCTGGCCGGGGGCCGCTTCGATTTCACTGCCGTCCCGCATCCGCAGCGCCATCCGAACGCGGGGCCACGGGTCTTCGCCGTCCAGGCGGTACTTCCACCAGATGCCCAGCGGCGAGACACTCATAGACAGCAGGGTCATGGTCTTTTGTCCGTCTGCCATAGACAGCCCCTCCGCCGGAAGCTCCAGCACCCGGTCTCCGTTCAGGCCCTCCGGAATGGGGATGTCCCAGGTCCCGGTTTTCCAGGTCACGTTATCGGACGCCTCAAATACCGGTTCCTGTTCTCCGTCCGGCGTGTTCCGGTAAAGGGCGCGGACAACAAAGGTACAGCCCCCAATGTCATAGGATGTCGTTTCCTCCGCCACGCCGGTCAGCACATTGGGTTCCCTGGTCCCGGCCTCCAGTACGGTAAATCCGCCTTTGCGTCCAGCCATTTCCGTCCGCCGCTCCGGCGGCAGAGAAAGACCTCCAAACAGCCAAACCGCATCCTCCGAAGAGAATACGGTTCCCTCCGGCGCACGGATTTCCAGCATCAGATAGAGTTGATTCTTTGCACCCAAGATGCGCAGCGGCGTGACGGTCACGCCATCGTGTTCCGCCGGAGGCGGCAGGAGGCTCTCTGCCTCCGTTTTTTCCGCTGCTCCGCCGCCGGTTTCCATCTCGTCCACAATCTCCTGCTGCTGCGGGTCCAGGCCGCCGAAGAACGCGTTCCACAGCGGGACCGCGATGGCCGCCGCCGCTGTAACCAGAAGGAGTATGGCAGCAGCCGCAACTATGCCCCGGACAATTCCCCGGCGCAGGACGGGCCGGGTCCGCTCCTTTTCCCAGTTCCAGGGGTCTGCCAGCAGCCGCATTCGCTCCCGGCGGTATGGGAGAGAGGCGTTCAGCTCCTCGGAAGCGGCCTGCCGGAGGGTTTCATCATATTGGAGCAGATTGGCGTCCATCAACCCCTGGCGCAAAAAATGGTCAAACGGCCTCATAGGTATATCCCTCCTTTTCCAGGCGTTCTCTCAGCATGGTCCTGCCCCGCAGAATCCGGACCGCAACCGTGGACTCTTTGATTCCCAGCCGTCGGGCAATCTCCCGGTTGGTCTGTTCCTCCACACATTTCATTTCCAAAACCCGCCGGTAGCTCTCCGGCAGGGCCCGGATTAAAGAGACAAGATAGTCATACTCCGCCTGACACTCCTCCCGCGCCGGAGGGTCCCAGTCCTCCGGAAACGCCGTGGTCCGCCGGTCCGCCCGCAGAATGTCTAGGGCACAGTTTTTAGCGGCGGTGACCACATATCCCTCCGTCTCCTTCCAAGGCAGCGCGGAAACGCGTTCCCAGCTCCGCAGAAGCTGAAGCCACGTCTGCTGCGCCGCATCCTCCGCACGGGTCTGGTCCCCCAGAATCCGCAGAGCAAGGGCATAGATTTTCCGTTCATAGGCCTCGAAAAGCCGCGTAAACCGCCGCTGGTCCTGTTTGGTTTCCAGCATAGCCAGGCAAACTGCAAGCATCACAGGTCTCCTCCTTTAACTTGAATTGGATTCTCTTCACCAGGTAAACAGCAGGAAGCTGGAAAGTATTACGATATGGGAGGGAAAATTTTTGGCGGATACAGCGAAGCATCGGTCTCAAGAAACCTGCCGGGATATTTTTGCGTACATTCCATTAAACACATAAATAAACACAGGCTCTTAGAAAACGCAATCGGTTTCTCTGCAGGAAGGGCAGCCTATTCCGCCGCGCGGGCCCGTTCCCCCCCTATACAGAATGTGTTTTTTGAACATAACGCCCGCATACCGCTTTATCCAGCAAAACATCTAAATTCAGTAAAAGTTTTTGAACAGGATTTGTGAAAAAGGTTGACATTTCTCGAAAAAGTTGTAAAATTTAAATCAGCCAAGACAGAGGATTTCTAAAAAATACTTTGCCTGCAAAAACGAAATGGAGGATCTTGCGATGAAACGATTTATGGCACTCTTTCTAGTATTGGTCATGCTGTCTTTGACCGCCTGTTCCGGCGACAGCGGCCAACAGACTCCGCCGGCCGGTACCGGCTCCGACACGGACACAACAGACACGCCCGATACGCCCCCTGCGGACGCGGAACCCGAGGACGTACAGGGCAAGCTGGCCCTGGCCGCCACCCTGAGCAACGAGGAGCTGTATGAGCGGGCAAAAGAGGAAATCGCCTCCGGCGCCGCCCTGAACTTCTACTCCACCACCAGCTTCGCCGAAAAGGCCGCCGACAACTTCATGGCCGCTTATCCGGAGCTGGCCGGCAAAGTCGTCTATGCGGAAATTGACGACGGCGAGACCTACACCATTCTCTCCAACACCATCGGTTCCGGCGTCTCCGATTCCGCCGACATGGCCCTGGTGCAGAACGGCGCCGACCTGAAGACCTATCTGCTGGATGAAAGCCTGTCCTACAGCTATTTCCCGGACGCCTACAAGGATGTCGTGGCTGAGGAATACCGGGATCCCGGCGTTGTTGTGTTCATCAACTCTCTGTTCATCTATAACAATACCTCCGGCTCCATCAACCTCACCAACGTCTGGCAGCTGACCGAGGCGGAGTGGAAGGACAAGGTCTTTTTCAAGGACCCCACCAACGAGACGGTGAACATCAACTTCCTGATTATGCTGACCAGTCCTCAGTGGGTTGAGCGCATGGCTGCCGCCTACGAGAGCTATTATGGAAAGGCCTGGGAATCCGCCGGCTATGAGAACGCCTCCTATGAGTGGATTGCCCGCTTCCTGGAGAATGTGAATTATACCTTCACCTCCGCGTCCAAGATCGCCACCGGCGTGGCCTCCGGCGCCGGCGGGAATCTGGGTCTGTTCGTCTTCTCCAAGCTGCGCAAGGTGGACGAGGCCGACCGCGGCAACCTGACGGTTGTGGAGTTCGAGAACAAGATGGAAGGCTTCTCCGGCTTTATGTACTCGATCTATGCCACCGTCTGCAGCGATACCGACTGCCCCTACACCTGTGCACTGTTCATCAACTACCTCCTGGATGAGAGCGGCTTTGCCGGTGAGAAATCCTGGAACTCCAGCCAGGGCTACTACTCACCCAACACCTCCATTGAAAAGCCCTCTGATTTGGAAGACGAGGCTTATCCCTATTGGAGCGAATGTCTGGTGGTTGAGGACCTGGACTACATCTATGACAATTACGCCAACGTCTACGAGTTTATCGCTACCCGCGTGGGCAACTGAGACCCGCTGCCCAAAGCTGAATAATCCTTTGATGACTGACTGACGGAAGCCGCCGCAAAATGCGCCAGAAGCAAGCGTCATTTTGCGGCGGCCTCTTTTCCGTTCTGTCCCAAGTTTTTCCTGCATGTCAAATCACACCGAGAGAGGAGAGACCTATGCGTAAAGGACAGCTGTCCCACCGCTGCAAGGCGTTTTTCTCCAAGCCGTCAAATGTGCTGCTGGTGGTTTTCCTGGTCATTCTGTTCTGCCTTTCCGTGCTTCCGCTGCTGGCCATGCTTTCCAACATGTTCACCGTGCATCTGGGGACGGAGAAAAAACTCCTGAAACAGGCGGTGGGTTCTCTTACCCTGAACCACTTCCAGCGGCTGTTCCCCGTCAGCGACTGGAGCATTGTAAACTTCTGGAAGCCTCTGAAAAACTCGTTTATCGTCGCCGGAGGCTCCGGTATTCTGGGCATTTTGATCGGCGGCACCGTAGCCTGGTTTATTGCCCGGTCCAATTTGAAATACAAGAAATTTATCAGCTCCGTCTTCGTGTTCCCCTACATGATGCCCGCCTGGACCCTGGCTCTGTTTTGGGTCAACGTGTTCCAAAACAGCAAGGTGGGCGGCGGCAACGTAGGGATGCTGGAATCCATTTTCGGCATCTGTATGCCGGAGTGGTTTGTCTTCGGGCTGTTCCCCATGATTATTGTCATTGCGCTGCATTACTCGCCCTTTGCCTACCTGCTCATTGGCGGCATCCTGAAGAATATGGACGCCACCTTGGAGGAGAGCGCTACGATTCTGAAGGCCAGCCGGATGAAGATTATCCGCCGCATCACTCTGCCAATCGTGATGCCCGCGGTCCTCTCCACCTTTCTGCTGATTTTCTCCAGCGGCTTCAGCTCTTACACCGTACCGGTATTTCTGGGCTCATCCGTAAAATGCTTCACCCTGTCCACGAAGATGCGGGCCCTGATCAACGCGGGCTACCAGGGCCAGGGGTACATCATCGCGTTCGTGTCCATTGTCCTGGGCTGCTTCATTCTGGGCCTGAACCAGTGGTTCACCGGAAAGCGGAAATCCTATACCACCGTCACCGGCAAAAGCGGCCAGGTTTCCCTGGTAAACCTGAAAAAGGCCAACACTCCCATTTCCCTCTTCCTGTGCGTCTATGTTCTTTTCTTCGCCATCATGCCCCTGGTGTCCTTCGGCCTGGAATCCGTCATTCGCCAGCCGGGCAACTATTCCTTCTCCAACATGACCCTGCATTTCTGGATTGGTACGGAGTCCTCCGCCTATGAGACGGGCATGATTGCCGGCATCCTGCTGAACCCCACCATGTGGAAGGCCCTGGGCCGCCAGATTCTGCTGGCTTTGATTGTGGGCATGATTGTGGGAACCAGCGGTATGCTGATCGGCTATGCCTGCGTCCGCCGCCGGGGCACCCGCCTTTCCCATTGGGTGGAGAGTATGGCCTTCTTCCCCTATCTGATGCCCGCTATGGCCTTCGGCACCATCTATTTGGCAGTAGCCACCAGCGAAAGCTTTCATTTTCTGTACGGCACCTTCGGTGTGCTGATTCTAGTGGCCTCCATCAAGTTCCTGCCCTTTGCCTCCCGCAGCGGCATCAACAGTATGCTCCAGATTTCCCCGGAAATCGAAGAAGCGGCCACCGTGGTGGGGGTTCCCTGGTGGAAGCGGATGGTGAAAATTATGTTCCCCATTCAAAAGAGCAGCATTCTCTCCGGCTATCTGCTGCCGGTCATCTCCGTCATGCGGGAGGTGGCCCTGTTTACCCTGCTGGTGCCCTACGCCCGGTACCTGCTGACGACCATGCTTTTCTCCTTCAACGAGACCGGATACTCCCAGTATGGAAGCGCGGTGACACTGCTGATTGTCTTGATCGTGATTCTCATCAACACGCTGACGAACAAGCTCACCGGCGCGTCCTTTGACAAAGGTATAGGAGGTTGACACCATGCCGCACATTCTGTTGGAGCACATTACCAAGCGGTTCGATAAATTCATTGCGGTAGACGATTTGAACCTGGAAATCCAGGACCGGGGCTTCATCACGCTTCTGGGGCCCTCCGGCTGCGGAAAGACCACCACTCTGCGGATGATCGCCGGTCTGGAAACCCCCACGGAGGGCCGCATCACCATTGACGGCGCCGTTGTCTTTGACGCGGAGAAAGGCATCAACCTTCCGCCGGTAAAGCGGGACATTGGCTTCCTGTTCCAGAACTACGCCCTCTGGCCCCACATGACGGTGTATCAGAATATCGCCTTTGGCCTGGAAAATCTGAAGTGGAGCAAGGCGGATATCCGAACGCGCGTGGACGAGCTGCTGGCTCTTCTGAAGATTGAACCCTTTGAAAAACGCTATCCCTCCGAGCTCTCCGGCGGCCAGCAGCAGCGGGTAGCCATTGCGCGCACGCTGGCCCCCAGCCCCAAGGTGCTGTTTATGGACGAGCCCCTCAGCAACCTGGACGCCAAGCTGCGCCAGGAGATGCGCACGGAACTCAAGCGCCTCCACTCCGACACCAACAGCACCTTTGTCTATGTGACCCATGACCAGCTGGAGGCCATGACCCTGTCCACCCAGGTCTGTCTGATGAGCAACGGCCTTCTGCAGCAATATGCGCCGCCTCTGACTGTGTACAACCAACCGGCCAACCAGTTTGTGGCAGAATTTGTAGGCAATCCCACCATGAACTTTGTCCCGGCGGATATCACGGAAGAGAGCGGGCAACGTGTGACACTCCAATTCCTGGGAAGAACGGCTGTATTCCGCTCCAGGGAAGCCTTGGCGCCCCATGGGAACCGGGCCATCGTCGGCCTGCGCCCGGAGTTCCTGCCCATTCGGGAGAATGGAAAACTGAGCGGCATTGCCTATTCCACCCTTCCCTCCGGCATGGAGACCACAGTAAAGGTTATGGTACAGGACAGCATGATGACTTCCGTGGTCTTCGGCAGCGTGGACTACGCCGTGGACCAGACGATTCAGCTGGATGTCATTGGGGAGAACATCATTCTGTTTGATGCGGAAAGCAAGAACAGCATCGGAATCGGAAGTCTGGAGCTTTGAAACCCTTCATTCAACTGCGAAATGCAGAATCCCCCTGCCGCGGCGTAGCCGGCGGCAGGGGGATTTTGTCCGGCCATGCCGGTATCATGGTCTACGATTCTCAAATCCAATGATTCCATTATACATGATATCAAAAATTTCTACAAAATCCTCCGCCGTTTCGTGAAAATTCCGGTCATGCCAGTATGATAAAAGCTCAAACCAGATGGCAAAATTAATCCGCAGGCAATAATCGTATGCGATTCCATGCTTCACAAAGTGTGTATCCCCTTTGGGTCCAATCGTTATCAGATCATATATCCTCGCGCGCTTTTGGAATGCGTTCCAAAACCGTTCCCGAAAGTCCCCTTGATTATACGGATTAAAAAACAGCTCCAGACAATTCTTTTTTCGCTGGATGAGACTGCAAACGTTTTTCTCCTGCTCCAATAAAAAACAGTCCTCTACTAAAACATCATTTTTTCCTTTGGGAATATCGAACAGCAGCCTCAGATATTCGTCAAGAAAATCAGAAATCATCCATTCAAGCGCATCCCGCACGTCTTCAAAATGATAGTAGAACGTGGAGCGGTTGATATCCGCCATGGTAATAATTTCCTGTACCGTCACCTTTTCAATCGGCTTGCTCTTTCCCAATTTACAAATGGCATCACTGATTCTTTGTTTTCCGTTGCTTTCTGTCTTTCGGCTCATACCATATTTTCCTCAATTTTGTTGCATGGATTCGCTTGACTCTGCGGGTTGTTTTTAAAGCATAATCATGAGAAGATACGTCTAGAGAAGGCGCCTCTCTGTTATTTTGCCGGGCCTAGTCCATTATAGCATTGTTCCGGATTAAAAACAACTTCAATTTAAGGAGACACGCAAATGAAAAATTGCTTTCGCCTGCTTTTGTGCTTGATTATCATCGGAACGCTGGCCGCCTGCGGCGGACAGAGCAGCCCTGACGAAGATAAAAACACGGGTCCCGAAGAAACGGCCTATTCCAGCGATACAGCCGCGCCGGAAAACGGAGACTCTGATGGAATGCCGGTCCACCAACGGACAGCCTGGCAGGATGGAACCGGGTTTGATCCCAAAACAACTGCCATCCTGGTTATCGACGATTATGGCGGGGATATTTATGGAGATGAGACACCGGAGCAACCCTTCCTCAATGCTTTTGAGATTGTGAAAGCCGGCCGGAGCACGGGTCTTCCCATTGTCTTTGTAAACGATGCCCATCTGCCCGGGATTGACCGGGAACTGGAGCTTTGGGGTGAACATGGTTTGGCTGGTGATGAAAGCTCTCAGCCACTGACGGGCTTTGACGTCCAGGACAGCGACTACCTTCTGGTGAAGCGGCGTTACAACGGCTTCTTTCAAACGGACCTCGACCTCACACTCCGTGAACTGGGGGCCGACACGCTGATTGTTTTTGGAACGGATACAAACATCTGTGTTCTGCAAACCCTCTCTACTGCCTATAACCTCGGCTATCAGATAATCGTTCCGGAGGACGCATGCTCAAATGAGCTTGGTGTGGGAACTCACGAGGACGCCATCAACTACTTTGACCTGTGCTACGGCGCTCGGATTGTTTCCACCGAAACCATCATCGGCGAAATCAACGCGGCTGCGTAAATAGGTTTTACCCAAATCGTTCTTCCTTGCTGCATGTTTCATACATGAAAAGCCGTCCGGTGCAGAAAACCGGGCGGTTTTTTATAAATAGAGGGAACAATCAGAAGGGAACATGTCTCCCTTTTCAGATTGGTGTTGCCGAAAGTCACTTCGTCAAATCACTCGTCAAAATATCTAAAGCGGGCAGTCACCTGTTGATGGATGACTGCCCGATAAACGGGAATTTACCATTTTCCTTTAACAATTCGTCCGCCGACCAAAATGGCGGAAAAGATAACGGCGAAAAACAAGGACGTAATCCAGATTGGACTTAGTACC
>JAAWLO010000026.1 GCA_022797935.1 Oscillibacter sp. | reverse complement strand
CTGCTGGTCAATTATGAGTTTTACCATCCGCAGAAGATCCATTTTCGGGAGGTCCGGAATGTGGATTATCAAATGAATCCCTGAAGCGGCGTTCTTAAAAAAGCAGTCCCCCGGGTTTGCGCCGGAGGGACTGCTTTTCTGTTTTCGGTAATCCGGCGGTTTGCTGCCGCCGCGTTTCAGTTGAGAGCGTTGTTCATGCGGTAGTCTGCCAGACGGACTTCGCAGAAACGGATTTTGTCCGGGTGATAGAATTCGTGGTTTACCAGCAGAGGCCGTTCCGCCTGGTCCATGGAGATGGTTTCAAACATCAGCATGGGCAGGCCCACCGGAAGCCCCAGCTTTCCCGCAAGGTGGGCGCTGGCCTGTATGGGATGGATGTTGACTAGATCATAGGCGATGTTTGGGGAGAAAATCCGCTCCTGAAGCCGCTCCAGAGTGGGGGCGCCGTCCACGGGGCTGTCCAGCAGGTCGCCGGTCAGGTAGCTGTCCAGCAGAATCAGAGGGTCGCCGTTTCCCAGAAAGAGGCGCTCCACCTGGTACATCTCGCCTGCGCCGGTCTGAAGAGCTTTTTTGATTTCCGGTGTAATGGGCAGCTTTTTCACGGTACTGGCCGCCATGGAGGGAACCATGTTCTGCGCGCGGATGAGGGCGTCGAAGGGCCGTCCCTCGGAGATGCGGCCGGTCAGGGAGCAGATGGTCCGGTTGATGACGGTGCCCCGCCCCTGGAGCCGGGAGACATAGCCGGAGTTTTCCAGGTTGGCCAGGGCGTCCCGGACGGTAATGCGGCTGACGCCGAACATGCTGGAAATATCGTCTTCCGACGGCAGTCTGGGGCCGGTGAACCGCCCCTCTTTGATGTACCGGACCAGATTTCTCCGTACCTGGGCGGAGGCGGAGGACTTTCGGATTCGCTGCGTAATCTGCATGGGGCATTCTCCTTTCACCAGCCGCGAAAAAAGCGGCGCTCTTTGTGAGTGCCGCGGCAGAGAGAGGAAAAAGACCAATGCCCGCGCATCCGCGCAGGAAGACAATCCTCGATACGAAAGGCCCTCCGCGGGGCACTGCATATCCGTCCTGCCTGGAGAGGTGTTCTGACTCAAGGATCTTCTGAATCGCCGGACCTTCCCAAGTATGGACAAGCCATGCTCAGTGGCTGATTCCCGGCGGTCATCCCCTATTACAGCAGCGGGACTGTTGCAGAATGGCTCGCTCTCGAGCTTCACTGCATTCCCTATTACGCGCAGATGCGCAACCAGACAGGTCATTTAGTTGTATTCTCATTATACGATAGCTTCCCTTGTTTGTCAACCTCTGAATGAAAATACCATTTCAAAACGGCCTGCGGGCCATGGGCTTTGTCGTTTCCACCAAATCTGTCGCGGAAAATTTGTGGATATGCTGGGAGGGGAAACATAGAAAAACCGCAGCGGGAAACCGGGCTGGGAACGCCGGGGAGAAGTCCGGAGGGGATTTACCGGAGAATGGTAGATTTTTTCATAAATCTGTGGTATGCTTCCTCTATTCTTGTTTCAGCCGCAGAGGAAAGGAGGTACGGCCCTCGTGGACCTGTTTTTTCAGTTTCTGGCGGACCACGCCGTGCTTACTGCGTGGTATACGGCCTTTGTCCGCTTTCTCCTCCCGCCCCTGGCGGGGATGATTCTGTGGCGGGCTGTCCATTCCCTTCTCCGGGTGCCCCATACGCCGGAGACCTGGGGACAGCTCAGTCTGCCTGGAGGCGGGGCCATTCCCCTCACCCACTGGGAGAATATCCTTGGCCGAAGCCGCAGCGCGGATGTCCGCCTGAATTACCCCAGCGTCTCCCGCCAGCACGCGGCCCTCTGCCGGGGTGAGGAGGGGTGGACCCTCTACGACCTGGGCGGCAAGGGCGGTGTGCAGGTCAACGGTCAGGCGGTGGAGGACGCCGTCTCCGTAAAGCTGGGAGATGAGATTCAGCTGGGCGGCGTACCGCTGCTGTTTCTCCCCCAGACTGCCGCGGAACGGGCGGAGCTGGAGGAACGGCGGCAGAAGGAGCGTCCCGCTGCCATGTGGCCTTCCTTTTTGTGGCTGACGCTGTTTCAGCTGCTGTCCTGTGTCCAGCTGGTCATTGCGGCGGGGGCGGAGGCTTCCCCGGCGATTCCGGCGGCGTTTCTGGGCCTGGCGGCGGGGATGTGGATTTACGCGCTGGTTCTTCGGGTGAGCCGGTGCGTGGGTTTTGAGATGGAGACCATTGCCTTTTTTCTCTCCACGCTTTCCCTGGGAGTGACGGCTTCCAGCGCCCCCGGGAGTCTTTACAAACAGCTGCTGGCGGTTTTCCTGGGACTGGGGCTGTTTTTGACGCTGGGAATTTTTCTCCGGGATCTGGGCCGGGTGCAGCGGACCCGCTGGGTCATGGCGGCGATGGCCATTGGGCTTCTGGGGGCAACCATGCTGCTGGGGCAGAGGCGCTATGGCGCGGTGAACTGGATTTCCCTGGGCGGGCTGTCCTTCCAGCCGTCGGAGATTGCGAAGATCTGCTATATTTTCGCTGGGTCGGCCACGCTGGAGCGGCTGTTTCACCGGCGGAATCTGACGCTGTTTATTGTGCTCACCGGCATCTGCATTGGCCTGCTGGGCCTGATGAGCGATTTTGGCACGGCAGCGATTTTCTTTGTGACTTTTTTGGTGATCGCCTATCTGCGTTCCGGGGATTTTGCCACGCTGACGCTGATCTGCGGCGGCGCGGTGTTTGGGGCGGGGATTATTGTGAAATTCCGACCGTATATTCTCAGCCGGTTTGCGGTCTGGGGCCACGCCTGGGAAAATGCTTCCGGCGCGGGCTATCAGCAGACCCGGACCATGTCGGCGGCGGCCTCCGGCGGGCTTTTGGGCATGGGACCCGGCGAGGGCTGGCTTCAGCGCGTGGCGGCGGCGGACACGGACCTGGTGTTTGGGATGCTGTGTGAGGAGTGGGGGCTGCTGATTGCGCTGCTGGCAGTGGGGTCGGTGATGACGCTGGCGTTTTTTACGGTGCGGGCCTGCCGGGCGGGGCGCAGCAGTTTTTATACGATTGCCGCCTGTGCCGCCGGGTCGCTGCTGGTGTTTCAGACCTGCTTGAATGTGTTTGGGTCGGTGGATATTTTGCCGCTGACGGGGGTGACGTTTCCCTTTGTGTCCAACGGCGGTTCCGCCATGATGTCTGCCTGGGGTCTTCTGGCGTTTTTGAAGGCTACCGACACCAGGGCAAACGCCAGCTTCGCCATCGGCGGAGGAAAATCCGCTCTGTTCCGCCGTCACCTTTGGTGACGGCTCCACCCGCTCCTTTCCCTCCGCCTCCAATCAAGAGGGGAACTGCGGTTCCCCCCTTGAGCATTCCCCCAGGGGACGAGAGACGAGGGACGAGAGACGGAGGACGGGGGGGCTGCCCTGCGGGGGACGGGGATGGGACTTTTGAATATACAATTTCCGCATCTGCTTCCGATATTTCCTTCCGAATATCTCCTTTATCCTCTTTACCCCCTTTCTTCTGATTTCCTTTTCGGTATTTGCTTTGGGAGGTGTTTCCTTGAAGAAAATTGAGAACCGCGCCGTCGTTTGCTTTTTGCTGGCTTTGCTTCTGGCAGCGGGTATGGCCCTCTTCCTCTTCCGCTATTTTACCCGCGGCGGCAGCTGGGCTTCCTCCGCTTTTAACCGCCACCTCTACAACTCCAGCGGCCAGCTTTCCACCGGCACGGTTTTGGACCGGGATGGAGACATCCTTTCCTCTGTGGAAGATGGGAAGAGGACTTACTATGAAAATGAGACGGTTCGCAAGGCGACTCTTCACGCTGTGGGCGACCTTCAGGGCAACATCGGCACGGGGGCGCTCAATGCCTTCGCCAACAAACTGACCGGCTGGAATTTTTTGAACGGCGCCTTTGGCGCAGATTTGGGCGGGGAGCTGACCCTTACCCTGGACGCCCGCTACAATTATGAGGCTTATCAGGCCCTGAACGGAAAGGCCGGCGCTGTGGCGGTTTACAATTACAAGACCGGCGATGTTCTTTGCATGGTTTCCTCCCCCGCTTACGATCCCCTCCATGTTCCGGAGGGCATTGAGACAGAGGACCGCTACAAGGGGGCTTATCTCAACCGCTTCCTCTCCTCCGTGTTTACCCCCGGCTCGGTTTACAAGACCGTTACGCTGGCGGCGGCCCTGGAGAACATCCCAGACGTGGAAACGCGGACCTGGGTCTGTTCCGGGTCGCTTCCGTTGGGCGAAGAGACCATTGTTTGTTCCGGTGTACACGGGGAACAGGAGCTGGCCGCCGCTTTCGCCAACAGCTGCAACGTTGCCTTCGCCCAGATGGCCACGGAACTGGGGGCTTCCGCCCTCCGCCGTTATACGGAACAGGCGGGCTTGACGGACAGCTATTCACTCAACGGGATTCCCACTGCCCGCGGGTCCTTTGACTGGGATTTGACAGAAGGGCGTTTGGGCTGGGCCGGAGTGGGACAGGACCGGGCTCTGGTGAATCCCTGCGCCCTGATGGTTTACATGGGAGCCATTGCCAACGGCGGCCGGAGCGCGGAACCTTACCTCATCCTCAAGACCAAAAACGGTCTGGGCATTCCCTCCCTGCCCCATTGGCCCCGCAGGACGGAAGAACGCATCTCCCCCGCCACAGCGGAACGGGTAGCCGCGTTGATGGCGGAAAACCTGGACCGGACCTATGGCCGGGACCGGTTCCCCAATATGGACCTGTGCGCCAAGTCCGGCACCGCCGAGGTGGGTCAGGGGCAGCCGCCCCACGCCTGGTTTGCCGGATTCCTCCGCAATGAGGACGCACCCTATGCCTTTGTGGTTCTGGTAGAAAATGGAGGCGGCGGAAACCGGGTGGCCGGTACGGTGGCCGGGCGGGTACTGGACGTGATGGTCAACGGTTACTGATTTTTGCGCCTGCGGACAAAAGAACGGTCTTCGCCGGAAAGGCGCGCTCCTCCGGCGGAGCGGAAATGAAAGAAATGAGGAATGCTCATGAAACGGCGAAATCCTTTTCTGCCCCATGGTTCCCGCCTGCTGAATCTGGGGGCGATTCTCTCTGGCCTGCTGTTTTTGCTGTATGTTCTGGCGGCGGCGTGGGGCGCGGCCGGGGCGGCGGAGATTCTTGCGCCCCTGTTCGGCCTGCTGTCCCTCTATGTTTTGGTCTCGGCTGCCGCAGAGCGCCGCAGAGATCCAACTGCCGCCAGTCTCAATCTGATTCTGGGACAGGGCGCGTTGGTGCTGCTGGCATGTCTGTGCGTACTGGTGATGCTGAAAGAGCGGGGATGGATTTAGGATTTGCGGCGGCCGGTGTTTGGGGCGGACTGGATGTTCCCAAAGCGCCTGCGGCAAAGGGAGACTGCGGAGTCTGGAAAGGGACGGAGAATTTTGTACAAAACTGCCAATTGAAGACGCCGGTTTTTTACGAAATTCCCCTTGTATCCTGGCCGGGATTGTGTTATAATGACCCTACATTTGTGGTTAGGAGGAGCTAACTTTGCAGAAACGCAGTCATACCTTATTGGCGCGCATGCTCTTACGAAACGAACAAGGCTTTACCGCCAGACGCTACGAGCTGGCGTTCCTCTTCGGTTCATTCCAGCCGGACGTGAATCCCCTGAGCTATCTGAAGGGCTCTCTGCACTACCACCGCCTGAAGGGACATCACTACGTAAATTCCAAGGCCTACATCAATGCCCGCATCCGCAAGCTTCAGAATCGCCGCCGCTGGACGGTCTGGCAGTATTATACCCTGGGCAAGCTCACCCACTACTTAGCGGATGCTTATACGTATCCCCACAATGAAAATTACAGCTGCACCCTGCTGGACCACCATTCCTACGAAACCAGCCTCCGCGAATACCTGCGGGGTTACTTTGCCCATTGCAGTCTCCGCCGCCAGCAGTGCCGCCGGGATTTGGTGGCGGCCCTGGAGGAGCTTCACGAGCAGTACATGGCCACCCGGGCCAGCATGTACCGGGACGCCAACTACATCCTCAAGGCCACAGCCCTGCTGATGGCAGGCTGTCTGCCCAGCTCGGCTGCCTGATTTTGTAGAAAACGGACGGGGAAAGCGCATTGTTTTTGTGAGAACTCACAGTGTTCATTTCCCGCATACCGTGTTATGCTTTAAACACCTAAAGAACTTACGCAAAGGGGAACCTGACTATGACCGCCATCTGCCATGCCGCCGGATATGCCAGCTTCTATTTTAGCTTTACCAACTTTTTTGGTAAGGCTTTTCCTGGTTTGGCTGTATGCGCGCGCGTGTAAAGACAGACGGTTTTTAGCCCCGTTTGTACGAAGCAACCCGCAGCCGGACCGGCTGTGGGTTTTTTGTATGCCCCGACAACATTGAGGAGGAACACACCATGATTGTCATCCTGAAACACAACCCCAACCGCGAACAGCTGGAGAGCCTGATTGCCTGGCTCCAGGAGAAAGGCGTCATCATTCACACCAGCATTGGCGAGGCCAACACCATTCTTGGCCTGGTGGGCGACACGTCCCAAATTGACATTGACCTCATTGCCGCCCTGGATATTGTCCAGGACGTGAAGCGGGTCCAGGAGCCCTATAAAAACGCCAACCGCAAGTTCCATCCCGAGGACACCGTCATTCCCGTGGGAAACACCCAGGTTGGCGGCGGCACCCTGACCATTATGGCCGGACCCTGCTCGGTGGAGAGCGAGGAACAGGTGGTGGCCATTGCCAAGGCCGTGAAGGCCGCCGGAGCGACCATGCTTCGGGGCGGGGCCTTCAAGCCCCGGACATCTCCCTACGCCTTCCAGGGCCTGGGGGCCAAGGGTCTGGAATACCTGAAGACGGCCCGGCAGGAAACCGGCCTGCCCATTGTGACGGAGCTGATGGACATCACACAGCTGCCGCTGTTCACGGATGTGGACATCATTCAGATCGGCGCCAGAAATATGCAGAATTTTGACCTCCTCAAGGCCGTGGGCCATCAAGATAAGCCCGTCATGATTAAGCGGGGCATGTCCGCCACCTACGAGGAATGGCTGATGAGCGCCGAATACGTTATGGCCAGCGGCAACGAGAACGTCATCCTCTGTGAACGGGGCATCCGCACCTTCGAGAGCTTCACCCGCAACACCCTGGATCTGGCGGCCATTTCGGTGCTGCGGACCCTGACCCATCTGCCCATCATCGTGGACCCAAGCCACGCCACCGGGAAATACTGGCTGGTGGAGCCCCTGGCCCGGGCGGCGGTGGCCGGCGGGGCCGACGGCCTGCAGATTGAGGTTCACAACGACCCGGCCCATGCGCTGTGCGACGGTCCCCAGTCCCTGAAGCCGGACGTGTTCGCCCCGCTGGCGGAAAAGCTGCTGAAGCTCCACGCCTTCATGCGGGAGCTGGACAGCGAATAAGGGGGTACGCCATGAATGTCGGCATTGTCGGCCTGGGACTCATTGGCGGTTCTATGGCCAAGAGCATCAAAGCCCGGACGGCCCATACGGTCTGGGGTACGGACCTGGACCAGGAGACCATGACCCTGGCCCGGATGAGCGGCGCGATAGACGGCCCTCTGACGGAGAAGAATCTGCCGGACTGTGACCTGATTCTCGTGGCCATCTGCCCCGGCGCGGCCATTCAATGGGTGAAGGACCACGCGGGGAACATCGCCCCATCGGCGATTCTGGTGGACCTGTGCGGCGTGAAGCGGGTGGTGGTGAAGGCTTTGACCCCCATTGCCGCGGAGCGGGGCTTTGCTTATATCGGCGGCCATCCCATGGCGGGCCGGGAACGGGGAGGCTTTACCGCCTCCAGCGAGGACCTGTACCTGGGGGCCTCCATGATTCTGACGCCGGACAAGCGAACGGACATGCAGCTTCTGGAGACGCTGAAGGCCTTTTTCCTGGATATCGGCTTCGCCGGTCTCACCTTCTCAGACCCGGAGGAGCACGACCGCATCATCGCCTTCACCTCGCAGCTGGCCCACATTACCTCCAGCGCCTATGTGAAGTCGCCCGAGGCCCAGCGCCGCCGGGGCTTCTCCGCTGGAAGCTTCCAGGATATGACTCGGGTGGCCCGGCTGGACGAGAACATGTGGACGGAGCTGTTTCTGGATGATGCGGATTATCTGATTCGGGAATTGGACATCCTCATTGACAATCTGACCGCCTATTCGGCGGCGCTGAAATCCGGCGACGCGGAACAGGTCCGGGCCCTGCTGCGGGAGGGCCGGGAACGAAAAGCCACCGCCGGCGGAAACTGAGAGGGAGAAAGCCATGCAGATTGAAACCATACCCATCCGCACAGAACCGGCCTATGAGGCTGCCATTGGTCCCGGCCTGCTGCGGGAGTGCGGCGCAAGACTGACCGCGGTCATCCCCCGCTGCCGGATAGCGGTGGTGACGGATTCCACCGTAGGACCGCTGTATCTGGAGACGGTGACGGTGAGCCTGCGGAAGGCGGGCTATCCCGTCTGCGCCTATACCTTCCCCGCCGGGGAGGAGCACAAGAATCTGACAACGCTGTCCGCCATTCTGGAATTCCTGGCGGCGGAGCGGCTGACCCGGACAGACTGCCTGATTGCCCTGGGGGGCGGCGTGGCGGGGGATATGGCGGGCTTTGCCGCTGCCGTGTATCTCCGGGGCATCCGCTTTGTCCAGCTGCCCACGACGCTGCTGGCTATGGTGGACTCCTCCGTGGGAGGCAAGACCGCCGTTGACCTGGAGGCCGGAAAAAATCTGGCGGGAGCCTTTCTCCAGCCCGCCGCCGTGCTCTGCGACACGGACTGCCTGGGAACCCTGCCGCCCAATGTCTTTGCCGACGGAGCCGCCGAGGCGGTGAAGACCGGCGTCCTGTGCGGCGAGGAGCTGTTTGCCGCCCTGGAGCGCGGGATGCTGCGGGAGAACCCGGCGAAGATCATTTCCCGCTGCATTGCCTACAAGGCCGGCGTGGTGGAGCGGGACGAGCGGGAGCAGGGAGAGCGGAAACTGCTGAACCTAGGCCATACGGTGGGCCACGCCATTGAGAAGTGCAGCGGCTACGCGGTCTCCCACGGCCATGCCGTGGCGGCGGGGATGGCTATTATGGCCCGCAGCGCCCAGCGCCTGGGCTGGATGGAGGAACCGCTGGCGGACCGTCTTGGGGCGGTTCTGCGGAGCCTGACTCTGCATCCCGGCATTTCCTATTCTGCCGAGCGTTTGGCGGAAGCCGCCCTGGCGGACAAAAAGCGGGCCGGGGACCATATTACCCTGGTCGTTCCCAAACGTATGGGAGAATGCGAGCTGAAAACTGTGCCCGTGAAGGACCTGCTGTCCATTATCCGGGCGGGATGGGAGGAATAGATGAACGTCCGCATCAATCCCCGGCGGCTCTCCGGGCCGGTGACGCCGCCTCCCAGCAAATCCCTGGCTCACCGGCTGGTCATTGCCGCCGCCCTGGCCGCAGGCACCAGCACGCTGCGGAATGTGGAGCGCTCCCAGGATATTGAGGCCACCCTCCGGTGTGTGGAGAAATTCGGCTGCACCTGGGAGGAGCCGGAACCTGGAACGCTTCGGATTCACGGCATCTGGACCCGGGAGCGGGAACCGGAGCCCCTGCCCTTCTTCGACTGCGGGGAGTCCGGGTCCACTCTGCGCTTCCTCATTCCCATTGCCCTGGCCCTTACCGGCGGGGGCCGCTTCACCGGTCATGGGCGGCTGATGGAGCGGCCTCAGGAGCCCTATTTTCAGGTGTTTGATAAACTGGGCATTGTCCACCGGCTGGAGGACGGCGTCCTTACCGTGGAAGGGCAGCTGCGCCCGGGGGAGTACCGTTTGCCGGGGAATGTCTCCAGCCAGTTTTTTACCGGCCTCCTCTTTGCCCTGCCGCTGCTGGAGAGTCCCAGCGCCGTCATCAGCACCACGGAGTTGGAATCCGCCGCCTATGTCACCATGACCATGGGGGTGCTGGACCAGGCTTTTGTGCCGGTGAAATTCTCCCGGGAGAAAAATGCCTTCCTGGTTTCCCATGCCCTCTACCAGTGCTTTGACGCCGCCGTGGAGGCCGACTGGTCCCAGGCCGCCTTCTGGTATGCCGCCGCCGCCTTGGGAAACAACCTCAAGCTCAAGGGTCTGAATCCATACTCCGCCCAGGGGGACGCCGTGATTACCCGTTACTACCGTAAGCTCACCCAGCCCGGGGACGTGACCATCAATCTGGCCAACTGCCCGGATCTGCTGCCGCCTATGGCGGTGATGGCCTGCCTCCGGCGGGGCACCACCCGTTTTATCGGCGGCGCCCGGCTGCGGCTGAAGGAGAGCGACCGCCTGTCCACCGTTCACCAGATGCTGAAGGCCATTGGCGGTGCGTCAGCTGAGGAGACCGCCGGGCTGACGGTCTACGGCGTCTCCCACCTGCCCGGCGGAACCGTGGACGGGGCCAACGACCACCGCATTGTCATGGCCGCCGCTGTGGCCGCCACCCGCTGTGAGGGTTCCGTTCTTATTCGGGACGCTGGGGCGGTGAAGAAATCCTATCCCGGCTTCTGGCGGGAGTATGAGCGTTTGGGAGGTGATGTCCGTGTCCTCTGAATTTGGAAAGCTGCTGCGGGTCAGCGTTTTCGGCCAGTCCCATGGGAAGGCCATTGGTGTGGTGGTGGACGGGCTGCCCGCCGGGGAGGAAATCGACCTGGAGGAGCTCCAGGGGTTTCTGGACCGCCGCCGTCCCGGCAAAGATCCCCTGTCCACCGCCCGGAAGGAGACGGATGTGCCGGAGTTCCTCTCCGGTCTGGAGGACGGGAGAACCTGCGGCGCGCCTCTGTGCGCCGTCATCCGGAACGCGGACCAGCACTCCCAGGATTACCGGGAGCTTCGCGACAAACCCCGTCCCGGCCATGCGGATTACACCGCTGCGGTGAAGTGGGGCGGCTGCGCGGATATGCGGGGCGGCGGCCACTTCTCCGGCCGTCTGACGGCACCGCTGTGTGTGGCCGGCGGCGTTGCGAAGCAGATTCTGGCCCGGCGGGACGTTCATGTGGGAGCGCATTTGTGTTCCGTGGGGCAGGCCCGGGATATGCTCTTTCCCCTGCATCCCACGGCGGAGCTGTTCCGGTCCGTAGCGGCCAAGGCCTTTCCGGTTCTCAACGACCACGCCGCAGAGGCCATGCAGACGGCTGTTTTGGCGGCGAAGCAGGACCAGGACAGCATAGGCGGCACCATTGAGTGCGCCGCCATCGGCCTGCCCGCCGGATTGGGGGAGCCGATGTTTGGCGGCGTGGAAAACCGCTTGGCCGCCGCGCTCTTCGGCATTCCCGCCGTGAAGGGAGTGGAGTTCGGCGAGGGTTTCCACGGGGCGTCCCTGCGGGGGTCGCAGAATAACGACGCCTTTGTCCTGGAGGACGGACAGGTCCGTGCCCGGACCAACCATGCCGGAGGCATCCTGGGGGGAATTACAACGGGAATGCCCCTGCTTCTACGGGTGGCGGTGAAGCCGGCGCCGTCCATTGGAAAACCGCAGCAGACCGTCAGCCTCTCCCGCATGGAGCCCGCAGAACTCACGGTTCACGGGCGGCACGACCCCTGCGTGGCGCATCGGGCCGTGCCGGTGGTGGAGGCTGTGACGGCCCTTGTGTTACTCGATATGTTAATGGAGGGAAATCATGGAACTTTCTGATATCCGCAAAAAGATCGACGCCGTAGACGACCAGCTGCTGGCCCTGTTCCTGGAGCGTATGGACCTGGCGGAAGAAGTGGCGGCCTACAAAAACGAACACCGCCTTCCCATCCTGAACAAGGAGCGGGAGCGGGCCGTCCTGGCCAAGGTGACGGAGAACGCCGGAACCCGGGAGCGCTATGCCTATCACCTCTTCTCTACCCTGTTTGAGCTGGCCCGGTCCCGGCAGGCGGAGCTGATTGACGCCCCGACCCAGGTGGGCCGGCAGGTGATTGCCTCGCTGAACGCCGGGGACCAGCTCTTCCCGCAGACGGGACTGGTGGCCTGTCAGGGCATTGAGGGAGGCAACTCCCAGGCGGCCTGCGACCGGCTGTTTCCCCGGGGCAAGATTGTCTACGTCAAGACCTTTGAGGCCGTGGCGTCGGCGGTGGAGTCGGGGCTGTGCAAATTCGGCGTGCTGCCCATTGAAAACAGCTCCAACGGTTCCGTCCGGGCGGTGTATGAGCTTCTGCAGGAGCGGAATCTCTCCATTGTCCGCTCCACCCGGCTGTGCATCCGCCATGAGCTGCTGGCTCTGCCGGGGGTGAAACAGGAGGACATTACGGAAATCTACTCCCATCAGCAGGCGATTGGCCAGTGCAGCCGCTTCCTGGAGGGGCTGAAGGGGGTGACGGTGATTCCCTGCGACAACACCGCCGTGGCAGCCAAGCTGGTGGCGGAGTCCGGGAACCGCCATGCCGCCGCCATCTCCTCCCATCCCTGCGCGGCCCTGTACGGCCTGGAGTGCCTCAGCAGCGCCATCCAGAACAGCGATAACAACTATACCCGCTTTGTCTGCGTGACCAAGGACCCGGTCATCTACGCCGGGGCCAACCGGGTCAGCCTGGTGATTGCCTTTGAGAACAAGCCCGGTGCGCTGTATGAGATTCTCTCCAAGCTGGCGGCGCTGGATATCAACCTGACGAAGCTGGAATCCTGTCCCGTGGTGGGCAGCGACTTTGCGTTCATCTTCTTCCTGGAGCTGGAGGCCGACTGCCGGGACGCCGGTGTGCTGGCCATGCTGGAGGAAATGGAGCGGAGCTGCGCCCAGTTCCAGTTCCTGGGCAGCTACGCGGAAGTGTAGGCCATGGAACGGATCTATGGCCTCCTGGGGCGGAAGCTGGGCCACAGCTGGTCCGTTCCCATTCACGAGGCTTTGGGCTGCGCGGGCTACCGGCTGATCGAGCGGGAGCCGGAGGAATTAGAGCCCTTTCTCCGGCGGGAGGATATCGGCGGTCTGAATGTCACCATGCCCTACAAGCGGGATGTGATGCCCTTCTGCGACGTGCTGGACCCAGCGGCGGAGGCCATTGGCAGCGTCAACACCCTGGTCCGCCGGGACGGGAAACTGTACGGCTATAACACGGATTTGGATGGGTTTTGCTGCATGCTTCGCCGGGCGAAGATTTCCCTCAAGGGGAAAAAGGTGATGGTGCTGGGCAGCGGCGGCGCTTCCCTCACCGCCCAGGCGGCGGCAAAGCAGGAGCGGGCGCGGGAGGTGGTGGTGGTCTCCCGTGCCGGGGCGGACAACTACGAAACCCTATACCAGCGCCACGGGGACGCGGAGGCCGTCGTCAACACCACCCCGGTGGGCATGTGGCCCCAGATGGACCAAGCGCCGGTGGATCTGCGGCGTTTGCCTGCGGTGACGGAGGTTGTGGATGTCATCTACAACCCGGGCCGGACCAATCTGCTTTTGCAGGCGTCCAGCTGGAACCGGAAGGACTGCGGCGAACTGGGCCTTCCGGAGGAGCGCCGGTTCCGCTGGACCGGAGGCCTGTCCATGCTGGTGGCCCAGGCCAAGCGGGCGGAGGAATTGTTTTTCGGCCGCCCTATCCCGGACGGGGAGACGGAGCGCATCATTGCCAAGCTTTGGCGGGAGCAAACCAACATCGTTCTTGCGGGCATGCCCGGCAGCGGCAAGACCACCGTGGGCCAGGCCCTGGCCCGTCTCTCCGGCAAGCCCTTTGTGGACCTGGATGCGGAAATCGTCCGCAGGGCCGGAAAGCCCATTCCGGAGATTTTTGCCGGGGAGGGCGAGGCCGCGTTCCGGGCGCTGGAGAGCCAGGTTTTGCAGGCGGTCTGCGCCCAAAGCGGGCAGGTGATCGCCACCGGCGGCGGAGCTGTTCTCTCGGCGGAGAACCGGGAGGCCATGCGCCGGACGGGGCGGGTCTATGTGCTTCGCCGGAAGCTGGGGGATTTGCCCACGGAGGGCCGCCCCCTCTCGCAAAGGGGAACGCTGGAGGAGATGGAACGGGTCCGGGGACCGCTGTACAGCGCGGCGGCGGACTTCTTCGTTTGGAACCAGGGGACCCCGGAGGAAGCTGCCGGGGAGATTTGGAGGGATTTTTGTGAGTAAAAAAAATATCCTGGTCATCAACGGACCCAATATGAACCTGCTGGGCATCCGCCAGCCAGAGATCTACGGCAGTGCCACGTATAAGGACCTGCAGCTTATGATTTTTGAGGAAGCGGAGAAACTGGGCGTGGCGGTGAGCTGTTTCCAGTCCAACCACGAGGGGGAATTGGTGGAGGCCATCCAGAAGGCCTATTTTAAGAAAATGGACGGCATCATCATCAACCCCGCCGCCTACACCCACACCAGCGTGGCCCTGCTGGACGCGGTGAAGGCCGTAGGAATTCCCACGGTAGAGGTCCACATCTCGGACCCTGACAGCCGGGAGGAGTTCCGTCACGTCTCCTACATCCGCGCCGCCTGTATCGCCACCATCCGGGGCCACGGCCTGGAGGGCTATTTGGAGGCTCTGCGCCTGCTGGCGAAGGCCTGACGGATTCCAAAACGTATCAAACGCACCGGAAACAACGAACGGTTTCCGGTGCGTTTGTTTTTGGGAAGCTCCGGCGGAAATGGGCGGAATGACCGGGCTCTCCTGTGAGGGCGGTTCCGCCGGACAGGGGCCGGAGCGGCGGCGGTTTTATGACCAGCGTTTTCTCACTGGGCGGGCCTGCGGTACATCCAGCTGTCCGCCCCGTCGTAGAATTGATAGAGGTTGATATCAAAGCGTTTCTGCCGGCGGTAGGCCATCTCCAGTTCTGTGTCAAAGATGTAGTTCCGCCCGTCCAGATTGATTTCCACCCAGCTGTGGGGGAGCCGGTTGGAGCCCACGGTGCCGCTGTAAATCACGGCGTCATAGCCAATCCAGCGGCAGAGATACCAGTAGAGGGCGGCGTAGCCATAGCAGTCGCCGAAGCCGGTGTTGAGCATCCGCAGGGCGTCCTCCATCATGAAGTCTTTGGCCCCGAAGGCGTGGGGATCACCCCGGAAATACGTGAAGGAATCCCGGGTGTAGAGGTACAGTGCCCGGAGCATCTCCTCCTGGGTCATGCTGGAATTGGTCTGGGCCAGAACGATCTTCCGCAGTTTTCCATCCAGTTCGGCGCTGCCGGTGGTGAAGTGCCCGGCGGCGTCATAGGTGAAGCTGCCCACCTGACCGCTGCGGACCACATCTCCCCGGGCGCTGTCGTAGTAATACTGCCAGCCGTCCACGAGGCAGAAGCCCTGGGAGAAAGTGCCGTTTCCGGCGGCGTGGCCGGTCCAGAGCTCCCCGGAGGCCTGGGGGCTGTGGCTGTGGGAGATGGTGGCCTCCAGGACATCGTAATAATACCAGCTGTCCGGGGAGACGTCCAGATAGGAAGCGGGCTGGGTTTTGCTGATATAAGCCGGGTCTGCCTTCCGGCCCAGGGCGCGGTTCAGGAAGGCCACGGCCGCCGCCCGGTTGATGATCTCATCCGGATGGAAGAGGCCATCGTGGTCCCCTTTGGCCCATCCGTAGGCCCGGGCGGAGCGGATAAAGGGTGCGTTGGGATGCTCTGCGGGCACATCGGGAAAGAGTTCCGCGTCGGTCCACAGAGGGTAGAAGGCGGCGATGTAACGAATGAACTCACCGCGGCTTACGGTACCTTCCGGATTTACCTGTCCATCCCGGACTTCCAGGACGTTCATGGCCGCCAGAGTCCGGACGGCCTCTGTGTACCATGCGCCGGCGGGCACATCCTCATAAGTCCCGAGGGGCGGAATGGAGGCGCCCGGCGGCAGAAGGCGGAAGAGCATCTGGGCTGCCTCCGCGCGGGTTACCGCTCTCTCCGGATGGAACAGGGGAAGGGAGCTGCCGCTGCTGTCATGGGCGTAAGCCAGGTGTTCCGTGGTGTACAAGCGGGTTCCCGCCAGAACGATGCCCTCGGCGGCCGGATCCCGAAAAGCCGTGTCCCGGTCCTTGGGGGCGACGCCGCCGTAATCCCCTTCCCCGGCCGGGCGGCCGTTCTGGGAGGCGCTGGGATCTTTGGGGGCAAGGCCGCCGTAGTCCCCCTCCCCTGCCGGGCGGCTGTTCTGGGAGGCACTGGGGTCCTTGGGGGCGATGCCGCCATAGTCGTTCTCCCCCGCCGGGCGGCCGTTCTGGGAGGCGCTGGGGCCCGTGGGGGCAAGGCCGCCGTAGTCCTCCTCTCCCGCCGGATAGCTGGGTTTGGAGGCGCTGGGGTCCGTGGGAGCGACGCCGCCGTAATCGCCCTCCCCGGCCGGACGGCCCGTCTTAGAGGCACTGGGGTCCGTGGGAGCCACGCCGCCGTGGTCCTCCTCCTCTGCCGGGCGGCCCGGCGCGGAGGGATTCCGCCGGGGCGGCGCAAGTCCGCCGTAATCTTCTTCCCGGTACAAGTAATCGCCCAAGGGATCGTTGGATGTTGAGGCGCAGACTGGTATTCCCGCAGAGACCAGCACGATCAGCGTCAGAACCAGCGCCAGAAGCTTTTTCATTTCCCGTTCCTCCTTCACCGCAAATACACATAAACATCAAAGCTCCAGGGCCAAAACCGCCTGGATAACAGGACCGGAACCTGGATAATCTCTATGTTCCGGTGCGCCTCATCATACAGCCCTTCCGCGTTTGCCCGCCCGGTTTCTGCCGGCAGGTTTGGGCCGGACTTGGGGTGTAAAAAGACCGGCAGCGCAGCTCCCACGCAGCAAAAAGCAGCGGCAGGGGATATCATTCCCCGCCATTGTCCGCAGGCGTAAAAGAGCAGGCTGACGGCCAGCAAAAACCAATTTTTCCATCCTATGCCGGAAGGCGCCGGACCGTCAGACAGCCTGGCGGCAAAAGAAGGAGCGAAAAGCTCGAAATCACTTGCTTCCCAAAGACGCTGTGAGGGGCAATACGTCGAATATATGTACAAATTATACAGCATTCTATAAAAAAGTCAAGGCCGGTTCCCTCCGGTTTCAGATTGGCGCTGCTTTGGAAGTGTTCGTCCAAACACCGGCAGCGGACGGTTTTGTCTGAATGGCAAGCAAACAGATACCATGTCCTCAAAATCATTTTACCGCATAGCGCAAAATGGTTTTGCGCTTGCTTTTTTCCACTCTGTTTGCGTTATTCAGATAGATTTCGCGGTGACAGCCTTCCCTGCGTTCCAGACCGTGTTTCGCCGCAAATTGATCCATTTTCGCAAACGAAGCGGGTTCGTCATCAAACGCCCCGATATGCAGGATTTCGATGCAGTTTCCGTCCTGCATGGTGTCAAAGCGGATTTCCTCATACAATGGATTAGGCTTTTTCTTTTTTACGGCTTCCATTGCCCTGCGCACCATGTCCTCGGTGATAAAATCTGGCTGGCGTATCATAATGGTGTATTCCAGTTCTTCTTTTACAAGATCGCCGTTCTGTTTTTGTCTCCATATCCCCTCTAAGGGATAGACAGAAAAGTCCTGTATCTCCGTTGCGGCATCGGCGCTGCTGGCAGCCGCCTTGAATCCCATTTTTATGGCATAGGCCAACGCGTACAAGGCAGCGACTCGGTTTGAAAAATCCTCCTGGTTGGGATTGCCGGTTCCGCTTATCAGGATGTAGCTCTGCATGGGGACGGAAAGCAAGGCGGGGATGGTTTTGGCTCCGTAAAATTCTTTCTCGTGCTTTTTCCATTCGTATTTCATAAAAGCACCTCCTTATGACCTGATCTTATCAGACGAAACCTGACGCCTGCTGTCATATTCTATAAAAACGTTGTGGGTGTGTTTCCGCCATCAAGCGTAATTTGAAAAGAGACGCAGGGTTTATTGGTAGCGGTAATGCTGAGCGGTATAGCCATCCAGGCAGCTTTGGAAGAGCTCCCGGCTGTGGAATTCCAACATTTGAAACCCGGGTTCTTCATGAAAAGAAACCAGACGGCGTTTGGTGTCCACCCAGATGCGCCATCGCTCTTTGGCTTTGTTCTTCTCCAACGCGAATCCCCCCTTGTAAAGTCTCTCTCAGTTTATGCGATTTTCGTATAAAAAGCAAGATACGATTTTTGCATATCCTAGAATGAAGACGGCCTGAACGGCAAAGGAGGGAGCGGCTATGTACCAGCGGCTGCGGGATTTGAGAGAGGACCGGGATTTGCCCCAGCGGGTTCTGGCGGAACTGCTGCATGTGACGCAGGCCACCTATTCCCGTTATGAGAGCGGTGCTCTGGACATTCCCAGTGGGGCGCTCATCGCCCTGGCCCAATTTTACCACACCAGCGTCGATTATATCCTGGGTCTGACAGACGTACCCCGGCGGTAGAAATTCCGCTATGTTCCGCCGCCGCGCTGCGGCGGCTCCACCCGCTCCATTCCTCCCGCCACCTAGTCAAGAGGGGACTGCGGTCCCCCCCTTGAGCATTCCCCCTCCCCTGCGGGGGGAAGGACGGGGGACGATGGACGGGAGACGGGGGCTGCCCTGCGGGGGACGGAGGACGCGGGATGGAAGTGTTTTTGGGGAAGTTTTCCAATAAATATCCGCAGATAATTAGAAAACCCCGCCTAAAAGGCGGGGTTTTTCGTTTTGGGGGTTAGAACTGGGGGAGATTGGCGACGACGGACGCGCAGCGCGGGCAGAGCGACGGATGCGCTTCGTCAGAGCCCACCGACGGAGACTGCTTCCAGCACCGCTGGCACTTTTCGCCCTTTGCTGCCTCCACCAGCACGCGGATGCCCGCCACCGGCGTCTCCGCGCCCTGGGCATAGCGGACCGGGTCGCCGCTGGTTTCCACGTCCGACACAATGAACAGGTCCGCCCACTGGTCCGCGAACTTCGACTCCAGGTCCTTGAGCATATCCACTTTATACTGTTGGTCTTTGACCAGCACGACGTGTGCTTCCAGGCTCTTTCCGATTTTCTTTTCGGCCCGGGCGGCCTCCAGAGCAGCATTTACGCCGTTGCGCAGCTGAATCAGCTCGGTCCAGGACACCGCCGCGCCCAGGTCATAGTCCTGGAAGGGCTGGTTCATGTCGTTGAAGAGGACATTCCGGGCGTCGTCACCGGCCCGATGGGGCATGGACTGCCAGATTTCGTCGCAGGTGAAGCACAGGATGGGCGCCATGATCTTTGTCATAGTATCCAGGATGAGGAACAGAGCCGTCTGGGCACTCCGGCGCAGAGCACCGTTCTGCTCCTCGCAATAGAGGCGGTCCTTGATGATGTCCAGGTAGAAGTTAGACATCTCCACCACGCAGAAGTCATTGACCGCGTGGGTCACCGTCAGGAACTCGTATTCGTCGTAGCCCTTGAAGCACTTTTCCATCAGAGCGTTCAGCCGGGTAATGGCCCAGCGGTCCAGCTCCAGCATTTCCGATGGCGGCGTCAGGTGATCAGGGTCAAAGCCGTTGAGATTTCCCAGGCAATACCGGGCCGTATTGCGGAACTTCAAGTAGTTTTGCGAGAGCTGTTTGAAGATCTCGTGGGAGCAGCGGACGTCCGCGTGATAGTCCGTATTGGCGGCCCAGAGACGGAGGATGTCCGCGCCGTACTGGTTCATGATATCCGCCGGATCCACGCCGTTGCCCAGGGATTTATGCATAGCCTTGCCCTCGCCGTCCACAGTCCAGCCATGGGTGACGCACTCCTTGAAGGGCGCGCCCTTGCCGAGAGCGCCCACGCCGATAAGCAGGGAGCTCTGGAACCAGCCCCGGTACTGGTCCAGGCCTTCCATATACATGGTAGCCGGCCAGAAGCCCTGGTCCTTCTGCATGGCGGCAAAGTGGGTGGAACCGGAGTCAAACCAGCCGTCCAGGGTATCCGTCTCCTTCTCGAAGCCGGACGCGGCCCCGCAGTGCGGGCAGGCGAACCCGGCGGGGAGGATTTCCTCCGCCTCCTTGGCGAACCAGGCGTTGGAGCCCTCGGCGGCAAAGAGACTGGAGATGGCGGAAATGGTCTCGCCGGTCACAATGGGCTTGCCGCAGTCCTTGCAATAGACCACAGGGATGGGCAGGCCCCAGCGGCGCTGGCGGCTGATGCACCAGTCGGAACGCTCCTGAATCATGGACTTCATCCGGTCAATGCCCCACTTGGGCACCCAGCGCACGGCTTCGGCAGCGGCGCAGGCCTCCTCCTTGAAGGACTCCACGGAGCAGAACCACTGGGGCGTGGCCCGGAAGATGATGGGGCTCTTGCAGCGCCAGCAATGGGGATAGCTGTGGACAATATCCTCCGACGCGAAGAGCATACCGCTTTCCTTCATGTCCGCCAGAATGATGGGGTTGGATTCATCCGTAGACATCCCGGCGTACTTTCCGGCGTAGTCCGTATGCTTGCCCTGGTCGTCCACAGGGACCACCATGTCCATACCGTAGCGCTTGCAGGTCTGATAGTCGTCCGCGCCGAAGCCGGGGGCTGTGTGGACGCAGCCCGTGCCGCTGTCCATAGTAACATAATCCGCCAGCACCAGCCGGGAGGTTTTGGGAAGGAAGGGATGGTCCGCCAGCATATTTTCAAAGAAGCGGCCGGGGTGCGTCTCCGCGATTTCCCAGGTGTCAAATCCGCCCAGCTTCATCACTTTTTCAGTCAGGGCCTCGGCCATGATATAGCGTTCGCCGTTCGGGGCCTTCACAATGGCGTAGCTCTCATCGGGGTGCAGGGCAATCGCCAGGTTGCCGGGAAGCGTCCAGATGGTCGTGGTCCAGATGACGAAGAAGAGCTTGCCGCAGTCCGCCAGTTTTCCCTGACAGTCATGCATGGGGAATTTCACGTAGACCGTGGTACAGGGGTCGTCCTGATACTCGATTTCGGCCTCCGCCAGGGCGGTTTCGTCGTGGGGGCACCAGTAGACGGGTTTGAGGCCCTTGTAGATATAACCCTTCTTGTACATCTCGCCGAAGACCTTCACCTCCTCGGCCTCAAAGCCGGGGTCCATGGTGAGGTAGGGATGGTCCCAGTCGCCCACGACGCCGATGCGTTTGAAGGCCTCCCGCTGCACATCCACATAGTGGGCGGCGAAGTCCCGGCAGGCGGAACGGAAATCGGGGATGCTCATGGCCTTGTGGTTCAGCTTGTTCTGCTTGATGATGTTGGATTCAATGGGCATGCCGTGGTTATCCCAGCCGGGGATATAGGGGGTGTAGTAGCCTCGCATGGCGTAGGACCGGGTGATGATGTCCTTGATGGCCTTGTTCATAGCGGTGCCCATGTGGATGGAACCGTTGGAGAAGGGAGGGCCGTCGTGAAGGCTGAACAGGGGCTTGCCCTCGTTCTTTTTGAGCAGCGCATGGTAGATGTCCGCAGACTCCCAGCGCTTGAGCATGTCTGGTTCCCGTTTGGGCAGGCCTGCCCGCATGGGGAAGTCGGTTTTCGGCAGATTGATGGTCTTGTTGTAATCCATATTGTATAACTCCTTTTTTGCATTACAGATAGTATCGTTTTTATCCAGCGCCGGGGAGCAGCCGCAGAGGCCGTCCGGCGCAGAATTCACAGCGGGGCAGGTTTTGCGTTTCTCCATAGACGTCAGAGACCGCCGGATTTTTCGGTTCTGTCGGGGGTTCCCGTTTCCGATGCGCTGCAGGAACGGCAGATGGTTTGAATCCGCTCCGCATCCAAAGCCGGAAAGGGAATGAGGGGCGCGGGCTTGGCTGGATGGCCGCCAAGGAGCTTTTCCATCCAGACCATGTTGTACCAAGTGCCAAATTTATATCCGCACCTGCGGAACTCCCCCGTCAGGTGGAAGCCAAGATGGGTATGAAATTCCGCGCTGTTTCGGGTGAGGTATTTGTCTTCTGTTTCCGGATAAGCAATGCAGGCATAGAGGTTTTGGATATTTTGGGCCATACAGAGCGATTCCAGAGTCTCATATAAGGCACGGCCAAGACCCAGCCCGGTCCGGCCCCGGCGGAGGTAGATGCTGGTTTCCGCAGACCAGTCATAAGCGGCCCGCGATTTGAGGGGACCGGCATAGGCGTAGCCCAGGACTTGGCTGTCCTCCTCCGCCAGAAGGTACGGATAACGGTCCAAGGTGGTCCGTATTCGCTCCCGGAAGTCCTCCGGAGAGGGAACGCTGTATTCGAAGGTAACCGCCGTTTCCCGGACGTAAGGGGCATAAATCTCCAGCAAGGCGGGAGCGTCTTCCGGGATGGCGGGACGGATGAAAAAATGGGAATCCATAAGCAGTCTCCAGTCAAAAGCCGTAATCCGCTGCCCCCTGCCCGTCTATCCGGAGCGCCGCTCCTTCGGGGGCTGTTCCAGGCAGCGATAGGAGAGGAAGGCTGTTCCCACCGCCGCCGCCAGGTACAGGAGGAAACTCAACCGGGGGTCCAGCTGCCTGCCCGCCAGCCGGGTCCATCCCCGGGCCAGAGGGACATGCCACAGCAGCAGAGAAAAGCTTCGCCGTCCAAGGGCCGGGAGGCCCGGCAGGGTCAGCACGGGTTCTCCCCCCAGCAGTGCGGCTGCAATCAGTCCGGCGCAGAGCAGGGTGATCCACCAGCGCATATCCCCCGGCAGCTGGGAAAATCCCCTCTGCGCCGTCAGGCCGGCGGTTCCGCACAACAGAACGCCCAGGCAGCCCCAGACTGTTCTGCGGTTCCGTTGGAGACTTTCCAGCCTCTCTGCCAGCAGGACTCCGAGAAAGAAGTTCAGATAGCCCTCACCACATACCCGGTACAGGAAGGGGACCGATAGATCCAGCTGCTCCAGCGCGGCGCCCGCTGCCGCCAGGGCGGTGTACAGACCCTGCCGGGCGGCGGACGGGACCCGGCGCAGAAGGCCGTAAAGCAGGTAGCAGAGCAGCAGCACGCAGAGAAACCAGGAGGGCAGATTATAGGGGACGCCGTCGGGAAAGAACCAGCCGGTAGACACCATCAGGAAGGTGGCGCAGATTTTTTGGAGGGAGAGCGCCGCTGTTCCAAGGAACATCATAGCCAGGTTGGAAAGGGCGTAAACGGGATACAGCCGCCGCAGCCGCTCCCTGAGGTATGGCCGGAAGCCGTCCGGCCGGGGCTCCAGGAAATGGCGGTGGGTGAACAGGCCGCTGAGCATAAATAAGAGGTAGTTCCCAAAATATCCGCCGTAGGCATATACCGGCGACAGTACCTCGGAAAAAGCGGCCCCGAAAGTCTCATTCACATGATAGATGACAATTCCCAATCCAAAGACTGCCCGCAGGCCGTCGATAGCCTCGAAGCGCTTTTCCATGGCGTTCTCCCTCCGGTGTGCCGGAAAACAAAAAACGCCCCTGTCTCCCGAAAGAGACAAAGGCGAACCTCTGCGTTACCACTCTTCTTGCCGTCCCCTCGCGGGGCGCGGCCGCTCAGCGCCTGCTGTCACAGGCCGGCGGAGTAACGCCCGCCACACGTCCCAACTTACTCGCATCGTCTTTCAGCCGGAGGCTCCAAGGGGATATTCGCCAGCCGCTTCCCACCGCCTTGCACCGAACCGGCGGCTCTCTGAGGGGAAGCTGGAAGGTTACTCGTCCTTATCCACGCCAGAATGATTCTGTTTTTCCCTATGATATCATGTTTTCTCCATTTGTCAACCGTCATCCTTCACGAATCCGCCGGTGGGAAAAGGGCGCGAAAAAACCGGAGCGCACAAAGAAAGACAGAATAATCCCCCCACCCGTGCTCTGGCCACGAATGGGGGGACTATTCATTGATCGGAATATCCAATGGAGTACCTCAACTTTCATTTAAGATGCCGTTCACGGGAAATCTGGGGAGGGGTGATTCTAGGTGCTGCCAATCCATGAAACAACTTATGCGCGGACCTTCGGATCTCGTGCGGCTCAGAATAGTGAGAATGTTTCGTCTTTGGGGCTGCCGGAAATCACGCTTTGCAGATTAAAAAACGGTGAATGGAACGGCGCTGGAAGCTGTGGGACCACGACTGCTTAGTACATTGGACTCACCTCTTTCCTATGGCTACAGTGTACAACAGATTTCTAGATTTGTCAATGGGAATTGTGATATTTTACATTTTCGCCAAAGACAAACCGATTGATGCTAGCAAACTGCATAAAAAAAGTGGAAAACCGCAGGAGAAACCAGTCAAAAAGCCGAGGTTGGAGCGGGGCGCGCTCAGCTGTCCGATGTATGGAGAAATACCAACGTATTTTCTGCCGCCAGTTCCGGCGAGAACCGGTAGCCCAGCTGGTCAAATTCACGGATATCCGCCGGGTTCGTGATGTTGTGTTCCGCCAGCCAGCGCACCATCTGTCCCCGCGCCATTTTGCACAAAGAGCCCTTTTCCACCACCTTGCCCCGGGACAAGTCCCCAAAGACGCAGGTGAGAAAGCGGACCGGGGCAGGCAAATGGGGCGCTACCGCTTTGCTGTATTCCTTGGAGGCCAGATTCAGCACAAAATCCGTCTCCTCCGCCAGCCGGTGAGCCAGGGAGCTGCCCCAGAATTGATACAGGTTCCGGCAGCCGTCCACGGAAAGTTTGGCCTGCATTTCCAGCCGGTAGGGCGTTACGCCGTCAAAGGGGCGAAGCAGTCCGTAAAAACCGGAGAGGATGCGCAGGTGTTCCCGGAGATAATCCAGCTGAGCGCTTTCCATCACGCCGGGGGCCATGCAGCGGTATTGCATGCCCTCGTAAGAAAAGACGGCCGGAGTAAGACCGCAGCGCAGGTCCATTGCCGCCAGCCGTTCCACATTCAGCCGGGCAATGGCGTCATTGCACTTCCAGAGGGCCTGCAATTCCTGGGGGGACCGTTTCAGGAGGGCGTTTTTCAGCTGCTGGGTCCGTTCCAGAAAGACCGGAAGCCCTTCAGGCAAAAAACTGTCCGTATCCACGTTCATTTTCTTTGCGGGGGCAATGATGATGCGCATGGGAAAACCCTCCTGTTTCGTCAGATTGGGGGAAGCGCTGCAGCCCAGTCCTTGTCATTGTTTCCGCGGACGGCATAGAGAGGGGCGAAACCACGCAGCCGGTCAACAATTGCCTGGGTGCTGAAGTCACCGCCGTGAATGATGGCGTTGGCTCGGGATAAGTAGTCCAGGACTTCCGGTCTCAGCAGGCCGTGGGTGTCGGATCAGATGATGATGCGCTTCATAGGGGCGCTTTCTGCCCGGGGACGGTGACGTTCCCCTGTGGGTTTTCGTTCTGCTGCGCTGTGGCCGCTGATTCGCGGTCAATCAGGTCCAAGGAGAGGCGAAAGGCTTGGATTCGCCGCATGGTCAAGGTGTGCTGGGATTTGCCGGGCGTCAATTTTGCGAGGGCCTTTTCGCATTTGCTGAGTGTGGAGGCAATGGAGCGCTTGGCTTCCGCCAGTTCTTCAGCCGTATACTTGAGCATAATCGAAACTTCCTTCGTTCATTATAAAGTGGGAAAGACAAGGGTATTAAGCCAGCTGCAAACAGAACTGCGCAATGACAAAAAAGTCCAAAACCGCTGATCCCAAGAAGAACCGTTCATAAAAAAGGAAACAGGACGGTAGATACAGCGGCGAAAAACGCAAAGCATGGTGCAGAATCTCAAAATAGGGCATCGGCCATCAGTTTGTAGAGGAATACTCAAAGCTGGCGTTGGGATCGGTACGCTGAAACAGAAGGCTGTCCCCGTTCCAAAAGCGATAGCGCACCTCGGCGCAGAGACTCTCGTGGATGGTGCGCTCCATGCGCCCCTCTGCCGGAGCGCGGAGGGGCTGCCGCCGTTCGTTCAGAAGATTCACCTCCAGACGGTACGTTCCCTGACGGATTACCGCGCCGGAGGAGGACCACGCCTCGATTCTGGCGCCCCGGTAGGTGGCCAGACGGTATTCCCGGCCGCCGTACAAAACAGAGCAGATGCAGCCGGTGAAGCCGCCCACAGGCAGAGGAATGGCTGCAATGGCAAGCATCAGGCTGCCGCGCTCTTCTCCCATCCAGACGCACTGCGTCCAAAGGTACTTGCTGGGGAAGGAACGGCCCCGGTCTGTCTCGATATAACCGATCCCGCCGGAGAAATCCAGTTGTTCGCCGTTCAGCTCCAGCGTTCCCTCCAGGGGATGTCCCATGCTGATAACGCCGTGGGAGCACTGCATTCCTGCGAAAAACCGGAACGGTCCCATGATATCAGACCGCAAGGCGGTAAACGGACCATAGCGCAGGGCGCCGCAGAGAGAAAGGCCGTCCTCCCGGATATGGAGGCGGATTCCCTGCTCGCCAAAACTGGACTGCCCGGTTTGCATCTGAAAGGGCAGCCGGGAGACGGGAAGCTCCGGGTACTCCAGCCACCATGCCTGGTCCTTTGAAACGACCTGGAGGGAGGCGGTACGGCGGCCTTCTTTGTCGATATGAAAGGCGGGAATCAGCGCCAGAGTCTGTCCCTGCTGGTTCTGGTGCTTGAAATACCAGCCCTCAAAATAGGGACCTGTCCCATTTGTGCCGCGGAAAAAACGTGTCATTCTTATCACCCCGGATTCAGTTTTTCCTGAATCTGGAGATTTTATAGGAGATTACTTTCGGCCGGTTTTTTGTCCCTAATATTGATGATCTGCCTCCTTGACCGTTTCGATGGTCACATGGGACGGAAATTCGTCCAGCAGTTCGTCAAATTTCCCATCCCTGTCCCAGCAGGCATTGGTGGCCAGAATGGTGATTGCCCGGTTGCGGACCAGGGAGGTTTTATGCCATAAAAGTTCGGTGAAACTGTCGAAGCAAGGGATATCAGGCGTCGAAGTTCCTATCAGATCAGCACGCCCTCGCAATGGTCGATTTCGTGCTGGATGATTTGGGCTGTCCAGCCGGTGAAGGTCTTGAAGCGGGTTTGAAACTGCTCATTCTGATACTGCACCTTGATGGACTGCCAGCGTTTAGCCTTCCGGGTGCCGGTGAGGGAGAGACAGCCCTCCTCCGCCTCGTAAGGCCCGGATTTTTTGATAATCACCGGGTTGAACATCACCTGATAGCTGCCTTCGTTGTCAAAGACGATTATTCGCTTACAGACGCCAATCATATTGGCCGCCATACCTACACAGCCGTCCTTGTGGGCAGTCAGGGTGTCCAGCAGGTCCTGGGCGACGGGCAGGTCCTCCAGAGTGGATGGTTCGGCCTTTTGGGAGAGGAACGTTTCGTCCCGCATAATCTCTCGTATCACGGCATTGCGCCTCCATTGCACACTTCCATCAGGAGAAATTTGTGGTATACTTGTATAGAATAGCACAGACAGGGGAAAAAGGCAAATGGTGCTGAGGGACAGGCCCTGGTGCAGGAATGCGGGGAAGGAGCTGGCCGTTACCATTTCCGTAGGCGAAGTGTTCATGAAGGCCGGCCTGGAATGCCCCAGATGCTGGAATGCGATGATATCCGCTGGATTACAGCGAAAAAATACTATATGTCAAGTTTTAAAACAAACCATATTCAGGAGATTGCAGCATAGAGACTAATTGGAGAAGCCGTGTCATAAAGAATTATGTCACACGCGGGACATACAATGAAGTTTGTGCTAGAGTCTGTTTTCATGGCTGCCTGTTTCCTTGCCATGCCTTTTTGCGGAAAAAACGTTTCGGGTAAATCAAAGACTATATGCAATCTCGCCGTTTGGTCCTCGATGATAATCTTTAAGGCCAAAAGAAAAATCACCCCAGTTTTCACTGAGGTGATTTCTTATTGGTGGACCTGAAGAGATTCGAACTCTCGACCTCTCGGATGCGAAAAGATTCATAAAACTTTTTTGGCTTGTTTTTGCTCCTTTTAGCTATTTCTGCTGGAGTTCACTTCATCTGCAAGCCTCTTTAACGAGGTGTTTTCCATGTGTTCCGGCCACGTCTGTGGTAGGTTCTGTGGTCAAAAGGATATTATCATCCTCAAACCAACGGCAAAGTTAATCATAGAAGCCATATCTTTGGCAA
>JAAWLO010000156.1 GCA_022797935.1 Oscillibacter sp. | reverse complement strand
GTATCCATGAAAAAACTGTAAGAAACAAGAAGGAGAGAGCATCATGAAAAAGTACAGAGTCACCGTCAACGGCACCGCCTATGAGATCGAGCTGGAGGAACTGACCGGGGCCGCTCCCGTGTCCGCCCCCGCCCCTGCCGCTGCGGCTCCCGTTGCCGCCGCCCCCGCCGGAGGCGAGCAGGTCACCAGCCCCATGCCCGGCACCATCCTGGACGTGAAGGTCTCCCAGGGAGCCTCCGTGAAGAAGGGCGACGTGCTGATGATCCTGGAGGCCATGAAGATGGAAAACGAGATCATGTGCCCCTGCGACGGCAAGGTGGCCTCTATCCACACTTCCAAGGGCGCGGCGGTGGAGTCCGGCACTCTGCTCTGCGTCATCCAGTAAGGCGCCGGAGGTCAACATATGGAAGCTATTCTGGATTTTGTAAACAGCTCGGGATTCGCGCTGTTTGCCCAGGGGGACAACTGGAAGTGCCTGGTGATGATCGCCATTGCCTGCGCCCTTCTCTACCTGGGCATTGTCAAGAAGTTTGAACCGCTGCTGCTGGTACCCATCGCTTTCGGTATGCTCATCACCAACCTCCCCGGCGCCAATATGTATCACGAGATCTTCTTTGCCGGGGGGCACATTCACTGGGAGCTCATCGGCGGTTCCCCCGTGACGGCGGAGTTCCTGGCGGAGCTGAAGGCCGTGGAGGTCTCCGACGCGGTGCTGGCCACCGCCACGGTGGGCCAGTCCATCACGCCGGGTCTGGTGGATATCCTGTACCTGGGCGTGAAGCTGGGCATCTACCCCTGCCTCATTTTCATGGGCGTGGGCGCTATGACGGACTTCGGTCCCCTCATCGCCAACCCCAAGAGCCTGCTCCTGGGCGCGGCCGCTCAGCTGGGTATTTTCGTCACCTTCGTGGGCTGCCGCCTCTCCGGCCTCTTCAGCCCCGCCCAGGCCGGTTCCATCGGCATCATTGGCGGCGCGGACGGCCCCACCGCCATCTACTGCTCCACCCTGCTGGCCCCGGAGCTGCTGGGTCCCATCGCCGTGGCGGCGTACAGCTACATGGCCCTGGTGCCCGTGATTCAGCCCCCCATTATGCGCCTTCTCACCACCGAGGCGGAGCGGAAGATCGTTATGAAGCCCCTGCGGGAGGTCTCCAAGCGGGAGAAGATCATCTTCCCCATCATGGTTGCCATCTTCGTCGCTTTGCTTGTGCCCTCCGCCGCCCCGCTGATCGCCTGCCTGATGCTGGGCAACCTCTTTAAAGAGAGCGGCGCGGTGGAACGGCTGAGCAAGACCGCGCAAAACGAGCTCATCAACATCGTCACCATCTTCCTGGGCGTGTCCGTGGGCTGCACCGCCACCGGGCGGACCTTCCTCAGCCTCCAGACCATCGCCATCATGTGCATGGGTATCCTGGCCTTCGGCTTCGGTACCGGCGGCGGTGTGATTCTGGCCAAGATCATGAACCTGTTCTTAAAAGAGAAGATCAATCCCCTCATCGGCTCTGCAGGCGTGTCCGCCGTGCCCATGGCGGCCCGGGTCTCCCAGGTGGAGGGCCAGAAGGCCAATCCCAGCAACTTCCTCTTGATGCACGCCATGGGCCCCAACGTGGCCGGCGTCATTGGTTCCGCCATCGCCGCGGGCGTGATGATCTCCCTGTTTGGTTGATAGATAGGAGGTAGTAGAAATGGCTATGGAATTTTTGTCTAAGAAACCCCTGTATATCACCGACACCATCCTCCGGGACGCTCACCAGTCCCAGGCGGCCACCCGGATGCGGGTGGAGGATATGCTTCCCGCCTGTGAAGTGCTGGACTCCATCGGCTACTGGTCTTTGGAGTGCTGGGGCGGCGCCACCTTCGACTCCTGTATGCGCTTTCTCAACGAGGACCCCTGGGAGCGCCTGCGCAAGCTCCGCAAGGCTCTGCCCAATACGAAGCTCCAGATGCTCTTCCGGGGCCAGAACATCCTGGGTTACAAGCACTACGCCGACGATGTGGTGGACGCCTTCTGCCGGAAATCCATTGAAAACGGCATTGACATCATCCGGATTTTCGACGCGCTGAACGACGTGCGGAACCTGGAACAGGCCATCAAATCCACCAAGAAATACGGCGGTATGGTGGAGGCCACCCTCAGCTATACCATCTCCCCCATTCACAGCGAGGAGTACTTCGTGAAGCTGGCCCAGGAGCTGGAGCAGATGGGCGCGGACGTGATCTGCGTCAAGGACATGGCGAACCTGCTTTTGCCCATGGACGCTTACTCCCTGGTGAAAAAGCTGAAGGAAACCGTGAAAATCCCCATCCACCTCCACACCCACAACACCACGGGCACCGGAGACATGGTCTACCTCATGGCGGCCTATGCCGGAGTGGATATTGTGGACACGGCCCTGAGCCCCCTGGCCAACGGCACGGCCCAGCCCGCCACGGAGTCTTTGGTCGCCACCCTCCAGGGCACCGTCCGGGACACCAAGCTGGACCTGAACAAGATGAGCGAGGCCGCCACCCACTTCCGGAAAGTCGCCCAGAAGCTCAAGGAGCAGGGCAGTCTGGACCCGAAGGTGCTGAACGTGGACACCAACACCCTCCTCTATCAGGTGCCCGGCGGGATGCTCTCCAACCTGATCTCCCAGCTGAAGCAGGCCAATAAGGAGGAGAAGTACTACGACGTGCTGGCGGAGATTCCCCGGGTCCGGAAGGACTTCGGCTATCCCCCGCTGGTCACCCCTACCAGCCAGATCGTGGGCACCCAGGCCGTCATGAACGTGGTGGTGGGCAAGTATAAGACCTTCCCCAAGGAGTCCAAGGGCCTCCTCCGGGGCGAGTACGGACAGGTCCCCGGCGAGGTTAACGAGGAAGTCCGGGCCCTGGCGGGCATTAAGCCCGAGGACGTGATCACCTGCCGTCCGGCGGACCAGCTCCAGCCGGAGGTGGAGAAGTACCGGGAGGAGTTCAAGGACATCGCCAAGAGCGACGAGGACGTGCTGTCC
>JAAWLO010000155.1 GCA_022797935.1 Oscillibacter sp. | reverse complement strand
TGCTTTTTGGCGCAACCAAAAAGAGAAAATGGGGGAAAGCGGCGCAGCGCCGCCTGTGGCGGATGCAGCAAGCCGCTTTCGAGGATGCGGCACGATTGGTGGCCCCAGCAGGGGCCGGGAATCGTCCCGCCGCGACGGTGCTGCAATGAACCAGCCAGCATCCTGGCTGGCACTCCCCCGCCCGCCAGGGCGAGAAAAAACCATCCCCAAAGGGGACTTGCAATTCTGAAGTAGACTTTTCGAAAAAACCATGCTATGATGCACTCACATGCAAATGTGAAAAAAGGAGGCCCGCCAACTTGACTATTGGAACCATTGAAATAAACTCCAAGCTGGCCCTAGCCCCCATGGCCGGGGTAACAGACACGGCCTTTCGCCAGCTCTGCGCTGGGCTGGGCGCAGGTTATACCTGTACAGAGCTGATCTCCTCAAAGGCCCTGTGTTACCGTGACAAAAAAACCTTCTCTCTATTAAAACAGTTCCCGGGTGAACATCCGGCTGCGGTCCAAATCTTCGGCAGCGACCCGTCCTGTATGGCCGAGGCCGCCCAGCTTGCCATTGAACATACTGGCGCGGATATTCTGGACATCAATATGGGCTGTCCTATGGGGAAAATTGTAAACAATGGCGACGGCGCTGCCCTGATGAAGGCCCCCGAGAAGGCTGGGCGCATTTTAGAAGCCGTGGTTAAGGCTGTTTCTGTTCCCGTGACTGCCAAGTTTCGCCGGGGCTGGGACATGGGCAGCTGCAACTGCGTGGAATTTGCCCAGGTCCTGGAGCAGGCTGGAGCCTCTGCCGTGGCCGTCCACGGGCGAACCCGGGCTCAGGTCTATGGCGGACAAGCAGACTGGAATTGCATCCGCGCCGTGAAAGAAGCGGTTTCCATCCCTGTAATTGCCAATGGCGACATCTGGAAACCCGAAGACGCCGCCCGGATATTACAGCACACAAAGGCGGATATGGCCATGATTGGCCGGGGCTGCTTCGGCAATCCCTGGCTGTTCCAGCAGGCGGCGGCCGTGCTGCAGGGAGAGCCTGTCCCGCCGCTGCCTTCTTTGGCGGAGCGGTGTGATCTGGCCGTGCGTCAGTTTGAACTGGCGGCGGAATACAAAGGTGAACGAGTGGCTGTCCTGGAAGCCCGGCGGCATTACTGCTGGTACCTAAAAGGTGTGCCCCATGCCAATTACTATAAGGAACAGATTGTCCGCATGAATACACTGGAAGATGTTTACCGGGTAACCAAGGGGATCAAACGGGATCTGACCGGGGAGGTGCGGCCATGAAGGAACAGCAGGAACAGCTCTGGATTGACGCCGCCCGGCAGGGGGACCAGGAAGCCTTTGGGGAACTGGTGCGCCAGTATGAAAAGCAGGTAATGGCCCTGACCCTGCGGATGTGCAAAAATCCAGAGGACGCGGCGGAGGCCGCCCAGGAGGCGTTTTTTGCTGCTTGGCAGGGATTGGGAAACTTTCGGGGGGAGAGCCGTTTCTCCACCTGGATGTACCGTCTGGCCTCCAACGCCTGTGTAGACCTTTTGCGGCGGGAAGGGCGGCATCAGAATGCTTCGCTGGATGATGAGGAGAACCATGTAGATATTCCCGCCTCTATCCCGACACCCCAAGAAGAGGCGGAGCGTCAGGAACTTCGGGAGCAGATCGAGGCGGGCCTTCAGGCGCTGCCCCCCGAATACCGGGCAGTATTGGTGCTGCGGGAAATCCATCAGCTTCACTACGATGAAATCGGTACGGCCCTGGGTTTGGATGCGGGAACCGTAAAATCCCGCATCAGCCGGGGACGAAAACGTCTGCGAAGATTTTTGCTGGAGAGCGGGAACTTTTCTTCGTGGTCTTCGTCTAAAGAAACAGGAAAGGAGGGCCGGAAATGAAAGATTGTCAAAAATACGGGGCCCTTCTGGACCCTTTTGTGGACGGAGAGCTGACGCCAGAGGAAATGGGCTGGGTCCAGGCTCACCTGGAAGCGTGTCCGGACTGCCGGGCCTATGTAGATGACGCATTGGTTCTTCGGGCGGAGTTCCCTGGCGTGGAAGATACCATGGTGCCGCCGGACTTTGCGGCGGATGTAATGGAACGTATCCGAAAAGAGAGCGGAACCCCGAAGCGATTGGCTCCGATAACAATTGTATGGAAAAAGTCTGCCCGGCGGCGTTGGGCAGGCAGCCTGGCGGCGCTGGCGGCCTGCTGTGCCATTGTGATTTTGGTATGGAAAGGTCCGGCGGCTCCGGCGGAAAATCCGGCAGAATGCGCGGTTTCCACAGAGAGTGATCGTGGAGATAATATAAATAATAGTGGGAACAATATAGTAGTAGGGAATGAGGATGAAACGGGGGCTGACCTGGATAACGGCGTTTCCGAAGGGACCGAGGCGGCGCCGGAAGTGCCGGCGGAAGAAGTGGGTGCGGGTATAGCAGGTCACAGCGCAAGATCTGAAGAAGCGGTTTTGCCGAGAATTGCCTTGGCATCCCCGACGGCAAAAGATGCGATAAATCCGAATGCAGAAGATTATACCAATGCGAGAGAAGCAGCGGCGCTGGTGCTGACTGCTGAAGAGGCAGGAGAATTGCTGACTGCATTTGTCCCGGAATGGGAGGATGGCACAGAACGGGGGTACAGGCTGAGCGGTGAAGAGATTCAAGCGCTTTTAGAGACTCTGGAACAGGATGTGGAATTGCTGGAGACGGAAGAGGATACCTATTTAGTAATTGTAATAGGTCCTTGGGAAGAAAGGCTTTGGCAGGTTCCTTAGTATAAAATCAGGTGCAAAAGACCGGTTCTTGAAAAGGAGCCGGTCTTTTCTGGCATAAAAGGGGAATGGCAATTGGTAATATTGGCTAGAGATCATACCAAAAAAATGTTAATTCGCCGTTATTTTACAAAAAGGCTGAAAAAAGGAAAAAAAGTAGTTGACAAAGGAGGGAGGACGTGGTAATCTAACAAAGCTGTCTGACACGGCGGCGCGGAAGCGGAAGAGGCCAGAA
>JAAWLO010000025.1 GCA_022797935.1 Oscillibacter sp. | reverse complement strand
GCCAGGATGCTGGCTGGTTCATTGCACCCCCCATTTTCTCTTTTTGGTTGCGCCAAAAAGAGAAAACGGGCCGTGCACGGTCCAAAAGAGAAAAAGCGCCTAAAGCTGAACATACGGGGGATTCCAATACGGGGGCGCGCCGATAATCACCGAGCGGTCCTGTCTATATATCTGTCCGCGACGGATGGATTTGTACTGCTTTGCGGCGGGGGATGAGGGCGTTGTGCTTCGGTCTCACGCATTTTTAGGGAGCTTGTTGGAGCCTTGTCTTCTCCTGGTTCCTTATCTTCCGTCTTTCTTCTCCTGCGGGTTATCCTTTGACTCTTCGTCCGGCAGCGGGGCGCGGCCTGCCAGCTGGTCTAGTGTAACGCCAAAATAATCCGCAAAGGCACAGAATGTGGACAACGATGGTTCACGCTCTCCCGTTTCATATCGCCTGTAAGTTCCATAAGATATTTTGCAATTTACGGCAACAATTTCCTGACTGACATGCAGCCGCTTTCGGCATATTTTTAAATTTTTAGAAAAGCTCTCCATAATTTCTCCTGATCTCTCTTGACAAAATGATGCAAAGTAGCATATACTAAATATACACAAACGGTGCGCACCAAATGAGTATATTCCGAGGAGCGTAAGTCAATGACGGTTTATGAAAGGAAGTAATTCTATGGAAGGATTTCTTGACGCTTTATATGAATATGCCCAGGAAACACGGATTACATCTTACCTGGATAGATGGAAATACCAGAGAGCCACGGATGCTTTGGAAGAGGATTGGGAGGCCTTCCGCGCAACTCTGACGGAAGAACAGGACAAAAAACTAAACGCCCTCCTGATGCGGGAGAAAAAAGTCACATATTTGGAGGATAGGGCCGTTTTCAGCTGCGCCCTTTCCATAGGCGTGGGGCTGGGACGGCTCTGACGCGGTCAATGCCCCCGCAGCTCCGCAATCCGCGCCGGGATGTCCGCCGCCTTATAGACCGCGCTTCCGGCCACCAGCACATTGGCCCCCGCGTCAATGCAGGTCTGGCAGGTATCCGGAGCCACGCCGCCGTCTACCTCCAGCTCACAGGCCGGATTCTTCTCGTTAATCAGCTTCCGCAGGGCCGAGACCTTCGGCATCATATCCTCCATGAAGGATTGTCCGCCAAAGCCCGGCTCAACCGTCATGACCAGAATCAGCTCCACTTTTTCCAGGTACGGCAGGGCGGCTTCCGCCGGTGTGGCAGGCTTCAGGACAATGCCCGCCTTTTTTCCCTTCCCATGGATTTTATCCAGAGCGGCATGGATATTTTCCGGCGTGTCCGCCTCCAGGTGAACCGTCACCAGGTCCGCGCCCGCGTCGCAGAAGCCTTCCACGTACCGCACCGGCTGGGTAATCATCAAATGGACGTCCAGCGGCAGGCGGGTGGTGGGCCGGATGCACTTCACCACCGGAATGCCAATGGTGATGTTAGGCACAAAGACCCCGTCCATCACGTCCACATGAACATAGTCGGCGGAGGCAATGCGTTGGATATCCCGCTCCAAATTTGCAAAATCGGCGGAGAGGATAGACGGCGCGATTTTAATCATGAAAAGCCCCTCTTTTCTGTCAGTCCGGCGGCGGCAGGCCCGGTCAAGGGTGACAGGCCCGGTGGCGAAGGACCGAAACCCCGCATAGTATAGCCCAAGCGGCGAGACGCCCCAACTCCGCGCAGCGTCCGCCCCTGGGCGCCGCCGCTTTTTCGAATATAGGGAACCGGTTTGCCAGAGCCTGGCGGGCCGGTTCCCCTTCAGTTTACCAGACTTCTCCCAGAAAAGCAACGGGGCAGCGCAAGAAAACCACGCCGGAAGAGAAAGCCGGGGCTTGGGAAATCTTTGTAAATCTGTTGCAATTGCGGCTGTAAAATGACGGGAGTGCGGTATACTAGGAACATAAAATGATTAAAATGGGAAAGGAGCAAGGGCGTGACAGATGTTTTGGTCATAGGCGGCGGGCCGGCGGGCTTGTCGGCGGCGCTGAATGTCCGGGCCAGGGGAAAGAAGGTGCTGGTCATCTCCAATCCGCTGGAGGAGAGCCCCCTCTGGAGGGCGGAGCGGGTTGACAACTGTTTGGGTCTGCCGGGCCGTTCCGGCCAGGAGCTTCTGGCGGAGCTGCGGCGGCACGCCGCCTCTGCCGGGGTGGAATTCCAGGAGGGAAAGGCCCAGGGAGCCCTTCCATCGGGGAAGGACTGGTATGTCAGTGTCGGAAGCGGCATGGTCCAGGGCCGGGCCTTGGTATTGGCGGCGGGCGCGGTGCGGGGCAAGCCCCTGCCGGGAGAGACGGAGATGCTGGGCCGCGGCCTGAGCTACTGCGCCACCTGTGACGGAATGCTCTACCGGGGACGGAAGGTGGCGGTGCTGGGGTACAGTGTCTCCGCCAAGAAGGAGGCCGCTTTTCTGGAGGAAATCGGCTGTGACGTGCGCTATTACGACCGGCCCCGAACTGCCGCGATTCTGGGGGCGAATGAGGTGGAGGCCGTGCGGGTGAACGGCGTGGAAGAGCCGGTGGAAGGCGTATTTCTTCTGCGGCCCGCCGTGGCCCCGGGGAATCTGCTGCCGGGTCTGGCGGTGGAGAAGGGCAGCGTGGTGGTGGACCGGAGTATGGCCACGAATCTTTCCGGCGTGTTTGCCGCCGGAGACTGCACCGGCGGACCGCTGCAGATTTCCAAGGCCCTGGGAGAGGGACAGATCGCCGGGCTTTCCGCCGCGGCCTATGTTTCCTGAGCACGCCGTTGCGTGACAGAAAAAGAAAGGAGTACTGAAACAATGGCAGTAAGACATGTAAAGACCGAGGAGTTTGACGGGCTGATGGAGGCCGCGCCGCTGGCAATGGTGGATTTCTGGGCCTCCTGGTGCGGTCCCTGCCAGATGCTGGGCCCGGTGATGGAGTCCCTGGGGGAACAGTACGATGGCAAGGTGCTGGTGGCCAAAGTGAACGTGGACGAGGAACCGGCATTGGCCCGGCGCTTCGGCGTGATGAATATTCCCACCGTGGTATTCCTGAAGCAGGGAGAGGAGTTCGGCCGGAAGACCGGCGCGTTCCCGGCGGAGGTTTTCGCGGAGGTTTTGGACAAGGCGCAGTAAGCGCCGGGGGAAAGCGGCGTCCGGGAATCCAAGGGGATTTCCGGACGTTTGTGCATGGCGGCAATTGACAGGGCGGGGAGAATTTTCTATAATCAATTGGAAACGGCCGCCGGTGTATCGAAAGCGGAAAGCGGTTTGGGGAGGGTGGCTGGCGGCGGGGTATTTTCTCCAAATGTGCCGGGGTTTTCCGGGAAGGCGTTGGGCGGTTTTCACAAAAACGCTGGATGCAAAGTTCCCCCAGGGGAAGCCCTTTGGAGAGGGCGTTACTTGGCAAATCACCAGTTTTTGTCTATAATGAGGCCATTCGGAAATCCTGCTCCGGACAGGTTCTGAAAATTCAGTAACGGAGAAAGGACGCACATTATGGACGAAACCAAAAAGACCGGCGCTGCGCAGGGCGATGAGTTCAGCCATAGCAGTGTCCCCCTGGACCAGCGGAAATCCTTCATGACCGTGCTGGTGATCTCACTGGGCTACGTCTTCGTGGTCACCAGTATGCAGGCGGGCGGAAATATCGGCGTTGCGCTGAATTTCCAGCAGGCCTTATGGGCCATCCTCGTGAGCAGTGTGATTTTGACGGTACTCTCCTGCATTGTGGGAGCGATTGCCGCCAAAAGCGGACTGTCCTTCGGAATGCTGAGCAAGTATTCTTTCGGACAGGCGGGTACCTGGGTGCCGGTGGTAATTGTGGCGGTGACCACCATTGGCTGGTTCTCCATTGACGCGTATTTGATCGGGTCCTCCGCCAACGCGCTGATTCCCGCCCTGCCCATTCTCCCCATTGCGGTTCTGGGCGGACTGGGCATGACCTTCACCGCCCGGAACGGCACAAAGTGGATGTCCATTCTCAGCAATATTGCCGTGCCGGTCATCCTGATTTTCGGCGTGATTTCCATGGTGCTGGCCGTCAGAAGCTGCGGCGGCGTGGCCGGAATGCGGGAGATGGTCACCACGGATACCCTGACCTTTGCGCAGGCGGTGTCCCTGGGAGTGGGGTCCTACGCGGTGGGAGCCGTCATGTTCACCCCGGACATCATGCGCTTTGCCAAAAACATCAAGACCTCGGTTGTGGTGATGGTGATCACCATTATGGTGGGCAACTCCTTCATGGTGCTCTTCGGGGCCATCGGCGCGCTGGCCACCGGAACCCCGGACATCATGGGCGTGCTGGCGATTCAGGGCCTGCTGGGTCCCGCCTTCCTGGCCATGGTGCTCAACATCTGGTCCACCGCCCAGGGCTGTGTCTACTCCGGGTCCATGACCCTCAGCAGCGCCCTGAGGATGCCCCGCCAGCGGCTGGTTCTGCTGTTCGGCATTGCCGGCATCCTGCTGGCCTGCATTGGCTTTTACGATATGTTCGGCGCCTACATCAACTTCCTGTCCTCCACCGTCCCGCCGCTGGTGGGCGTGATTCTGGCGGACTTCCTGTTCCGGTTCCGGGAGGGCTATCCCGGCCTGGACAGCCAGCCGCTGCCGAAGGTGGAGTGGGGCGGGTTTGCCGCCTGGATTGCCGGATTCCTGGTCTCCTATATTCCGATTGGCCTGCCGGCGGTGAACTGCGTGGCGGCGGCGTTCCTGGTGAAGGCCGCTGTGGCGCTCGTCCAGAAAAATAGATGAGGAGGTTTGCGCGTGATGTCTGAAAAAGGATTTGCGGAGTGTTTCGTGAAGGATGGCAGCAGCTTTACCCTGGAAAAGCCGGCCATTCTCATCGTGGATATGCTGAACGACTTCTGCAAGGAGGGCGGCAGCATGGTGCTGAAGGAAGGGGCGGAGGTTTATGGTCCCATTGCCGCGCTGATTGCCGCGGGACGGGCCCGGGGCTGTCCCATTATCTATGTCAACGACTGCCACCGCCCGGGCAAGTACGACCGGGAGTTTGACAAGCGGGCGCCCCACTGCATTGACGGCACCTGGGGCGCGGAGGTGGTGTCGGAGCTGGCCCCGGCAGAGGAGGATTACTGCGTGAAAAAGCGCCGGTTCAGCGGATTTTTCCAGACGGACCTGGACCTGATTCTGCGGGAGCTGGGGGTAAAGACGGTGATTGTCACCGGCGTGGTTACTAACATCTGCGTCCGCTCCACCTGTCACGACGCCTTTTTCCTGGGCTATAATGTGGTGGTGCCGGAGGACTGCGTCCGGGCCACGGGTCCCCGGGAGCAGGCGTCCACCCTATGGGATATTGCGACTCATTTTGGAGCGGTTTCCGACAGCGGCCAGGTGATTGCGAAGTTTTGAGCAGAGAACGGCAGGTTTGCATGGTTTCCATCAGAGAGGCGGCGGAGCGGACCGGACTGTCCCAGAAGGCCATCCGCCACTACGAGGCCATTGGCCTCTGCGGGCCCTCCGCCCGCTCGGAGTCCGGACGCCGCCTCTACAGCCGGGAGACGCTGGAGCGGCTGAGGCGGATTCAGTATCTCCGCCGGCTGAAATTCTCCCTCCGGGAAATCGGGGAACTGCTGGACGCGCCGCCGGAGAAGGTGCAGGCGGCCATGCGCCGCCAGCTGGAGTATGTGGAAATGCGTCTGGCGGAGTACCGCCGGGCGCAGATGGGGCTGAACGCCGCGCTGTCCGCCCAGGAGCGGGAGGCGGAGCCGGAGGGACGTCTGGCGGTTGTGGCCATTGATCTGCAGAACGATATTCTGCCCGGCGGGGCCCTTTCCTGCAAGCGGATTCTGAACATCTTGCCCCGGCTGAAGGCGCTGTTTGCGGAGGCGCGCCGGCGGGGCGTCCCGGTCATCTACGTCTGTGACTGCCATAAGGAGGATGACGCGGAGCTGCTCCTCTGGAATGACCACATGCTGGAGGGGAGTTACGGGTCCCAGATCATTGAGGAGGTAGCGCCGCAGCCCTGTGATTTTGTGGTGCAGAAAAACCTGTTCAACGGCTTCATCCACACGGACCTGCAAAGCGTGCTGGATATGCTGAATGTCCGCCGTCTGCTCTTCGCCGGATGGCGTACGGACGTCTGCGTGGCACAGACGGCGATTGAGGCCTTCTACCGGGGATATCATGTGGCCATTGCCCTGGACGGAACCGATTCCACCAGCCAGAAGGAACATGAATACGGAATCTCCCTTATGGAGGTCAACTACGGCTTTGAGTGCTATTCCTGTGAAACGGCACTGGAGGCGCTGCTGGGAACAGCATTCTGATATGGTCAACGCAGTTGAAAAGGAGTCACAACTCCTTTTCGGCCGGCGGACCCTGGGTCCGCCGATGCGCGGAGCGATTTGCGTTTCCTATGCAGTCGTGCGCAGGCAGCCGCTTTGCGGCTCAAACCGCCGCCTGAGCGGCGGTTTGTTGAAAAGAATCCCTTGGATTCTTTTCAATTGCGCTGGCTATAAAATCGAAAAAAGACCGGATACTCGCGCCGTGCGTTGCGGCGCGAGTATGCGCTGTCCGGAAAAAATACGGGAGGTAGTGTATGCGAATTCGAAAACCGTCCGCGCCGGTGCTGGTAATCGGCGGAGGACTGAGCGGCATGTACGCGGCGCTGGCCGCTTGGAAGGCGGGGCAGGCGGTTACCCTGCTGAGCAAAGGCCGGGCCGGGGGCTCGGGAAACTCCGTGGTGGCCATGTCCGTCCACCGTTTCGCACCGGGGGCGCCGGGACTGCGGGAAGATTACCGGAGCCGGTTTCAGGCCTCCTCCGGCGGCATACAGGACCCGGATACCGCCGCGTTTTTCGTGGACGAGGCCGCTGCCGCCATGGAGGCCCTGAAGGAATACGGCCTGCCCCTGCACTACCGCACACTGCCGGAGGGGGAGGGCGCGTATGACTACCTGGCCTGCTGCGCACCCAAACAAGGACGGATTCTGACGCAGGCTCTGCGGGCGTATCTGGAGAGCCATACCTCCATCCAAATCGAGGACGGCGTTACCGTCTGCGACCTGCTGGCGGAGGATGGGCGGATTCAGGGCGTGCTGGCCCTGGCGGAGGGAGAGCAGGTGCTCTATCCCGCAAAGGCGGTGGTGCTGGCCTGCGGCGGCGGAGGCAATGTGTATGCCGCCACCAGCAACACCTCCGACGTCACCGGCGACGGCTACTGCATGGCTGCCCGCTGCGGCCTGCCTCTGCGGGATATGGAGTTTGTACAGTTTTATCCCTACCGGATCTGCTCTCCGCAGCGGGCAGATATTTTCCCGGATATTTTTGAGCATGGGGCGGTGTTCCGCAACGCGGCGGGAGAGCGGTTCATGGACTGTCCCCAGTATCCGAAGAAGGAGCTGGAAAACCGGGATGTGGTGGCCCGTGCTCTTTACGGTCAGGAAGGGGCCTATCTGGACCTCTCCGATTGTGATGGGGACTATCTGGAACGGGAGTGCCCCAACATTGCCCGGATGCGGCGGGAGTACCCGGAAACGCCGATGCTGGTCCGGCCGGTGGCTCATTTCTTTATGGGCGGCATTCCCCTGCGGCGGGACGGCGGGACGGATGTGGCCGGCCTCTACGTCTGCGGCGAGGTCACCGGAGGCCTGCACGGGGCCAACCGTCTGGCGGGCAGCGCCCTGACGGAAGCCGTGCTGTTCGGCCATGCCGCCGGGCGGAGTGCCGCCGGATACGCGGCGGGGCAGGCGGAACCGGTTATCACTCCGGCGGCGGAGGCCCGGGCTTCCGCTGGATATCCGGAGATGGGGGAGGATACGCTTTCCGACCTCAAGCGCCGCCTGCGGGAGGTCATGTGGCGTCAGGTATCGGTAGTGCGGACGAAAGCGGGCATGGAGGAGGCTCTGGAAGAGCTGGCGGCAATGGAGAAAGCGTTTTCCCTCCGCCGTCCGGGGGATTTCAAGGCCTGGGTGGAGCTGCGGAACCTGCTGTTTACCGCGGAGAGCGTAACCCGCGCCGCTTTGGAGCGTACAGAGAGCCTGGGGGCGCATTTCCTGGCAGAATGAAGGGACTGGAAAGGCAGAAGCGGATGTGGTATGATAGAAGCGCCTGCTGCAAAGCAAATTTGAAGGCTTCAAGGGGTTTTGAAGTATGAATATCTTGTTCGTTTGCCACGGCAATATCTGCCGCAGTCCCATGGCGGAATTTGTGATGAAGGATTTGGTAAAAAAGGCGGGGCTGGAAGAGCGGTTCCACATTGCCTCCGCCGCCACCAGCACGGAGGAGATTGGCAATCCTGTCTATCCGCCGGCCCGCTGCAAGCTGGCGGAACACGGCATTGGCTGCACCGGAAAAATCTCCCGGCAGGTCCGGCGGGAGGATTATGACGCCTGGGACCTGCTGCTTGGCATGGACCGGGCCAACCTGCGGAACCTGCACCGCATCTGCGGCGGGGACCCGGAGGGGAAGATACACCTTCTGCTGGAGTACGCGGATTCTCTCAAAGAGGGCCTGCGCAAGTCCAGTGAGGTAAAGGACCCCTGGTACAGCGGGGATTTTGAGACGGCCTACCAGGATATTCTGGAGGGCTGCCAGGGACTGCTGCGGGAATTGGGAGGGACGGTATGAGCCTGCTGGAAGCCTGTGTGGACTCGTACGCCTCCGCGCTTGCCGCCTGCCGGGGAGGCGCGGACCGGCTGGAGCTCTGCGCCAACCTCTCCATTGGCGGGACGACTCCCTCCGCGTGCCTCTTCCGGCAGGTCCGGCGGGCCTGCCCCATTCGGATCAACGTCCTCATCCGGCCCCGCTTTGGTGATTTTCTTTATGCAGAGGAGGAACTGGAGGAGATGCGGGAGGAAATCCGGCAGTTCCGCGAGTTGGGGGCGGACGGCGTAGTGACAGGCGTCCTGACGCCGGAGGGAACCGTGGATGAAACGGCCATGGCCTGGCTGTTGGAGGGCGCTGGGGAGCTGGAAGTCACCCTGCACCGGGCCTTTGACATGACCCGGGACCCGGTGGAAGCCCTGGAGGCGGCCGTGCGCCTGGGCTGCCGGACCATCCTGACCTCCGGCCAGGAAAAGGACGCCCTGACCGGAGCGGAGACCCTGCGGGCAGTCCGGGAGCGGGCGGCGGGACGGCTTGAGATTATGGCCGGCGGCGGTGTCCGGAAGGAAAATATCCGGGAGCTTTCTGCCCGGACCGGCGTCCGGACCTTTCATACCAGCGGCCGGGGGGAACCGGTGGACAGCGGAATGCGGTACCGCAGGCCTGCGGTTTCCATGGGCCTGCCCGGCCTGCCAGAGTACCAGCTCTGGCGGACGGATGAGACGGAAATCCGGGCCTGTGCGGAGATTGTACACAGCCTTTAGCGGCGGAAACCGCATGTTCGATAATATGAGAGAACCGGTGTCCGGATGGACGCCGGTTCTCCCATGAAGAAAGGAAAAGAAATAAGGAAAAGAGCACGCTGAAAGCAAAAACATCTGGCCCGATGATTCCGGCCTCCATAAGCCGGGGTTAATATACCCCGAGGCCCTTGGCTACATTGACGAGGAAGTCCTGCACATTCGTGACCAGGCTGACCGAACTCAGACTTCCCCGGTCACGCAGTTTGTTGACCGCAAATTCCGAGATATCCACCGTGTACAGGTAGACAGGTCTTACGGTTCCGTCCACAACGCGGAAGGAGGGCGTCATATTTCCGGCGGCAATGGTGTGCAGCTGCGTGGCCAGACAGATTACCGTTGTTGCCTTCCGGACGAGGGCCCGCATGGCGGTCTGGGCCTGATAGACATCGGGAATGACTTCCGGCAGGGGGCCGTCGTCTCGGATGGAACCTGCCAGCACAAAGGGGATTTGACCCTTTGCGCAGGCATACAGGATGCCGTCTGAAATGTGTTCCTGTTCGATAAAATTCGGAATGGACCCGCATTCGCGCACGGCGTTGATGGTGTCCAAATGGTTGTAGTGGCCATTCCGCCGGAGGCGCTGGGTATAGATGTCCTGTCCCAATGCCGTGCGCAGATAGGCCGCTTCCAAATCATGGGTGGCCAGGGCGTTGCCCGCCAGCAGGCCGTTTACGAATCCGTTTTCCGCCAGCTTCTGCATAGCCGCGCGGGAGTCCGAGTCAAAGACACAGGCAGGGCCCATCACCCAAAGAATATTCCCGTGGTCCCGTTCATGCAGCAGCAGCTGGTAGAGATCGTCATAATCCCGGGAATATGCGGTCTCCCGGGACCGTCCCGTGCGGAAGGCAAAGCGGTCCTCCTGGGTTTCTGGCTGTACAAAGCCGTCCGTGTGGACATAGATGCCCTCTTCTCCGCACTCCGTCCGGCCAAGCAGAACCAGGTCGCCCCGGCGGATGTTCCGAAGCTCTGCCACATCCAGACGGCCGTCCGGCCGCAGAAGAACGGCACTGTCCATCCGGCTCTCCGCCGCCAGGACCCATTCCCCGGCAATTTTAAAATATTCCGGGTACATCGAGGTGCTGTGGTACCCGTCAGGCGCCACGCCGTCCATCCCGGCGGCTTGCGTCTTCGCGTTGGGCGCGTTTGCGAGGCCGGGGCAGGTGAAATCCGGCGCGGTATAGGCCGGCACTACAAATCCCATAGCGAGTTCCTCCTTGTTCGTATTCTTGAGCGATTCCACCGCGCTGGTGCTCGCGGGTATACCTTCCTGTTTTGGCTATTTCAGCGAGATGTTGCGTTCGGTTTCTTTATCAAATATGTGAATCTTATGTTTGTTGATGGTAAATCCGATGGTACTTCCGGTTTTCACCGGGACTTCCACGTCGATTTTGGCGGTGAATTCCTGGCCGTTGACACTGGCGGTGACCAGCCGCTCCACCCCCAGAATTTCCACAACGCTGACTGCGGCGGTGAAATCGACGGGCGTTTCGGGGGTTTCAACAACCTGGAAGCCCTCCGGGCGCACGCCCAGGACGACTTCCTGGCCAGCTCGGGCAAGCACGTCCGGAAGCAGCACACGCTCCGGCAGAACCAGGGAGAGCGCCTCGCCGCAGTTGGCCTGCAGGCCCTCCGGACTGTGAACCAGGACGGCGTCCAGGAAATTCATGGGCGGCGTGCCGAGAAAGCCCGCTACAAACTTATTCACCGGGCGGCGGTACACGTTCTCGGGCATGTCCAGCTGCTGGATTACGCCGCCGTTCATCACGGCTATGCGGTCCCCCATGGTCATGGCTTCCACCTGGTCGTGGGTCACATAAACCACCGTGCGCTTCAACTGCTTGTGCAGCTCCAGAATTTTCCCCCGGGTCTGCACGCGGAGTTTTGCGTCCAGGTTGGACAGGGGCTCATCCATCAGAATGATTTCCGTCTCACGGGCAGGGCCCGGCCAAGCGCCACACGCTGCCGCTGGCCGCCGGACAACTCGCCGGGTTTCCAGTCCAACAGGGCGTCCAGCTCCAGAATGCGGCTGACTTCTTCCACTTTCCGGCGGATTTCCTCTTCGCTTCGTTTCTGCATACGGAGGCCGAAGGCAAGGTTTCCATACACATCCAGGTGCGGATAGAGCGCGTAGTTTTGAAATACCATGGCAAGATTCCGCTCTTTCGGGGGGAGTTTGTTCACAAGTTTCCCCCCGATATAGAGTTCCCCGGCGGTGATGGTCTCCAGGCCCGCGATCATGCGAAGCGTCGTGGTCTTGCCGCAGCCGGAGGGACCAACCAAAACCAGAAATTCGTTTTCGCGAACCTCGAAACTGATGTCTTCAATCACGGCTTTCCGGTTATGGCCGTATTGCTTTCGAACATGTTGAAACTCGATACTTGACATGACCGCTCGCACCCCTATCTATAAGCTGTATACAGTCCGAAAAGGCTGGTTATTCCTTTACGGCTCCATTGGTCATGCCTTTGACCAGATATTTCTGCATGACCAGCGTCACGAGAACCGCAGGAAGCGCAATGGCCACGCTGGAGGCCGCCGAGACGGACCAGTAACGGATATTTTCGGTGGTCAGCTGCGAGACCATGACAGGCAGCGTCATAGCCTGTGTGCTGGTCAGCGCCTGTGCCAGCATAAATTCATTGTACGCGGAGAGGAAGGTGAAAATTGCCGTAGTGGCTACGCCGGGGCCCATGATGGGGAAAATCGTCTTGAAAAAGGCCTGGAAGCGGCTGCATCCGTCCACCATAGCGGCTTCATCCAGCGATTTTGGGATCGTGATGAAAAAGCTCCGCAGCATCCAGACCGTGAAGGGCTGGTTGGTTGCCGTGGTGATCAGAATCAGCAGCAGGGGTGTGTCATACAGGCCCATGTTCATGGAGATGTAATAGTAGGGGATAATAAATACCATGCCCGGCAGGGCGCGGAAGATCAGAGACACCACCAGCAGGCCAAAGCTGCCGCCGCTTGTAAAACGGGAGAGCGCGTATCCAAACGGCGCGCCCACGGCAATGGAAATCAGCACGCTGGTGAGAGAAATCAGCATGGTATTGAAAAAGGCGCTGCGGAACATTCTGTCGTGAAGGACTTCCCGGTAATACTCCAGCGTGGGAGGGAAGCGCAGCTTCGGCGGCATGGTGATGGCGTCAATCGTATACATGAAAGACATCCGCACCTGCCAGAAAAAGGGGAATACATTCACAAGGAAGAACAGCAGCAGGCCGGCAATCAGCAGAGCCTTGGTGATGCGCTTTTTGCGCTTCTTTACCGAAATATCCACATGCACTCCTCCCGCTCACTTGTCCAGCTGCTCGCGATACATCCTGTAAATAAAGGGAGCCATCAACAGGAAAATCCATAGAATGGAGAAGATGGCCATTGCGGAGCCCTGGCCGATGTTCTTCTGGGCAAATGCTATCTGGTAGTTATAGAACTGGATGGTCTCCGTGGAGATGCCGGGGCCGCCTTTCGTCATGACGGCCACACTGTCATAGGTGCGGAATACGGCCATGATCGCCGTCATGGTATTGAAGACCAGGAGCGGCGAGAGATAGGGCACGATTACATAGCGTATCTTCTGCCACAGGGACGCCCCTTCCGCCTCAGCCGCTTTGAGCGGGTCCAGCGGCATGGCCAGGAGTCCCGAGTACAGGGTAATTACCGTGAAAGGAAGGCCGCCCCACAGGGAGTGGATGATAATCAATGCCTGCGCCGGCAGTTCCGAGGCAAACCAGGAGATTTCTATGCCCGCCAGGGACAGCAGGTAGGGAATCAGGCCAAACGGATCCTTGAACAGCATGGAGAACATCATGGTCGCCACCACCGGGGTGATGGAGAAGGGAATCAGCGCGCCGCCGATAATCAGTTTTTGGAAGCCCCGGCTGGTGACGCTGTACAGCATCAGCGCAATGGCTGTGCCGGACACCGCGCGGACCACCACGTTTACCGCGGTAATCACAAGGCTGAAACGGATGCCGTTCCACATGCGGGGACTGTTGGTGAAAAGGTTCACATAGTTATTCCATCCAACAAAGCGCGGCACTTCACCCATGTTGTAGGTGCAGAAGCTCAATACAATCGTGACCATCAGCGGAATGACCATCAGAGCCACCATCAAGATCATACTGGGTGCGGAGAAAATCGCGAATTCGCGCTTGGTCATATTCATACTTCTCGACCTGCCCTTTCCGGCTGAAAATGGGTTATTTCAAAATGCCCGCGTCCTTCAGAACAATAACGGACTCCGCCGCGGCCTGGTCCAGCGCTTCCTGGGCGGTCATCTCGCCGTCCAGCGCCATAGCAACGTAGGTGCTGATGATGGACCAGCAGGGGCCGAAGCCGGGGTGATAACGGCCAACCTGAGCACCGGCGGCCACCGTGTCAGAAACCGCCTTGGCGTTGGGCATGTCCTCCAGCAGCTCGGGGTTCTTGTTTACGGGGCTGGTGCGGGAGATGAAGGAGTTTTTCATGTAATAAGTCTGAGCTTCCTCTGAGGTCATTTCCGCCAGTGCCAGAAAGGCGGCCTCGTGGTTCCCCTTGATGTTGGCGGGAATGACCATGTAATCCGTGGACAGATTCGCATAGGGGTACTTACCCTCCGCGTGCAGCGGCGCGGCGGAATAGCCCACCCTGCCCACCACGGCGGAGACCGTGGGATCATCCATGTAGGAGGCGCGGGAGGCCCAGGTATTCATCAGGGCGATTTTGCCGGTCTGCATCAGAACCATGGTGTCGTCATTGGTGGCGCTGGTGACGCCGGGCGGACAATAGGAGGCCAGCGTAATCAGCTTTTCCAGACACGCGACACCCTCCGCCTGGTTGAAGATCGGGTACTCATTCTCGTCAAAAAAGTCCGCGTCCGCACCGTACATCATGTTGACAAACTCCGTGGCCGCGCCGTTGCCCTTATCGGCGCACATGGCCATGGGGTATTCAATTTCCGGAATATCTTTCAGGGCTTCACAGACGGCAATCCATTCGTCAACCGTGGCGGGCGGCTCCAGATGATACTGGTCAAAAAGATCGGTGCGGTAGAACAGGTGCTGAACATTTACCGTCAGAGGAATGCCGCTGACCGGCCCCATCTCTTTCAGCGGCTCCCACACGGATTGGGGGATGTCCGCGAAATCATAGCTGCTCTCATATTTCTCCATGTAGTCCTCTACGGGCAGCAGCAGGCCCTTGGCGGAAAAATCCCGGTAATTCCGAAGGGAAATGCGGAACATCTCATAGGGGGAACTCTCTTTTCCCGCAGTCAGAGCCAGGTTCATCTGCGTATCCAGTTCCGCGGCGTCAAAGTACTTGTAGGCTGTGCTGAGATGGGGAATTTCCGCCAGACGGTCAAAAATCTCAATGACTTCGTCCGTGCCGCCGCTGCGGACCATGGCGAAGGTCATGTTCTGGGGATTTTCAAATATGGACGCGTCAATCTCCGTGCCGGAGACGGGCAGAACGATTTTGCCGTCTTCGGTCACCTCTGCCGTTCCAGTATCGGAATTTCCGCTGTTCTGGCCGCCGCAGTCAGACAGAACCGAAAGCAGCATCAGCATGGCGAGCAGCACGCAAAGCCTCTTTTTCATGTTCGTGTCCTCCTGTTTTTTTATGTTCTGTATGGGTTACACATCAATCCGCTGCCCGGTTTCGGGAGAGAAGAGAACCAGCCCGGCAGGATTGATCAGAAAGCTGGTATGGCTGTCAAAATTGTATCCCTCTTCCGTGGTTTTTGCGGTCACCGTTTGGGAACCATACTGGAAGTAGATGTATTTTTCCGTTCCCATCATTTCCACCAGCTTGATCTCGCCGTGAATTGCGGCGGCGCCGGCCGGGCCCTTGTTCGGAGAGATCCGGTCGGGACGGATGCCCAGCAGCAGGGGTTGGTGGCTCCAGCCGCCCTGGCGGAGACGCTCTGCCTGGACGGGCGGAACCGGCAGAGCGGCGCCGTCTTCCAGCGTCAGCACGCCGCCCCCGGCGGAGTCCTGAAATACGGCGGGGAAGATGTTGATTTTGGGACTTCCGATGAATTCCGCCGCGTACAGGTTGGCGGGCCGCTGAAAGACTTCCTCCGGCGTTCCGATCTGCTGCACCTCGCCTTCTTTCAGCAGCACGATTTTGGTGGCCATGGTCATGGCTTCCACCTGGTCGTGGGTGACGTATACAATGGTGGCGTTCAGGCGCTTGTGGAGGCGGATCAGCTCCTTGCGCATCTGCACGCGAAGCTTTGCGTCCAGATTGGAAAGCGGTTCGTCAAACAGACATACTTTGGGTTCCCGCACAATGCATCGGCCTATGGCAACCCGCTGTTTCTGCCCGCCGGAGAGCTGTTTCGGCTTCCGGTCCAGCAGGTCTTCCAGGCCCAGCATGCGGGCGGTCTCCCGGATTTTTTCATCTTTTTCCCGTTTGGGCGTTTTGCGGATGGTCAGGCCGAAGCCAATGTTGTCGTAAACATTCATATTCGGCAGCAGGGCATAGCTTTGAAATACCAGACCAATGTCCCGCTCCTTTGGGGTCATCTCGTTGACGCGGACGCCGTCGATCAACAGGTCGCCTTCGCTGATTTCCTCCAAACCGGACAGCATCATCAGAATCGTGGACTTGCCGCAGCCGGAGGGACCCAACAGCACAACGAATTCGCCGTCCGCAATATCCACGGATACATTGTTCACCGCTTTTACGCCGTTTGGATATCGTTTCCCGATATGTTTGAGACTGATTTCAGACACCAAGAAATCCCCCCATCTAGTTCTGCCTTTTTACACGCGGTCACGTTTGGGGCTGGCCTGCGGCGGAACGCACCAGCCATTCCCGCACGATTTTCCATTTGCCGTCAACCTGCTTTACCAGACACTCGCAAAGACCAATCGAGCCGTTCTGCCCGTCCGGTACGATTTTCCCCTCTGGGACCTGATAAGGCTGCCCATTGTGCTCACTGGGCCGGTAGGCTGTGGTTGCCTGGATGAAGCTGTAGCTGCCATCCGGATGCTTCTCCGCGAAGATATCCACAAAAATGGTTTCATTATCCTGGGGGCAGGCGGCCACCGCGCTCAGAGTACCGGCATAAACATTCTGGATGCCCTGAATGGTCAGGCCATTGGCGTGTTCCATCACAATGTCATCCCGATAAAAATCCGCAATGCGCCCCACCAGCAGGTAGTCCCAGATCAAAAGCGTATATTCCAGAAACAGGCGGGCTACTTCTTCCGGCGTCTTCAGCTCACAGTGGTCTACATAGGCTTCCATCCGTTTCCGGTTTTCCAGGTTCAGGGAAATATTCAGCATGGTATTCCCTCCGCTGTCAGAGACTGGCCGGGGCGGAGGTCTGCACACGCTCCAGCCACAGCTCGCTGTCATTGTTGATCTCGAAGGTAATTTTCCATTGCCCGCCGATGCGCTTGAGATGCAGCAGGCTCATACTCAGGCAGTTGTTCCCCAGGCTTTTGCCGGTGGGAGGGCCGTATTTGCTGACGCCGTAGTTGTTTCCCCAGTAGTGCAGCCGCTTGGAGACCTTGTAGAAATCGTCGTGCACCTTGTAGACAATGATGTTCTCTATGTGGGTTTTCAGATTCGGGAATGCTGCGGAGAATTCGGCTACATTCCGGACGACGTCTTCCACATTGGTGAAGATGACTTTGTTCTGCTTGTGGTATTCGACATCCTCCAGATAGAAGTCGTAGATGCGGCCGATCATTTTATAGTCATAAATCAGCTTGGTGATGTCGCTGATAAAACGGCGCACATCCTCATTGGTGCGGATGTCCGCATGGTCCACACGGTCGTTCAGCTGCTGAATTTCTGCGGCAAAGATATCTGTAGTATCCATTGTTCTGACACTCCTTCCTGTCTCAAGTCGCGGCGCTGGGGTCCCGCTTTTCCTCCGGTTCCTGCGGAGCCTCGTTTTCCGGCTCCTTCCAGCCGCGGTAGGGGACGGTTTCCTCCGGCATCACATGGACGGGCCCGTCAAAGCTAAGCGGCGGCGCGGCGGGGTCCATGACGTATCCAATTGCCCGGTCACTGCGGACCATCCACTCTTCTGTGATCTTCCACTTGCCGTCCACGTTCTCCACATGGCACTCGCAAAGGCCGATGCAGTCCCGGCCGCCCTCGGACAAGGACCTTCCGGTCCCGGGGCCCAATTTGCTGGGACCGGTGCTTGTGCCTACACAGCGGGTGGATTGGATGAAATAATATCCGCGTTCCGGGTCGCCCTCCGCGAAGATGTCAATGAACCAACTCTCGTTGTCCGGAACCGCTGCGGTGAAGGCCAGAGTATTTGCCACGACCTCTTCCACACCGACCACGGTTTCACCGTCTTCTACGTACATGATGGCGTCATCACGGTAGAAATCATAAATCCGGCCCAGCAGTTTGAAATCCCACACCAGTAAAGTGTATTCCTTGAAAAGTCTGGCGACCTCCTCGGGGACCTTCAGTTCGCACTGGTCCACATAACGTTCCAGCTTTTTGCGCCATTCCAGCTGCTTCGATGTATTAAACATACATTCAACCATCTCCTCTCTCATTCAGCGTTTGACCATGTATATGATGACGTCATCATATCAGACAAAAAATCCCTTTTACTTTTCGTGCTGCTGGAGCCGGACACTGGCGATTTCACGAATCGCAGCTTGAGGGCAAAGATTGGATGTGCTATCATCAGAGTAACAAATCAAATTTTATAGGAAGGTGCTGTAATGGCCATTTACAAGGAGAACGAATACAAAGAGGCGGTAAAACGGATGAAACAAAAAATAGCGGAACTTGAAATTGAAATGGGAGCGACTCTTTCGGAAGAAGAAATTTCTCAATTTGAAAAACAATGCAATATTAGATTGCCGGAAGCATACCGTTTGTTTTTACAAGAAATCGGTGATGGCTGTGATGATATGCTTGATGGTTTTCAGCTCAACCGTTTGGTAGACATCGAAAAAAGAGATTTATCTCACCCATTTCTATTGGAAGAAGAATGGATTTGGGAAGCTGATGATAGACCGCAAAGTATGATTCGTGAAGAAATGGAAACTAAGGTTTATCAAGGTGAGTTTGAGTTGATAGATACTGGCTGCTGTACAAGCTACAATTTGATAGTGACAGGAAAATGCCGGGGAGAGGTGTGGAATTTTAGCGATGTCGGGGTTCAGCCTTGTTGTGAAAGACAGGATTTTTTAGGCTGGTTCAAGTTATGGCTGGATTATCAAGATGAAACGGACTATTTTAAGGATTATGTCTAATAAGTAAATTTTGGTCTATCAGGCAGTTGCGGATAAAGGGTAACTGCCCATTGAGTCATTTTAAAAAAGAAAAAATTTTACAGACATTTATCAGCACAAAAGGTAAATGGGGCGGCAAAAACCATTTATCCGCGCATCTTCGTTTGGGCGGATGTTATGGCTGTTTTCTGTTTTTCAGCTTTACGCTTCGGCCCACGACAATTTCCATAGGATAGACAGCGGATACGATTTCTTCCGGATGTTCGACCACCTGGTCCAGAGCCGTGAGAATTGCCCGATACAGATTTTCCTTAGCGTGGGCAATGGTCGTTAAGTGGTAGGAATTCAACTGGCCTACCGAGTGATGGTCAAAGCCCATAACCGATAAATCTTCCGGAATCCGAATGCCCAGCTCCCGGGCCCTGTCGATTACACCCATTGCCATGGTATCGTCGGCACAGAATACCGCGTCCAGTCTCGGCAGACCTGCAAACCGTTCCAGGGCAGCCTGTCCGGATTGATACGTATAGTCGCCCTCGTATCTTGCCGCAAGGACGCCGCCAAGCTCCTCCACCCGGCTGGTGAAGCTGAAGGAGCGCCCAAGGGATTGCGAGCCGCTGGCATCGCCGGATACATATCCAATATATCGGTGGCCGTTTTCAATCAGAAATTCCGCTGCGATCCGGGCGCCCATCCGGTTGTCACTGCAGACATAAGACATATCGGGTATGCCGGTAGCCTGCACCATCCGGTCAAACAGAATCACCGGGATGCTGGTCTTGCCGAATCCCTCCGCAATCGTCTGGGAAGTGGCGCTGGCCATAATCAGGATGGCGTCCACCCGGTATTGGTGGACCTGTTCCACAATCCGCTCCAGGCCTTGTTCGGGGTCCGCAGTAAAGACCAGCACCTGCCTGCCGGTACTCTGAATCTTTTTTACGATCTCAAAAAAAGTTTCCTCAAAGAAATAACCAACCTGTGTGCCCATGACGGCGGCGATAATGTTGGTTTTCCGCACATGCAGGCTTCTGGCAATGGCATTCGGATAATAAGAGAGCTTCTGCGCCGCCGCCAGGACCCGTTCTTTTGTCGCGTCCGTCAGCTTGCCGTCCCATTTCGGATCGAACGCCCGGGACACCGTGGCAGGGGATACTCCCGCCAGGGCCGCGACTTCTTTGATGGTAGCTAACTTCTCTTGCTGCTTGCCCATATACACTCCAACCACTTCTGAAGACGTTTTTCGGACTCTGTCTGCCCGCCTGTTTTATCAGGCTTGCGGAACACCGGACGGGAGACCGATGACCGGTGTTCCTGCCGCCGGATAGGAAGGGAACCGGTGATTGCTGCCGGGGTAGGGGATCAGGGGTTGAGGATGCTGTTTGTGCGCTCCAGCAAATCCAAGCCCTGCTGCTTGAACCAGTACAAGAAATCAATGTAGACCCAGTTCTCCGCCAGACGGTCTCCTCTGCGCCAGTAGACATCCACAACCCGCATGTTCACCGGCTGGTTGCTTCCCACCATGCCGAGGTAACCGCCGGCAGGGGTGTTGGTCAGATTGGGCCAGCCGAAGAAGCCTCCAAATTCGCCTTCGGCTACCCGGACCAGATGTCCGTTGAACCGGTAGTTGGAAAGTCCGTCGTTAAAGGGGGTGGCGTGCTGTTTTGTGTAGCGGAGCAGCGTGTAAGAGGCTCCGATACCACAGGGACCATACCAAATCATGTCGTCCGCGAAATACCGTTTGCAGTTTTTGATGTACTGGATCTCCCCCTCCGTCATGCCTGTATAGTCAAGCGTGTCGGCGCGCTCATCCACGTACTCAGGCTCCTCTGCGCACAGGCGGTTTATCAGGCGCATGGTTTTTTGCCCTTCCGCTTCCGGCGCGTCCTCAAATAAGAGCCCGTTGTGCATGCGCGGACCGGGGTAAACAAAGAATTTGCCGGTCTGAGGGGGCAGCGGATTGACGCCGGCCATCTGCATAAAGCCCAGAATGTCCACAAACAGGGTGGTTTTCGTAATTTTCCCCTTTTCGACACAATGGAACTCCGTGTAGCGCAGACAGTTCATTTTCGCGGTGGATTTGATGCCGGGCCAGTCCCTATCAAAGAGACCCATGAAGTTTCCGGTGCTCAGGACCCAGATTTCCTGATCGCCGTATTTGTTATACCCGCCCAGAAAGACGTCCATGCGCCGCTGCATATGTCCCAGGGATTGCTTGAGGGGTTTCCAGAATGCTGCGGCCACGTCTTCTGCGCCGTACTGCTCCTCAAAGGGATAGACGCCTCTGAAAAAATAGGATTCGCTGACAAACTTTTTCAGAACCGCGGCACATTGGTCCGGAGAACACGCCTCCATCGCTTCAAAATAATCCAGTACTACTTTTTTAGCAGCTGAAAACTTTCCCATTTTACAGCCTCCCGTATTCAGACATTGTAATGTTCCAAAAAGAAGGGGTGCGCTGGGGTAAAATCATGCCGTCCGGCCTCTGCGGCACAGACCGGCTTTACAGCGGCCGCACAAAAGCCTTTGCTGGGGTATCTGGTTCGCGGATTTGTAAATGACGACGTTATCATCTTGGGTTGCATTATGAATTCTGTTCAATAAATTGTCGATGCCTTTCTGGATTTTTGTGGAGATTTCTATTTGGCATCCATAAATTTGTGCAATTAAGCAAAGGTCAAGGCGTTCCAGATGATAAAATGCAAACACGCAAAGGCCCGTGGGAAACGGCGGGGAACGCGGGTTCTTCCCGGCGGGCCCTGAACAGTCAAAAACCGGTACCCCCCTGAAGAGGGTACCGGTTTATAGGGATCGGACTTCCCGTCACGTTCTGTTTGGCGTAAACTGGGATTCCTGTCTCCCGAAATCCAGGGATTTCAGGTGACTTATCAATACATGCCGCCCATGTCAGGCGCGGCGGGGGCGGGAGCGGGGGGCTCGGGCTTGTCGGCGACCAGGGACTCGGTGGTCAGCACCATGCCGGCCACGGAGGCGGCGTTCTCCAGGGCGCTGCGGGTCACCTTGGCAGGGTCGACAATGCCGGCGGCCACCATGTCGCAGTACTCTTCCTTATAGGCGTCGAAGCCGAAGCCCTTTTCGCCGGAACGGACCTTTTCCAGAATCACGGAACCATCCAGGCCGGCGTTGGCGGCAATCTGGCGGATGGGGGCCTCCAGGGCCTTGGACACAATGCGGACGCCGGTCTTCTCGTCGCCCTCCAGGCCGTCCAGCAGAGCCTCCACGGCGGGAATGATGTTGATGAAGATGGTGCCGCCGCCGGCGACAATGCCCTCTTCCACAGCGGCGCGGGTGGAGTTCAGCGCGTCCTCAATGCGGAGCTTCTTCTCCTTCATCTCGGTCTCCGTGGCGGCGCCGACCTTGATGACAGCCACACCGCCGGCCAGCTTCGCCAGGCGCTCCTGGAGCTTCTCCTTGTCGTAGTCGCTGGTAGTGGTGCTGATCTGGGTGCGGATCTGGGCAACCCGGTCCTTGATGGCCTTGGAGTCACCGGCGCCGTCGACAATGGTGGTGGTCTCCTTGGTGACCTTCACCTGACGGGCACGGCCCAGCATGGAGAGGTCGGCGCTCTTCAGCTCCAGACCCACTTCCTCGCTGACCACGGTGCCGCCGGTGAGGGTGGCGATATCCTGCAGCATCTCCTTGCGGCGGTCGCCGAAGCCGGGGGCCTTGACGCAGACTACATTGAGGGTGCCACGCAGGCGGTTGACGATCAGGGTGCTGAGGGCCTCGCCCTCTACGTCCTCGGCAATGATGAGGAGCTTCTTGCCGGACTGGACCAGCTGCTCCAGCAGAGGCAGAATGTCGGAGATGACGGAGATCTTCTTGTCGGTGATGAGGATATAGGCGTCATCCACCACCGCTTCCATCTTCTCCATGTCGGTGGCCATATAGGGGGTGATATAGCCCCGGTCGAACTGCATGCCCTCCACAACCTCGCTGTAGGTCTCAGCGGTCTTGGATTCCTCAATGGTAATCACGCCGTCGGCGGAAACTTTGTCCATAGCGTCGGCAATGAGCTTGCCGATCTCCTCGTCGCCGGAGGAAACCGCGCCCACGCGGGCGATGTCCTTGGAGCCGTCCACGGTCTTGGCCTGGGCCTTGACGGCGGCTACAGCGGCTTCCACAGCCTTGGCCATGCCCTTCTTGACGACGATGGGGTTGGCCCCGGCGGCCAGATTCTTCAGACCCTCGCCGATCATGGCCTGAGCCAGCAGGGTAGCAGTGGTGGTGCCGTCGCCGGCAACATCGTTGGTCTTGGTGGAGACTTCCTTCACCAGCTGCGCCCCCATGTTCTCAAAGGGATCGTCCAGCTCGATTTCCTTGGCGATGGTAACGCCGTCGTTGGTAATAAGGGGAGCGCCGTACTTCTTGTCCAGAACCACGTTCCGGCCCTTGGGGCCAAGGGTGATCTTGACGGTATCGGCCAGGGTGTTCACGCCGGTTTCAAGGGCCTTGCGGGCGTCCTCGCCGCGCTTAATAAGCTTAGACATAATCAATCTACCTCCATAGCAATAGCAGTCATTTCATCAAAACCGTGAATGCCGGCAGCAAAGCGCCTCTGCATTCACCGGGGCCCAGGGGCAGGGCCTCTGGGGTCTCCGCCCAGAGCGGAGAGAGAATATGGAATCGCGGACCTTCCGGCCGCTCTTGTCCTGCGGGCGGCTTGCCGTCTGCCCCCGCCGGAATGCCGGGACTCCAGCCGCCTGGGGCGGCGGTATCCGTGACGGTGTCACGGGTGCGGGAAACGAAAGGGGGATGTTCCCTCTTTTCAATTACTCCACGATCGCGAGAATATCGCTCTGGCGGACGACGACGTACTCGACTTCCTCCAGGGTGACCTTGCTGCCGGCATACTGGCTGGTGATGACCCGGTCGCCGGGCTTTACCGTCATGGTGACTTCCTTGCCGTCCACGGTGCCGCCGGGGCCCACGGAGATGACTTCAGCCACAGAGGGCTTCTCCTTGGCGGAGCCGGTGAGGATGATGCCGCCCTTGGTGGTCTCCTCAGTTTCCACCATCTTCAGAATGACGCGGTCTGCAAGCGGGGTGAGTTTCATGTGGAATTCCTCCTTAAAATATAAAAATTGAAAAAACATAATCACCGTTAGCACTCAAGGTTCCGGAGTGCTAACAGTGATTATCATAGTACAGACGCTTCCATTTGTAAAGGGGAATTTTCTCAAAAGTTATGAAGATTTTGTAAATGTTGCCGTTGGAGGCTCACTCCAGCAGCCAATCATCCACGACATCCCGCAGAGTCAGCGGTGTCACCGCGCCCCGCATCAGGACCTCAGCCAGTGCCTGAATCCTCCGCTGAGATACCGTAATATTCGGTACCGCCGCCCGTTCCCCGCCGGATTCCGCCAGAATGCCATAGGACTCCTCATAGTCCTCCCGCGTCTCGGCCAAGAGGTAATACCGCACCAGCCCGCGTCCGCAGGAGGCCTCTCCCAGATACAGTTCCCGCAATGCCGCCACCCTTCCCTTCCAGTTTGTGGCAATATCATAGCATGAAATGCTGGCGAAATTTAGCGAATACCGTCGAAGAAAGGGTGCTATAGTACATTTAAGTCCTCTAAAAGGGCCTCCAGTTCCTCCCGGCGGAAAAGCAGATTCAGGGCCTCCAGCAGCGCGTTGGCCGTCAGGTGCTCCGGCAGGTCCAGCCGCCGGCAGAGGGCCCGCCGGCGTTCCGCGCTGCCCTCTCCGCCGCTGAGCCCCAGGGCAAAGAGGTCCGCCTTGCTGAGGGGCTCCCCAGGCTCCGCCGGGAGTTCCGCCTCAAAGGTGGCCCCCGCCCGGCGCAGAGCCTCCAGCAGAACCGCCGGAGACATGCCTTCCACGCCCAGCTTGCCCTCCTTGCCGCCTTTCCGCTTGCGGCGCTCCTTGCCCTTTACGTCGGGAATGTAGGCCTGCTTCACCTGCTCTTTGGGCAAAGCGCCTTTGAGGTAGTTCCGCAGAAGAAAACCCGCTCCGTCGCTGTCCGTCAGAATAATGAGCCCCCGTTTTTCCGCCAGACGGCGGAGAAAGGCCAGTTTTTCCCGGTCATGGAACACCGCGTAGCCCCCCAGGGTGACCACGGTGGCGTCCACCACTTGGGAGAGGGTGTTTTTGTCATACCGGCCCTCTACGACTATGACTTCCCGTACCTTTTTCAAGGCCGCCGCCTTTCCGCCGCCAGACGGACCAGCAGCAGTTTTAATTCTCCCGGGCCGTCGATGCCCCGCTGGCTTTTCAGCCGCCGGTCCAGCTCCTGGCACTGCCGCGCCGCCTGGGCGCACCACTGCGCGGAGGTCTGCCGGGCGGCAGACAGAGCCAGCTTGGCCGGGTATTCCTTGATGCCGCACAGCTCCATCAGCCAGAACCGGTCCCGGCCATTGTCCAGAGCCGTCCGGGCCGCCCAGAGACGGCGAATCTGACTGCCCAGGGCTCCTAAAATCTGGATGGGCTCCGTCTGCATCTTCAAGAGGTCTCCCAGAATGACCGCCGCCTGGTTGTGGTTCCCCTGGAGCACCGCGTCGGAGAGCCGGAAGACTTCCGCGGACAGCACCGGGGCCGCCACGGCGTCAATGTCCTTCCGGGTGACGGCGGGGCCCTTGGCGTAGGCGGCGGCTTTCTCGATTTCCTGTACCAGTCCCGTCATCAGGCTGCCGCAGGTGAATACCAGGTGCTCCGCCGTGCGGCGGTCCACGTCCTTCCCCCTGCTTCGGAACTCCCGGCCGATCCAGTCCAGAAGGCTGGCATTGTCCAGAGGCTGGAAGGCCACGGTTTCCACATAGGTCTCCAGGGCCTTCCAAAGCTTCTTCAGCGTCCGGTTGGGCTTGTACTCCAGAATGTCGTAGACAAAGATGATACAGCAATAAGGGGGCAGGTCCTCCAGCAGGGCGATGAGCCGGTTCCGCTGGTCCTCCGCCAGTTTGAAGAGGTCCCAGTCCGTGACGGCGATCAGGGTCCGTTCCGCCATCATGGGCATGGCCTCCGCCATATCCGCCAGGGCCTGAACCGTCAGGTCCTTTCCCTCCAGGGTGTGGCTGTTGAAGGTCTCAAAGCCCGGGGGAACCAGGGTCCGGCGCACTTTTTCCAGATAGTAGGCCCGCAGGTAGGTTTCCTCCCCGTGGAAGAGGTAGGCGTTGCCCAGGGTTCCGGCGGACAGGTCTGCCTTGAGCTTTTTCAGCGCCGCTTCGTCCCCGGATTTTTTTTTCGAATAGGCCATGTCAATCCTCCCCGTTCCAACATAGGTGAATGGTGCCCAGCAAATCGGTGCGGTATACGGCGCAGCCCTGCCGGGCCAGACGGTCCAGGGTCTCCTGGGCGGGGTGGCCGTAAGCGTTGGACCCCGCGCTGATGCAGACCGCTTCCGGCTGGAGGGCGTCCAGCAATTCCTGGGATGTGGAGTATTTGGAGCCGTGATGCCCCGCCGCCAGGGCGTCTGCCTCCGGCAGGGGATACGCCTCCAGCAGAGCCCGTTCCGAGGCGGCGCTCATGTCGCCGGTGATGAGAAAGCGGTGATTCTCCGCCGCGGCCAGAATAACCAGACCTTCCTCGTTGTCCCCGCCCTGGCCGGGGGAGGGGATGACCTCCAGAGTTCCCAGGCCGAAGTCCAGCCGGAGGGCCTCATCCACGAAACAGACGGCGGTTTCGTGCTCTTTGGCGGCGGCCAGTACCTGCCGCTGAAGGGCCGGGTCTTCCGCCTGCCGGGGCGCCAGCAGGACGTCTGCCGGAAGACGGTCCAGCAGGGCCGTTATGCCGGAGACGTGATCGCTGTCGTAGTGGGTGAGGATGAGCCAGTCCAGACGTCTGCAGCCCATACTGAGAAGCTGCTGGGCGGCAGCCGCCCCGGAGTCCTTCCAGCGGTTGGCGCTGCCGCAGTCCACCAGGGCACGGCGGCCGCCGGAGGACAGGATGATGCTCTGGCCCTGGCCCACGTCCAGAACCAGAACGTCCAGGTCGTTTTGATACAGCCGCTGCCCCAGCTCCAGGGTGGCCGCCAGGGACAGCGCCGCCAGGACGGACGCCAGGAGGTATTTCCGCCGGCGTTTGTCCCGGAGAATGTAGGCGGCGGCAAAGAGCAGATAGACGTAGGCCAGCCAATATTTCAGATAGGGGTTGGCGAAGTAGACGGCGTGGCCGGGAATCTTTGCCAGCAGGCCGGCGGTTCTTAAAATGAATTGGGTCAGCAGGTTTGCCGGAATGGCCAGCAGATTTCCCAGAGCCGGAAAAACAAAGCTGATCCATACCGCCGCCATGCCCAGAAGAAAGACGCCGCTGGCCGCCCACAGGCAGAGAAGACTGCTCAGAGGGGTTATCAGCACCAGCGTGCCGAAGTAGTACCCGGCCAGAGGCGCGGTGAAGACTTGGGCGCCCAGGGAGGCGGCGACGGAGGCGGCGGCAGCCAGGAAGAGCCGGGACCGCTTCTTACCGTGCTTCAGCCAGCCGTACAGCCGGGGCGCGAGCCAGAGGAGACCGGCCATAGCGGCAAAGGAGAGCTGGAGGCTGACCGAGGCTGCGGCGAAGGGATTTACCAAAAGCAGAAGGAACAGCGCCGCCAGCAGGGAGGTGGGACCGTCGTTCTCCCGGCGGAGGGGAACGGCCAGGAGAGGCAGAGACAGCATGACACAGGCCCGGAGGACCGAGGGACTGCCGCCGGTGAGCGCGGCGTAAAAGGCCAGCAGCGGAATGCCGCAGAAGGCCTGAAAACGGCGGCTGGGCAGCAGAAAACCGGCCAGGGCCATCAGAAAGGCGCAGTGCATCCCGGACACCGCCACCAAATGGGACAGCCCTGCTTCCGCCAGGGCGGCAGAGCTCGTTTCCGACAGTTCTCCACGCTCCCCGGTGAGAATGGCCGTGAGAAAACCGGCGCTCTCCGCCGGAAAAAGCGCCGCAATCCGCTGCCGCATGGCCCGGGCCGCCCGGAGGGGATACCAGCGGGGACTGTCCGGATTGCCGGACTCCACGGTGAGGGGGCTCTTGGCGTAGGCCAGGAGGAAGACTCCCTTGGAGGTGAAGGCGGTGATATCCTCGTCCCGGATGCGGGCGGCGCTCCGCAGGCGGAGAACACCGGAAACCCGCTGGCCCGGCTCCCGCTCCAACAGGTCCTCCCCGCCATAGAGAACCGCCTTGCCGGGGACGCCCTCCAGACGCACCGTCACCCGGGCTCCGAAGCCGCTGGGGACGGCGTATCCGCAGATGGCAGCGGTACGGATTTCCTCGGTTTCCGCCAGCGCTTCGGCGGGGCGCTGAATCTGACGGGTATAGAGCCAGTTCCAGCCAAGCCCCAGAGAGACGGCGGCCAGCACCACGATTGCCCGCCGCCTCCAGCTCCAGGGGAGAGCCAGAGAGGCAAAGGCGCCCAGCAGGGCCGCCAGGGCCGCCCACAGGGAATGAACGCCGGCCAGCAGGAATTGGGCCAGAAAGATTCCCAGGGAGAACCCTCCGGCGAACAGCGCCAGCCGCCTCAAGGACTTCGGACGGGACAGGCCCGCCGGGGTTTCTTCCGCATATCTGGAGTACCTCCGCCAATTTGTAATGGCATCATTATAATCGCTTTTTCCGGTCCCGTCAATCGTCCCTTTTTCTCGTCTCTTTTAAGGGAAGTGTTGCTGGGTATAAACTTCGGCAATTTCACAAAAGTCCCCAGCAACTAGAACAATCATCGTAAAATGGGGCGGAATTCATTCTGGCTCAATTCTTATCCTTGCAATAAACAAGAAAATATTATATTGTGATGTAAAATTTATGGTGAATTTAGATTATCTCTTTAGAAGTTCTTATATGTCGGTATAGCCCGTATTTTCGGGCTTTCCCGGCATTTTAGATATGGGGAGA